>NZ_QUKJ01000002.1:378241-674791 GCF_003481065.1 Clostridium sp. TF11-13AC
AATTATTTTAAAAAATATTAAAATTATGATTGAAAAATACATAAAAGTCAGATAAAATATCATTAGAAGCAAAAAAACAAGGGGAACATACAAAAAACATCTCATCTTAAAAATAGTTTCCGATGGTTGTTGAAAACAGACAGAAGAAACGCTAAGCCGCAAAAATGAGATGTGTGAGCTAAGAAAGGGAGGAATGAACCATGTTTTATGTCGATTTAAACAGTGATTTAGGTGAGAGCTTCGGTAACTATACGATTGGTATGGATGAAGAAATTCTTCAGTACGTGTCTTCCGCCAACGTAGCCTGTGGATGGCATGCAGGTGATCCGATGGTTATGGATAAGACCATCGCACTGGCAAAGAAATACGGAACCGCAGTAGGAGCACATCCGGGATTTCCGGATCTGATGGGCTTCGGTCGAAGAAACATGGTGGTAACTCCGGAAGAAGCGAAAGCATATCTGAAATACCAGCTCGGCGCATTGAGCGCATTTACTAAGAGCCAGGGCGTAAAAATCCAGCACGTAAAACCGCACGGCGCATTCTACAACATGGCAGCTGTTGATGAGAAGCTGGCGAGAGCAATGTGCGAAGCAGTCTATGAAGTAGATAAAGATATCATCTTCATGGGTCTGGCAGGATCCCAGATGATCAAGGCGGCTGAGGAGGTTGGTTTACAGGCAGCGAGCGAGGTGTTCGCAGACCGTGCATACAACGATGACGGAACCCTGGTTTCCAGAAAACTTCCGGGAGCAGTCATCAAAGATAAAGACCTGGCAATCAAACGTGTCGTAAGAATGGTAAAAGAAGGAAAAGTTGAGAGCATCAACGGAAACGACATTTCCATCAAGGCAGATTCCATCTGTGTACACGGAGACAACCCAAAAGCACTGGAGTTCGTAAAGAACATTCGTGAGACCCTGGTAGCCGAGGGAGTGGAGATTAAAAATCTGTTCCGCTAATACGTATATAAGGAGAAGAAAAATATGGGAGAAAAGAAAAAAAGTAATGCGAACACGACAGCCCTGATTGGCGCCGCGTTCCTGATGGCAACGTCTGCGATCGGACCTGGTTTCCTGACGCAGACCGCAACCTTTACCGGTCAGTATGGCTCTATTTTCGCACTGGCAATCATCTGCACCATTCTTCTGGATGTTACAACCCAGTTAAATATCTGGTCCATCATCGGTGTGTCCGGTATGCGTGGACAGGATATCGCAAATAAAGTTGTTCCGGGACTCGGATATTTCATTGCGTTCCTTGTGTCTCTCGGCGGTCTGGTATTCAATATCGGTAACGTCGGCGGCGCCGCAACCGGTTTTAATATCGTATTCGGTTTCCCACTGAAAGTCGGAACCGTTGTAGCCGGTGTCATCGGTATCCTGATCTTCTTATCCAAGGATGCGAAAAACTTCATGGATAAGCTGACCAAATACTTAGGAAGCATCATGATTGTTACCGTACTTTATGTAGCATTCCGTTCAAAACCTCCGGTTGTCGAGGCAATCGGCAGTGTTGGACATCTGAACGAATTCCCGAACCTGGTATTCCCGATTATTACCCTGCTTGGCGGAAGCTGCGGCGGTTACATCACATTCTCCGGTGCACATCGTCTTCTGGATGCAGGTTTCTCCGGAACCAAGGATCTTCCGCATGTTCGCCGCTCCGTATTAATGGGCATCAGCGTATCGGGAGTTATGAGAATTTTACTGTTCCTCGCAGTTTTAGGCGTTGTTACAGCAACTCCGGAAGTAGTTGGAAGCGAAGCATGGGTAGCAAGCCCGCCAGCAGCAGCTTTTAAGGCAGGCGCAGGCATCATCGGTTATAAGATCTTCGGTCTGGTTATCCTGTTTGCAGCTATCACCTCCATCATCGGTGCAGCGTATACATCTGTATCCTTCTTAAAGACCCTGCATCCGTTCATCATGGAGAATGAGAAATGGTTCGTTATCGGCTTCATCGCTGTATCGACCGTTATCATGACATTACTTGGACAGCCGGCAACTCTTCTGGTTCTGGCTGGTTCCGTAAACGGACTGATTCTTCCGATTACACTGCTTGTCATTCTTCTGGCAAGCCGCAGAAAAGATATCGTCGGTGAAAATTACAAACATCCGACCGTACTCATCGTACTTGGTGTATGCGTTGTTCTTCTGACCGGTTACTCAGGAATCAAGGCTCTGCCGAAGATTCTTACTATCTTTGGTTAATGAATGAAAAAATGCAAAAAATGTGGTAAAATAATAAAAAACGATTAAACGGACAGGCGCCCGGCGGACTGGCTGGATGAGCACGCAGATGGCTGGCTTATGGCAGCAGGTCTGCCGGGCGTTTCCCTGTAACTGGCTTGTTGGGTCGGAAGCAGTTTTTAGGTTTTTCGAAGAAAAGCAGAACAGGCAGGCGGGGGCTTCGTTTATCTGACAGGAGGTATATATGAGCGAGGTAAGATACCTTGTAGCGGGCGACAGCGCTGTGTGCGTTGAGTTTGGCAATGAAATCAGCCCGGAGATCAACAAGAAAATCCGCGCATTCAAGATTGCGGTTGAAAAAAGCGATATACCGGGAATTGTGGAGACGGTTCCGACATACCGTTCCTTATTAGTACATTATCATCCGGAAGTGATCGGATTCAAGGCACTCACAGAAAAATTTGATAAATTGATGGGTTCCTTATCCAGCATTCCGATCCCGCCGCCAACCGTTATCGAAATTCCGGTTCTCTACGGCGGAGAGATGGGTCCGGATATTGAAAATGTTGCGGAGCACAATCACAAGACCGTGGAAGAGGTTATCAAGATTCATACATCTGAAGAATATCTAATCTACATGATTGGATTCATTGCTGGATTCCCATATCTGGGCGGCATGAGCAAAGAGATCGCAACCCCACGTCTGAAGAGCCCGAGAGTGAAGATTGAGGGCGGCTCCGTCGGTATCGCCGGTGAGCAGACCGGTATCTACCCGGTAGCATCTCCGGGCGGCTGGCAGTTAATTGGACGGACTCCGTTAAAACTCTATGATGCAGACCGCGAGAAACCAGTGCTTCTGGAAGCGGGACAATATATCAAGTTTGCTGCAGTAACCGAGGAAGAGTATAAAAAGATCGAAAAAGAAGTCGAAGATGGAACCTACAAATACGTTGTGTACGATAAGGAGGTATAAAGATGGGCATTAAGTTTGCAAGCGGCGGATTCCTCACAACCGTACAGGACATGGGACGCACCGGCTATCAGGAGTCTGGTATGTCTGTATCAGGCGTTATGGATCAGCGTTCCGCAGCGATCGCGAATATTTTAGTGGGAAATGATGAAAACGAGGCGGTTCTGGAAGTAACCCTGATGGGACCGATGATGGAATTTACAGAAGATAATATTATCGCAGTAACCGGCGGCAATCTGGTTCCGAAGGTAAATGGAAAAGATCTTCCGATGTATCAGGCAGTTTTAGTACATAAGGGCGATTCCATGAACTTTGCCGGTATGACAAGCGGAAGCCGCGTGTACATTGCAGTGGCAGGCGGGCTGGATATCCCGGTACAGATGGGCAGCAAATCCACCAACTTAAAGCTGAAAGTAGGCGGTTATCAGGGAAGAAAGATCGGCGGCGGAGACGAGATTGGTTTTGCCGCTCCGAAGACGACCCTTCCAAATATGAGAAAGAGAAAAGTGACGCCGGAGGACTTCTCCCAGACGGAGAAAACCATCCGCGTTGTCATGGGACCGCAGGATGACTGCTTTACCGAGAAAGGTGTTGAGACTTTCTTAAGCAGCACATATGCATTTACGAATGAGTCCGACCGTATGGGCTGCCGTCTCGAGGGCGAGGCCATCGAGCATAAAAATGGCGGCGATATTATCACAGACGGTATCGCCTTTGGTGCGATTCAGGTGCCGTCCCACGGACAGCCGATTATCATGATGGCGGATCATCAGACCACCGGCGGTTATACGAAGATTGCTGGCGTTATCTCTGTGGACCTTCCGCTGGTTGCACAGTCCAGACCGGGCTATAAAGTACATTTCCAGAAAGTAACGGTTGAGGAAGCGCAGAAGCTTTACATTGAGCAGGTGGAAAAACTCAAAGCACTCAAAGAAGAACTGGCAAAAGTACCGGAACCGTGCGGAGAACTCGATGCAGTGATTCAGGTAGCGGTTGGATGTGAGTCGAAGAAATACTGGAATCCGATTGGAACCTACCGGGTTGTGATCGATGGAACTGAATATATGGTTGAATTAGAGGAAGAGACTGAGAGATTCAGATAAAATTCAGATGCATTGAAAGATATGGAGGGAACGTATATGGCAGATTACAGCAAAATGACACCACCGGAAGTATGGAAACTGATTCGGACTGGCGAGATTACCCGCCCGACGGCTGGCATGTGTGCCGGATATGCACAGGCAAATCTGGTTATCCTGCCGAAGAAGTACGCCGATGATTTTAAAGAATTTGCAAGAAAGAACCCGAAACCGTGCCCAATCCTGGAAGTCGTAGAGGGCACACCGGATATCCACGATATGGGCGAAGGCGCGAGCATCGTGACGGACATCCCGAAATATTTCATTTATCGTGACGGCGTGAAAGTCGATGAGGTGACAGATGTTTCTTCTTATTGGAAAGAAGATTCGGTTGCATTCCTGATTGGCTGCAGCTTCTCCTTTGAGGAGGCGCTTATGAAAGCCGGCATTGAAGTGCGCCATATCGCGCAGGGCTGCAATGTTTCCATGTACAAGACCAACATTCAGTGCGAGAGCGCCGGCGTGTTCAAGGGACCGATGGTTGTCAGCATGCGTCCGATGACACCGGAAAACGCACAGAAAGCCAAAGAGATCACAGACCGTTATCCAAACGTACACGGCGGTCCGGTCCAGATCGGCGATCCGGCAGCGATCGGTATCAAGGATATTTCCAAACCAGACTATGGCGATCCGGTCGAGATCCGCGAGGGTGAGATCCCGGTATTCTGGGCTTGCGGCGTTACCCCGCAGGCAGCGATTGAAAATGCAAAACTTCCGTTAGTTATTACCCACGCACCGGGACATATGTTTATCACCAATGTCCTGAATACGGAGCTGAATGATTATCTGGAAGCGAAGAAGCAGAAATAGGCAGAATCGGTTCTTCCATTGCAGGAACGGTTTTATCGAAAAATAAGGTTTGACGGAGATTTCCCAGTCTCCTTCAAATAAATTCTCTTGAGAAAAGAGAAAAAGTTCATTACCAACCTAAAAAGCGGCGAAAAAGGAAGATGGAATCTGAGAGGAGGAAGTCTTCCTTTTTCATGTGTATCCCGTGCGTATATCATGCGCATGGGATGAAACGCACTTACCTTGTAAATTCCTTGAGAAAATCGTTGAAAAAACCTTGTATTTTCAAGGAAAAACCGCTTGACACGTCCGGGACGGTGTAATATAATAAATCAGTATGACATGAGTCAGGAAGATGTCGGCACCAAAGCCCCGGAGCAGGCATTTCATGATATAGTTAATCTCAATTATATGAAGTAAAACAGGAGGTCAACCAATGAAGAGTTTTATGGCTAGTCCAGCAACAATCGAGAGAAAATGGTATGTAGTTGACGCTACAGGATATACATTAGGTCGTCTTGCATCTGAGGTAGCAAAAGTATTAAGAGGTAAGAACAAACCGATCTTCACCCCGCACATGGATTGCGGCGATTACGTAATCGTAGTAAACGCAGAGAAGATCAAAGTAACTGGTAAGAAACTGGATCAGAAGATCTACTACAATCACTCTGATTATGTAGGTGGTATGAGAGAGACAACCCTTCGTGAAATGATGGCTAAGAAGCCGGAGAAGGTTGTTGAGTTAGCAGTTAAGGGTATGCTTCCAAAGGGACCTTTAGGAAGAAGCATGATTACGAAACTTCATGTATACGCAGGTCCGGAGCACGAGCAGGCAGCTCAGAAGCCGGAAGTTTTAGAAATCAAGTTTTAATTAAAGGCACTGGAAGGAGGAAACAATAATGGCTAACAAATTTTACGGAACAGGCAGAAGAAAAAAATCTATCGCTAGAGTATACCTTGTACCGGGAACCGGCAAGATTACAATCAATAAAAGAGACATCGACGAGTACTTTGGTCTTGAGACCCTGAAAGTAGTTGTACGTCAGCCGCTCGTAGCAACCGAGACTGTTGATAAGTTCGATGTACTTGTAAACGTACGTGGTGGTGGTTTTACAGGCCAGGCAGGTGCTGTAAGACACGGTATCTCCAGAGCACTTCTTCAGGCAGACGCTGATTACCGTCCGGTACTGAAGAAAGCTGGCTTCTTAACTCGTGACCCGAGAATGAAAGAGCGTAAGAAATACGGTCTCAAAGCAGCTCGTCGCGCTCCGCAGTTCAGCAAGCGATAATCTACAGCTTAATAATGCTAAAAAAGCCCGGAAATACGCCATTTTCCGGGCTTTTTCTATGCCTGAAATTACCTGATTCCGATGGTGAAATTTGAGGAAATTTGACTTCAAATTAGCCCATTTTGATGGGTTTACCATGGGTTTACGGTCTATTTTTGAGCCTAATGGGTGGGAAAATGGGTTTACAGAAGGCCATTTTGGAGGGGAAATTCGCCCCATATCCTTGACAGATTTTCGGGAAAAATCCGGCTGAAACGGAATGAAAAATGGTGTCGGATTCGTTTGGCGAGTTCTGACGAAATCTGCAAAAAAATGATATCAGGTGTCCTGTTACATAGAGCCTTGGCTCATTCTTTGAAAACGAGAATGGGTCGAGGCTTTATTTTTTTCGCCCGAAATCCGGCGAGACAAATTTGAGTAGGAGGTAACAGGTATGACGGATTTCAATCAGAAGACCCATGACACCGATGTGGGCAGTCATGGCGGACAGTCGAGGCAGATGATGGAGGTGTTTGAGAACCAGGAGTTTGGTTCGATCCGGTTGTTACAGGAGGCAGGCAAGACCTTCTTCTGTGCAAGCGACGTGGCGAAAGCGTTGGGATATGTGAATCCCTACGCCGCAGTGAAACGCCATTGTAGAGGCCCCCTAACGAAACGCGAGGGGGTCGTTCAGAAGGTGAATCAGTATGGAGATGCTGGAGAGCAGGTCGTTGAAATCTCCTTTATCACGGAAGGTGATGTTTATCGGCTGATCGTTCACAGCAAGCTGCCATCGGCAGAACGGTTTGAACACTGGGTGTTTGATGAAGTTCTCCCGTCCATCCGAAAGCATGGTGTGTATATGAGCGATTCTATTTTGGATCAGGTGATTCAGCATCCGGAGGTCATCTACACCCTGGCGAAGGAGCTTGTGGCCGAGAGAGCAGCTTGAGGGTATCCGCAAACAGCTGGATGCGGCACAGCCCAAGGCAGACTACTTCGACACCTTTGTGAATTCGGAGGATTGTACCTGCATCCGGAATTTCTGTAAGGAAATCGGAATCCCGGAGAAGACGGCAGTAGCTCTCTTACTGGATCATCGCTATCTGTACCGCAGTCCAAGCGGCTGGCTGATGCCTTTTGCAGACAAATCTGCAAGGGGCTATTTTATTGTCCGGGATTGCTACGGCAGAAGCGGAAAACTGGTGCAGCAGACGAGAGTGACCTGCAAGGGAAAGAATCATCTCTTCAAGTTGTTTAAGAAATGGGGTGTGATCGAATGACGCTTTTTACAGAGGGACGCCTTCAGGCGTTTGAACGCATGATGCAGGATACCGGCAAATACCATCGACGGGAGGACAGCGAAGATCGTCCGCGCAAATGTCCGAAGAAAAAAACGGAGCCTGCGAAAAAGGATGGTGAGCACCATGCCGGTATTCAGGGTTGAGAAAAACAGCAATTACACAACGATGTGCAATTACCACCTGCGGGATCAGGGTCTCAGCCTGAAAGGAAAAGGACTTCTCTCTATGCTGCTTAGTTTACCGGACACATGGAACTATTCGGTACGGGGATTATCTTCGATTACACCGGATGGCGTAGATGGGGTGCTTACAGCTCTGAAAGAACTGGAACGTCTTGGATATCTGGAAAGGAACCAGCAGCGTGAGAGTAACGGTCGGATGGGCAGAGCGGAGTATGTGATCTATGAGATGCCAAGGAAAAAGCCGTGTACGGAAAAGCCGTATACGGTAAATCCGGATACGGACACACCGGTTACGGAAAATCCCGCGCAATTAAGTACTAATAGAACAAGTACTGAAACAATCAATAAAAGAGAGAAGAAGGAAATCCAGCACCGGTATGGCTCATACGAAAATGTCCTTCTCTCTGACACGGAATACGGCAAGCTCCGGCAGGAGTTCCCAGGAGATTATCAGATGCGGGTGGAACGGCTCTCTGAGTATCCGCTTTGAGCTTTCTTTTATGAATATGGCTACGGATGCCTCGAATTTTGAGAAGATGGTGCGCATCCCGTACCAGAAGGATCATTTCAATCCGGTGCGCACGGAGTACAGCACCATGCTGCGCCGCCAGCTTGCCCAGGGCAACAACGGCCTGACCAAGACGAAGTACCTGACGTTTGGCATTGAAGCAGAATCCATGAAACAGGCAAAGCCGAGGCTCAATCACATTGAGATCGACCTGATGAACAACTTCAAACGCTTGGGTGTCCGGGCAAAATTGCTGAACGGTAAGGAACGGCTTCATCTGATGCACGATATGTTCCACATGGGTGACCATGACCGATTCAATTTCGATTGGAAGTGGCTGCCGGAGAGCGGGCTGTCGGTAAAGGACTTTATTGCCCCGACCGGGTTTGCCTTTCCGAAGAACCGTGTTTTTCAGATGGGTGGGATGTATGGTTCCATGTCCTATCTCCAGATTACGGCTTCCGACCTGTCGGATCAGCTGCTGAAGGACTTTCTGGATATGGAATCCAGCCAGATTGTGACCATGCACATTCAGTCGGTAGACCAGAACAAAGCAATCAAATCCATCAAGCACACCATTACGGAGCTGGATCGTTCCAAGATTGAGGAACAGAAGAAAGCTGTCCGTTCCGGATACGATATGGACATCATTCCGTCAGATTTGGCAACTTACGGCAGGGACGCAAAGGCACTGCTGAAGGAATTGCAGAGCCAGAATTAGCGTATGTTCCTGCTGACCTTTCTGGTGATGAATACCGGCGAGACGGAGCAGGAGCTGGAAACCAATGTGTTTCAAGCTTCCAGTATCGCGCAGAAGTACAACTGCAACCTGCGCCGTCTGGGCTTTCAGCAGGAGCAGGGGCTGATGAGCTGTCTGCCGCTGGCACAGAACCTGATTGAGATTCAGCGCAGCATGACTACCAGCAGCACGGCAATTTTCGTTCCGTTTACCACCCAGGAACTGTTTCAGACCGGGAAAGAGGCTCTGTACTATGGGCTGAATGCTCTGTCCAACAACCTGATTATGGTTGACCGGAAAAAGCTCAAAAACCCCAACGGGCTGATTCTGGGTACTCCCGGTTCCGGTAAATCCTTCTCTGCCAAGCGAGAAATCGCCAATGCGTTTCTGGTGACGGATGACGATGTAATTGTGTGCGATCCGGAAGCCGAGTACACGGCACTGGTGAAGAAATTTGAGGGGCAGGTCATTAAAATCAGCCCTTCCAGCGCGCAGTATATCAACCCGATGGACATCAATGCGAACTATTCGGAAGAGGATACCCTGCGAAGTTCTGTCAAATGTAGATAATCTGACAATACGAACATGGCTCACACGTAGTCTTCGACACCGAATATCAGCCAGCACACATATGAGGACGGAAAATGTAGCAGCTTTTGAAAAATTGCTTTTTCTGCTCAAAGTGCTATAATCGGAATATACCGAATACAAAGGGAGGAAAGCTCCCATGCCAAGACCGCCACGGTGCCGTCGAATTTGTGGCGTACCACAGGTCGATACATTCTGTCCTAACGGGTGCGAGAATACCGAGCCGATCCTGCTGACGCTGGACGAATACGAGGTCATTCGGCTGGTTGACTTGGAGCAGCAAACCCACGAGCAGTGTGCCGCTCAAATGGAGCTTTCCCGCTCTACTGTGCAGGAGATTTACGAAAGCGCACGGAGCAAGATCGTAGCGTGTCTTGTCCACGGGAAACCGCTGCACATCACCGGGGGAAACTACCGCATCTGCGGAGGACAGGAGGCAGCTCACTGCGGCCGTTGCTGCCGGATGCAGAGAGCCAACATGGAAAAATCAGGCAAAACTTGCAAAGGAGATTCCATTATGAAAATTGCAGTTACCTATGACAACGGTCAGATCTTTCAGCATTTCGGTCACACCGAGCAGTTCAAGCTTTATGAATCTGTGAACGGCAAAATCGTCCATGCGGAAGTCGTTGATACCAACGGCAGCGGTCACGGCGCACTGGCAGGCTTTCTGATGCAGAACGGCGTGGACGCTTTGATTTGCGGAGGCATCGGCGGCGGTGCGCAGGCAGCACTCGCCGAAGCGGGCATCAAGCTCTACGGCGGTGTCAGCGGGGACGCTGACGCGGCGGTGAGCGCATTGCTCAACGGAAGTTTGGGCTACGATCCCAATGTTCACTGTGACCACCATGACCATGAACACGGCGAGGCTGGTCACTCCTGCGGTGACCACGGCTGCGGCAAGCATAGCTGCCATTGATATGGAACGCACACTGACACAACTTCCGTTCTGGTCATCCTTGACCGAACGCGAAATGGACACACTACGCCGAAGTGCCTTTGTCCGTCATTATAAAAAGGGTGCGTTCGTTCACAGCAGCGACAATGAATGTCTCGGAATGCTGTTTATTCTTTCCGGCGAGATCCGCACCTATCTTCTCTCTGATGAGGGGCGGGAGGTAACTCTGTTCCGCCTGTATCCGGGCGAACTATGCGTGCTTTCCGCCTCCTGCGTGATCAGTCAGATCACCTTTGATACGCAAATGACTGCCGGAATGGATACGGACATTCTGATTATCTCTGCAAATGTCATTGCTGCACTCAAGGAGAAAAATCTCCATGTCCGCTGTTTTCTCTATGAACTGGCAACGAAACGGTTTTCTGATGTGATGTGGGCGATGCAGCAGATTATGTTCAAGGGATTGGATCAGCGGCTGGCAGAATTTCTCTTTGCCGAAGCGGAACGTACCGGCTCCGACACGATACGCATGACCCATGAGCAGATCGCCCAGCACATCAGCTCGGCACGGGAGGCAGTGGCACGGATGCTCAAAAGCTTCTCGGAGGACGGGCTGGTGGAGCTGAAGCGTGGTGCAATCACGCTGCGGGATAAGAACAGACTAAATCGTCTAAAATAAAAAGAAATGTGACTTCGTTACAGAAGAAAATCATAGATTTGCTACAATAAAAGCAGAAAAACAGGAAGGAGTATCCACCATGAAAGAAACGAAATACGCAGGAACTCAAACCGAAAAAAACCTGATGGCTGCCTTTGCCGGTGAGTCCGAGGCGCGCAACAAATACACCTATTTTGCATCCAAGGCCAAGAAGGAAGGCTACGAGCAGATCGCGGCGCTGTTCCTCAAAACCGCTGATAATGAGAAGGAACACGCCAAGCTGTGGTTCAAAGAGCTGAACGGCATTGGCGACACCGCCGAAAACCTTCTCTCCGCCGCTGAGGGCGAGAACTACGAGTGGACGGATATGTACGACGGCTTTGCCAAAACCGCCGACGAGGAGGGTTTCCATGAGCTGGCCCAGCGTTTCCGCCTGGTAGCCGCCATTGAAAAGCATCATGAGGAGCGCTACCGTGCCCTGCTGCACAATGTGGAGATGGCGGAGGTCTTCGCCAAGAGTGAGGTCAAGGTATGGGAGTGCCGCAACTGCGGGCATATCGTGATCGGTGAGAAAGCACCGGAGGTCTGCCCGACCTGCAACCATCCCCAGAGCTACTTTGAAATTCACGCAGAAAACTATTAAAGAGAAAAGGAGAACGAATCATGGAGCAGAAGTTTTACATTTGCAAGCATTGCGGCAACATCATTGCCAAGGTCAAGGACACGGGCGTTCCCGTCATCTGTTGCGGTGAGCCGATGAGCGAGATCATCCCCGGTACCACCGACGCCGCCGTGGAGAAGCACGTCCCTGTCTGGACTGTGGAAAACGGCATCGTTCATGTCAAGGTCGGCTCCGTAGAGCATCCCATGCTGCCGGAGCACTACATCGAGTGGGTGTCCCTCCACACCAAGCAGGGCAACCAGCGCAAGGAACTGCACCCGGGCGAGAAGCCGGAGGTCTGCTTTGCGCTCTGCGAGGGCGACGAAGTCGAGGCGGTCTACGCCTACTGCAACCTCCACAGTCTGTGGAAAGCGTGATCGTTCTGCGCATGGTATCTTAGAACCAACATAGAGAACTGAATGTCATGTATTGCAGGCAGGAGGCAAACAAGTCATGAAAGCACATAAATATTGGTCAATCGGAGCGGTAATTACCATGTTTGGAACTTTTTGCACTGGATATAAAGGCTCAAAAACAACGCATAAGTACCTTGCGCTTAGTTCCTTGATCTGCATGGTTATGGCAGTATATACGGGTCATAAAATGATTTCAGGGAATAAGAAAACAAAGAGAGTAAAACAAGCGGAAGCTGTGGATATTCTTTGAGTAAGATAGGAATCGTTATTGTTTCTGATGACGATAAAGTCGGGCTAATGTTGTGTGCGAAATAAAAAACAAGAAAGAAGAATTTCATTATGAAATATGTATGCGATGTGTGTGGTTGGGAATACGACGAAGAAAATGGCTATCCGGAAGGCGGCATTGCACCGGGTACAAAATGGGAAGATATTCCGGATGATTTTGAATGCCCCTTATGTTTTGTTGGCAAAGACCAGTTTTCTGTGGCTGAGTAAGGAAGCACAACAAAACCTATAAACAAAGAGCCGTGAAGCAGTATGTAAGATACCGCTTCACGGCTCTTTCTCACTTATATAAAAATTTGCCGTAACGTAACCTCGTCACAGAAAAATACTTTGTACTGCGGTATGATAAAGCAACAATCAATCAACAAGAAAGAGGTGGCGAACATGAAAATCAAGCTCAATTCCGATCAGGAGATTGTCAGCACCATCAGAGAAGGACTCAAGCGCACCGGCGGGTACTGCCCCTGCCGCAGGGAGAGCACAGAGGCGACCAAATGTATGTGCCAGGAGTTTAAGGATCAAATTGCAGATCCGGGCTTCGAGGGATTCTGCCACTGTATGCTCTATTACAAATCCTTGCAGGATTAAGGGAGGAACGCTATGCTGTCAAAGAAACTGGCCGCCATAGATAAGACGCGGTGCGTCGCCTGCGGCGTGTGTGAAAATACCTGTCCACTGGGGGCCGTCAAGGTGCGCCGCGGCTGCTACGCCGCTGTGGAGGCGGAACGATGCGTAGGCTGCGGCAAGTGCGCAAAGATCTGTCCCGTCGGCTGCATTGAGGTGAAAGTGAGGGCTGACGCATGAAAGTAAAGCATTGGTACGATTACCTGTGGGTATATGCAATTATCTATTTTGCACTGGGCTTTTTCAATATCCTGTTCGCGTGGCTGGGCATGATCGATTTTCTTCTGCCGCTGTTCTTAGCCATCTTTGGTGGGAACAAATACTTTTGCAACCACCTCTGCGGACGGGGTCAACTGTTCAGCAAGCTGGGGACAGACCTTAAATGCTCCCGCTGCAAGCCCACGCCCCGCTGGATGTCCTCCAAGTGGTTCCGTTATGGCTTTTTGATCTTTTTCCTGACGATGTTCGGCAACATGGTGTTTCAGACATATCTGGTCGCTGCGGGTACTTCGTCCCTGCGGGAGGCCATTAAGCTGTTCTGGACCTTCCGTGTGCCGTGGGGCTGGGCCTACACTGCCGGAACGGTGACAGACTGGGTAGCCCAATTCAGCTTCGGCTTTTACAGCCTCATGCTGACCTCGCTGCTCATCGGCCTCATCGTCATGGTGCTCTACAAGCCCCGTACATGGTGTGCCTTCTGCCCCATGGGAACCATGACGCAGGGGATTTGCAAGCTGAAAAACAAAGAATAAACAAAGATAACAGAAAGGAGCCTTACTCATGGCTGAACTGAAAATTACTGCTGCGAATTTTGAAAATGAGGTACTGCGTTCCGACAAGCCCATTTTGCTGGACTTCTACGCCGACTGGTGCGGACCGTGCAAAATGCTCTCTCCCATACTGCATGAGCTTGCCGAAGAAAAAAGCGGCGCGCTCAAGGTGGGAAAGGTCAATGTGGACGAGCAGATGGAGCTGGCAATGCGTTTTCAGGTGTCCAGTATCCCGATGCTGGTCGTATTCAAGGATGGAAAGGCCGTTGCCAAATCGGTGGGCTATCGGCCTAAGTCGGAGATTGCCGCAATGGTGGAGGGCGCAAGATGAAAGTTGTAATCGTAGGCGGTGTGGCGGGCGGTGCTTCTGCCGCCGCCCGCATCCGCCGTTTGGATGAACACGCGCAGATCATCATGATCGAGCGCAGCGGCTATGTGTCCTATGCCAACTGCGGTCTGCCGTATTATGTGGGCGGTGTGATCAAGGAGCAGGAAGAATTGACGCTGCAAACTCCGGAGAGCTTTTGGGATCGCTTTCGCATTGATGTGCGAGTACGGCAGGAAGTAACTGCGATCAATCCCGCAGAGAAAACCGTCACCGTCCACGCACTGGACAGCGGGAAGGTCTACACGGAAACCTATGACAAACTGCTTCTTGCCCCCGGCGCAAAGCCGACGATTCCTGCGCTTTCCGGTGTGGACAGCGAGCGGGTCTTTACCCTGCGCACCGTGGAAGACACCCTCCGCATTCGACGCTTTGTAGAGGATCAGAAGCCGAAAACCGCTGTTTTGGCTGGCGGCGGCTTTATCGGTCTGGAAATGGCGGAAAACCTTGTGGAGATGGGCGTTTCGGTTACCATCGTCCAGCGTCTGAAGCAGCTATTAGCGCCGCTGGATGCGGATATGGCCAGCTTTGTCCATGCGGAAATGCGCAGACACGGTGTGGCTCTGCGGTTGGATGAAACCGTCACCGGATTCCGACAGGACGGAGATTCCGTGCTGACGCTGCTGGAGGAAAGTGAGCCGCTGCGCTCCGACATGGTGCTGCTGGCCATCGGCGTCACGCCGGACACCCATCTGGCAAAAGAGGCCGGACTTGAGCTGGGCATCCGGGGCAGCATCGCTGTCAACGAGCGGATGGAAACCTCCGTGCCGGATATCTACGCTGTGGGCGATGCCGTAGAGGTCACCCATTTCGTGACCGGCCAAAAAGCATTGATCTCGCTGGCGGGGCCTGCCAACAAGCAGGGACGCATTGCCGCTGACAATATCTGCGGCGGAAACAGCCGCTTTCACGGCTCTCAGGGCTCGTCTGTTCTGAAACTGTTTGGCTTGACAGCGGCCTCCACGGGGATCAATGAGAAGGCAGCGCAGGCAGCAGGGATCGCTTACGACAAAGTCGTATTATTCCCGGCATCCCACGCTATCTATTATCCCGGCGCACAGTCTATGGCAATGAAGGTGATGTATGAAAAAGAAAGCCTGCGGCTGCTGGGTGCGCAGATCGTTGGCGGCGAGGGCGTGGACAAGCGCATTGATGTACTGGCAACGGCCATTCGCGCAAAAATGACAGCCTTGGAACTGACGGAGCTTGACCTTTCCTATGCGCCGCCCTATTCCTCTGCCAAAGACCCGGTCAATATGGCCGGTTTTATGATCGAGGATTTGGAGAGCGGGAAGGTACGGCAGTTCCATTGGAATGAGGTTGAGGACTTGCCTTGCGATGGCAATGCGACACTGCTGGATGTCCGTACAGAAGGCGAATATCGGCGTGGGCACTTGAATGGATTCCGCAATATTCCACTGGACGATCTGCGGGAGCATTTGGACGAGTTAGACCGGGGTAAGCCTGTTTATGTGAATTGCCAGACAGGGCTTCGCAGTTATCTGGCCTGCCGACTTTTGACGCAGTACGGTTTCACCTGTTCCCATCTCTCCGGCGGATACAGTTTTTATCAGGTCGTAATACAAGAGCGGCAGACAGCGCGGAGCGCCTATCCCTGCGGAATGGAGAAGCTATGAGTGAGAATTTATTTGGCTTGACGGTTGCGGCAGATAAAGGCTTAGATGATTTGCAGTGCCAGCGCCTTTTAAGCGAAAATCGCAGGTATCAGGAAGTCATGCTGCAATACCGATGTGCGCTGAAAGCACTGGAAAGCAGGTTGGAAATTCTAAACGAAGAGTTTTCATTGCAGCATGATCGCAATCCGATAGAAAGTATAAAAAGCCGCTTGAAGTCGCCGTCCAGCATTATGAATAAGATGCAGAAACGCGGACTTCCTCTGGATTTTCCGACCATGCAGACAAATATCATGGATATTGCCGGTGTGCGGGTGATCTGCTCTTTCGAGGAGGATGTGTTCTTTTTGGCAAAGTGCTTAAAAAAACAGTCTGACATTGAAATCATCACAGAGAAAGATTATATTTCACACCCTAAGCCAAATGGCTATCGCAGTCTGCACCTGACGCTCCGGCTGCCGGTATTCTTTGCGGAAAAAGTGATCCATGTGCCGGTGGAGATACAACTCCGTACAATCGCTATGGACTTCTGGGCAAGCCTTGAGCATACCATCCGCTATAAGAAAAACTTGCCGATAAATGCTGAAGTCGAAACTGAACTGAAAGAGTGCGCCGATTCCAGCAGAGAATGGGACGGTAAGATGGAACATTTACTGCATATCATAACATAATGTGTCGAATATAAAATGAAAAGCACGCACTTTGGTGCTTGCCTTGGACTTGCCAGGGACCGCCTTATCCGCCTTGGGTGGGCGACCCCTGCGACCCCCAACCAATTTCTCCGCTTTCTGGTTTTCAGGCATAGTCTTTTCTGCTTTCGGCGGACTGCCACGGCACAGCTTTTTCGGCTTCTATATTGTAAGGAACATGGCTTTTCGCTGAATGGAAAGCGAAGCTGACCCGGGCTGGAGCGGTCTGTGTTAAAACGATATATTTTTTTGGAAATTATCTTGATAAAATTTATCAAGATTGATATAATGGCATTAACAAGCAAGCGAAAAGAGGATGTGGAGCATGATCATCACCAAAGAGACGGACTACGCACTGCGCATTTTGCGGGTGCTGCTGGACGGGGAGAAGCATTCGGTGGCCGAGATGTCGGAAACGGAATTGATCCCCAATCAGTTTGCCTACCAGATTCTGCGCAAGCTCTCCGCTGGCAATTTGGTGCGGGTGAGCCGCGGCGCCCTCGGCGGCTGCGCGCTGTCCTGCGATCTGGACGCGACCTCCCTCTACGATCTCATGGGGGTCGTGGGGGAGCGGGGCATCCTGTGCGCCTGCATGGAGCCGGGATATGAATGCCGCTGGCAGGACAAGCATGGGCGGTGCGCCATCCACTGTCAGCTGGCGGCCTTGCAGCAAAAGCAGGACGAGGCTTTCCGTGCCGTGAGCCTGCGCAGGCTGCTGACCGGCGGATCCGATCCCCAAGATACAAGCAAGCTGTAAAATTTTAAGAGGAGGTACCCATATGCTGTTTCAAACCACGGCGGCGCACGAAGAGCTGCGCGCGAAGATCCGGAGTTTTGCGGAGGAGGAGATCAAGCCCCTCGCATTTTTAATGGATCAGAACAATGAGTTTCCCGAGGAGGCTGTCAAGAAGCTGGGTAAGCTGGGCTGGATGGGCATTCCCTACCCCAAGGAGTACGGCGGTGCCGGTCTTGATGCCCTGAGCTACGCCATCGCGGTGGAGGAGCTGGCCCGTGTGGACGGCGGCGCGGGCGTAATCCTCTCCGCCCACGTCTCCCTAGGCTCATGGCCCATTTTCGCCTATGGCACCGAGGAGCAGAAGAAGAAATATCTGGTTCCGCTGGCCAAGGGCGAGAAGATCGGCGCCTTCGGCCTCACGGAGTCCAACGCCGGATCCGACGCCGGCGGCACGGAGACCACGGCGCTGGATAAGGGGGACTACTACCTCCTCAACGGCGGCAAGATCTTCATTACCAACGCCCCTAAGGCGGACACCTATGTGGTTTTCGCCGTCACCACGCCGGACATCGGCACCCGGGGCATCTCCGCTTTCATCGTGGAGAAGGGCTGGAAGGGCTTTGAGTTCGGCGACCACTATGACAAGATGGGCATTCGCTCCTCCTCCACGGCGGAGCTGATCTTCAACGACGTGAAGGTTCCCAAGGAAAACCTATTGGGCAAGGAGGGCGAGGGCTTCAAGATTGCCATGTCCACGCTGGACGGCGGACGCATCGGCATCGCCGCGCAGGCGCTGGGCATCGCCCAAGGCGCGTTTGAGCACGCGTTGAGCTATTCCAAGGAGCGCGTCCAGTTCGGCAAGCCCATCGCGGCCCAGCAGAGCATCGCCTTCAAGCTGGCGGATATGGCCACCAAGCTGCGCTGCGCCCGGTTCCTCATCTACTCCGCGGCGGAGCTGAAGGAGCAGCACGCGCCTTACGGCATGGAGTCCGCCATGGCGAAGATGTACGCCTCGGACATCGCGCTGGAGGTCACCAACGATGCCTTGCAGATCCACGGCGGCAGTGGCTTCCTCAAGGGCATGGAGGTGGAACGGGCCTACCGCGACGCCAAGATCACCACCATCTACGAGGGCACTAACGAGATCCAGCGGGTGGTCATCGCCTCTCATCTGGTGGGCAGGCTGGGCAAGAGCTCCGGCGGCGAGAGCCGTTCGGCGGCCAAGAAACCCGCGCCCATCACCGGCATTCGCAAAAAGACCATCTTCCGGGAAGGGGATGCTGCCCAGCAGGTGGCCGACCTTGTAGCGGCGCTGAAGAAGGATGGTCACGACTTCTCCGTGGGCATCCCTATGGATACGCCCATCCCGCAGGCGGAGCGGGTGGTCTCCGCGGGCAAGGGCATCGGGGAGAAAAAGAACATGAAACTGGTAGAGTCGCTGGCCAAGGCTGCCGGCGCGGCCATCGGTTCTTCCCGCCCTGTGGCGGAGACTCTCAAATATCTGCCGCTGAACCGCTATGTGGGTATGTCCGGTCAGAAGTTCACCGGCAATCTGTACATCGCCTGTGGCATCTCCGGCGCATCCCAGCACCTTAAGGGCATCAAGGACGCCTCCACCATCGTGGCCATCAATAAGAACGGTAACGCGCCTATCTTCAAGAACTGCGACTACGGCATCGTGGGCGATGTGGAGGAGATCCTGCCCCTGCTCACTGCTGCGCTGGATAGCGGCGAAAAGCTGCCCGCGCCGCCTATGGTAAAGATGAAGCGGCCCACACCGCCGAAGCCCGCCCCCATCGGCGACCGTTACGTCTGCAGCGGCTGCGGCTACGAGTATGTGCCGGAGTTGGGCGACGAGGACGGCGAGATCGCGCCGGGTACGCTCTTTGAGCAGCTTCCCGCCGAGTGGGTGTGCCCGGAGTGCGCGGAGACGAAGGATCAATTTGTAAAGGCTTGAGCCGTGAAGGAGGTAAGATAAGATGTATTGCGTGCGTAAAGTAACAAACGACCTCTACTGGGTGGGCGCCAACGACCATCGCCTGGCCCTGTTTGAAAACTGCTTTCCCATTCCCCGGGGCGTAAGCTACAACGCTTACTGCCTGCTGGATGAAAAGACGGTGCTCTTTGACACGGTGGACTGGTCTGCCTGCCGCCAGCTTTTGGAAAATCTGGCGTATGTGCTGGATGGCCGCGAGCTGGACTACCTGCTGGTCAACCATCTGGAGCCGGATCACGCCGCCTGCATCGAGGAGATCCTGCTGCGCCATCCTAAGGTGAAGCTGATCTCCAACGAGAAGGCATTCATGCTCATGCGGCAGTTCGGCTTCCATGTGGACGGACATGAGTGCATCGAGGTGAAGGAGGGCGACACCTTCTCCTTTGGCAAGCACACCGTCACCTTTGTGGGCGCGCCTATGGTTCACTGGCCGGAGGCCATGGTGACCCTCGACGTCACCGACGGCGTCCTCTTTTCCGCCGACGCCTTCGGCACCTTCGGCGCGCTGGACGGTAAGCTGTTCGCCGACGAGGTGGACTTCGAGCGGGACTGGCTGGACGACGCCCGCCGCTATCTCACCAACATCGTGGGCAAGTACGGCCCCCACATCCAGCTCCTGCTGAAAAAGGCCGGCGGCGTTTTGGATCAGATCCAGTACATCTGCCCGCTCCACGGCCCCGTGTGGCGCAAGGATCTGGGCTGGTTCATCGAAAAGTACGACACATGGAGCCGCTATGCCCCTGAGACCCAGGGCGTGCTCATCGTCTACGCCTCCATGTACGGCAACACGGAGAACGCGGCGCAGGCGCTGGCGGCGTCGCTCTGCGATAAGGGCATGAGCAAGGTGGCGATGTACGATGTGTCCTCCACTCATGTCTCCCAGCTGATTTCCGAGGCGTTTAAGTACAGTCACATTGTCCTGGCCTCTGTGACCTACAATCTCGGCATCTACCCCGCCATGCATGACTTCCTCATGGATATGAAGGCACTGAATCTGCAAAACCGCACCTTTGCCATCATTGAAAACGGCTCATGGGCGGTGAAGTCCGGTGACCTCATGCAGAAATTTGTCAACGATGAGCTTAAGAACATGACGGTGCTCAACGAGCGGCTCAGCCTCGCCTCGTCCATGGGCACGGACAAGCGCACTGAGCTGGAAGCACTGGCGGACGCCATTCTGGAATCTATGAAGTAACTGGCAGGAAAGCCAAAACCAAGACAACAGACAACAAACAGCCCCGCCGTGTCGGCTGCAGAAAAACTGGCTTTCAAAAATAGAGCGGGCAAGCGTGATACTGCGCTTGCCCGCTCTTTGCCCAAAAGGACATGAAAAGTGACCGGAGAAGATGAGAGGATCGAAATGGAGATCAGAAAACGAAACGGGAAGTCTGTTCCTTTTCAACAGGAGAAAATTTTCAACGCCATGAAAAAAGCGTTTGATGGACAGGGAAGGGAGATTGGGGGCGGAGAACTGGAGGAGATCCTCGCCGCCGTTCTCAACAATCTCTCCGTCACAGTACCGCTCACCGTGGAACGTGTGCAGGACGAGGTGGAGCGGACGCTCATGGAGCGCGGACACTATGAGGTGGCCAAGGCGTACATCCTCTATCGCGAAAAGCGGTCTGCGCTGCGCCGCGTCCGGCATACCATCGCGCAGACGGTGGGGGATAACTCGCTTGACGAGGTGCTGCGCCGTATCCAGATGGATTTTACCGAGGAAATCTACTCCCTCGCGGCGCTTCAAATGAAGTTTGAGAGCTTCTGTCGCCCGGGCATGACGGAGGATGAGAGGGCTGAGGCACTGACCAAGGCAGCGGTAGAGCTGACTACGGCAGAGGCACCCAAGTGGGAGTTCATCGCGGCGCGGCTTCTGAACCACTCCTTTCGCTGTCGCAACGCACAGGAATGGGAGGGGCGCGGCGTCGGCGACCTCTATGGCAGGCTTCGCTATCTGACGGATAAGGGACTCTACGGTGACTATATTCTTGCCCACTATACCCACGAGGAGATCGCTATGGCGGAGGACTTTCTCTGCCCGGAACGGGACGAGTTGTTCACCTACTCCGGCCTTGACCTGCTGCTCAAACGCTATGTGATCCAGTCACGCAGCCGCGTGCCGCTGGAAACACCGCAGGAGATGTTTTTGGGTATCGCGCTGCATCTTGCTATGAACGAAGGCTCTGACCGCATGGGGTGGGTAAAACGCTTTTACGATATGCTCAGCCGTATGGAGGTCACGATGGCGACACCTACCATGTCCAACGCACGAAAGCCCTACCATCAGCTTTCAAGCTGCTTTGTGGACACTGTGCCGGACAGTCTGGACGGCATCTACCGCTCGCTGGACAACTTCGCAAAGGTCTCTAAATTTGGCGGTGGAATGGGGATGTACTTCGGTAAGGTGCGCGCTGCAGGCAGCACCATCCGCGGCTTTCAAGGGGCGGCGGGCGGTGTTATCCGCTGGATCCGGTTGGTCAACGACACCGCCGTGGCGGTGGATCAGTTGGGGATGCGGCAGGGCGCTGCGGCGGTTTACTTAGACGCATGGCACCGGGATCTACCTGAATTCCTTCAACTGCGCACCAACAACGGCGACGACCGCATGAAGGCGCATGATGTGTTTCCCGCCGTGTGCTATCCGGATCTCTTCTGGCGACTGGCGGAGGAGAACATAGACGCGCCGTGGCATCTCATGTGTCCGCATGAGATCCTCACGGTCAAGGGCTACGCACTGGAGGATTACTGGGGTACGGAATGGGAGAAGCGGTATCTGGACTGCGTCAATGACCCGCGCATCGAAAAGCGCAGCGTCACCGTCAAGGACATCGTGCGGCTGGTGCTTCGCTCGGCAGTGGAGACCGGCACGCCCTTCGCCTTCAACCGCGACAGCGTAAATCGTATGAACCCAAACGGCCACACGGGAATGATCTATTGCTCCAATCTCTGCACGGAGATCGCACAGAACATGGCGCCCATCGAGCATATCAGCACTGAGGTGCACACGGAGAACGGCGACACAGTGGTGGTGACGGCCACACTCCCCGGTGAGTTTGTGGTCTGCAACCTGGCGAGTCTGTCTCTCGGTAATCTGGCGGTGGAGGACGAGGCCTATATGGAACGCACGGTGGAAACGGCCATCCGCGCACTGGATAATGTGATCGACCTCAACTTCTACCCGTTGGAATACGCGCGGCTTACCAATCAGAAGTACCGCAGCATCGGCCTGGGCGTCAGCGGCTACCACCACATGCTGGCAAAGCGCGGCATCCGATGGGAGAGCGATGAGCACCTTGCCTTCACCGATGCGGTATTCGAGCATATCAACTACGCCGCCGTCAAGGCGGACACAGCACTGGCACGGGAAAAGGGCCGCTATGCGCTCTTTGAGGGCAGCGACTGGCAGACAGGCGCGTATTTTGAAAAGCGAGGTTATACCTCAGAAAAGTGGCGGGCGCTTGCGGAAACGGTGGCGGTGCAGGGAATGCGCAACGCCTATCTGCTGGCTGTCGCACCCACTTCCAGCACATCCATCCTCTCCGGCACGTCGGCGGGCATCGATCCAATTATGAAGAAATTCTTTTTAGAGGAAAAAAAGGGCAGCATGCTGCCCCGCGTTGCTCCGGAGCTTTCTATGGATACATGGTGGTACTATAAGGCGGCGCATCTGATCGACCAAAGCTGGTCGGTACGCGCCGCGGGCTTTCGCCAGAGACATATTGACCAGGCGCAGAGCATGAATCTCTATATCACCAACGACTATTCCATGCGTCAGGTGCTCAGACTGTATTTGGAGGCGTGGAGGGCCGGCGTCAAGACCATTTATTATGTCCGCAGCAAGGCCCTTGAGGTCGAGGCCTGTGAAAGCTGCTCGTCATAAGGAGGATAGCATGATGGAACTGAAGAAAAAGCCCCTCTTTAACCCGGAGGGCGACCCTGATGTGCGCCTGCGGCGCATGATCGGCGGCAATACCACCAACCTCAACGACTTCAACAATATGAAGTACGCTTGGGTCAGCGACTGGTACCGGCAGGCCATGAACAACTTTTGGATCCCTGAGGAGATCAATCTCTCGCAGGATGTGAAGGACTATCCCCGCCTGCTGTCAGCCGAGCGCAGCGCCTACGATAAAATTCTGAGTTTTCTTGTCTTTTTGGATTCCATTCAGACAGCGAACCTGCCTAATATCGGCGCCTACATTACAGCCAACGAGGTCAATCTCTGCCTGTCCATTCAGGCGTTTCAGGAGTGTGTCCACTCACAGAGCTACAGCTATATGCTCGACACCATCTGTTCCCCCGTGGAGCGCAATGACATCCTCTACCAATGGAAAACGGACGAGCATCTGCTGCGCCGCAACACCTTCATTGGGGACTGCTACAACGAGTTTCAGGAGCGGAAGGACGCTCCCACGCTGCTGCGCGTGATGATGGCGAACTATATTTTGGAGGGCATCTATTTTTACAGCGGCTTTATGTTCTTCTACAATCTCTCCCGAAACGGGAAGATGCCCGGCTCGGCGCAGGAGATCCGCTATATAAACCGCGACGAGAACACGCACTTGTGGCTGTTCCGCAATATCATCACGGAGCTGCAAAAGGAGCAGCCGGAGTTGTTCACCGCCGAGAGCGTACAAGCGCTGCGCGAGATGATGCGTGAGGGCGTGGAGCAGGAGATCGCATGGGGGCATTATGTGATCGGCGACGACATCCCGGGGTTGAACCGGCAGATGATTAGCGATTACATCCGCTATCTCGGGAATCTTCGCTGGACGAGCCTTGGCTATCCGGCATTGTATCCGGGCTTTGAGCGCGAACCGGAGAGCATGGAATGGGTCAGCCAGTACGCTGACGCCAATATGGTCAAGACCGATTTCTTTGAGGCACGCAGTACCGCCTACGCCAAGAGCACCGCACTGATAGACGATTTATAAGAAAACCAAAGACATCAGAATAGGAGGTATTTTTTATATGGATATCCGAACGGTAACAGATGCCATCCGCTATGTAGGGGTGGATGATAACACATTGGCACTCTTTGAAAACCAGTACCCCGTCCAGCCTATGGGAGTGAGCTACAACTCCTATGTCATTCTGGACGAGAAAATCGCCGTGATGGACAGCGTGGACGCACGGGCGGCGGAGGAATGGCTTTCCAATGTAGCGCAGGTGTTGGGGGGGCGCAACCCCGATTATCTTGTGGTCACACACATGGAGCCGGATCATTCCGGCAGCCTCATGCGGATAGCGCAAGAGTACCCGGAGATGAAGATCGTGGGAAACGCGAAAACATTTACCCTGATCAAGCAGTTCTTTGGCACGGGTGCATTGTCGGAAGACCGTATGCTGGAGGTTGGCGAGGGCAGCACGATCTCTCTGGGCTCACACCGGCTGCGCTTCCTGCTGGCACCGATGGTACACTGGCCGGAGGTGATGACGGCGTATGAGGAAACGGAAAAAATCCTGTTCTCGGCGGATGCCTTCGGACGCTTTGGCTCACTGGAACGGACTGCCCGTGCCCCCTGGGTGCCGCAGGCCCGACGGTATTATTACAATATTATCGGGAAATATGGCGCACAGGTGCAGGCTCTGCTGAAAAAGACCTCCGCGCTGGAGATCCAAACGATCTGCCCGCTCCATGGTCCCGTGCTTACAGAAGGGCTGGAGGAGTGTCTGCGGCTCTATGATCTCTGGTCACAATGGGAACCAGAAGAATCGGAGAGCATACTGATTGCCCACGCATCCATCCATGGAAATACTGCCCATGCGGCGAAGACCCTCAAGGGTAAATTAGAGAAAAAAGGCGTGCAGGTCAGCATATGTGATCTCACTGTGACAGATCTTTCCTACGCTGTTGCCAGTGCGTTCTACTGCGGGAAACTGGTGTTGGCCTGCTCCACTTATGACGGAGGACTGTTCCCGCCCATGAAGGCCTTTTTGGATCATTTACAGACAAAGGGATTCCGAAACCGCCGGATCGGCCTCATGGAAAACGGCTCATGGGCCCCTGCTTCCGCGCGGCTGATGCGCGCCGAGTTGGAAAAGATGAAGGAACTCCGACTGTGTGAAACGGAGGTATCGCTGCGCGGCGCACTGAACCAAACCAGCGAAGCGCAGATGGACGCTCTTGTGGCGGAGCTCTGCGCGGAATAAGCTGCAACAAACCGCAGCTATTCTCGTACAGATGATGGTCTTACTCATCTGCTTTATGTCCCAAGGGCAGAGTACCGTCATCTCAGGTTGAGGTCACGATGTGGTGTGGGGCGAGAACGGAGTCTTGAGAATACCCAAACAAAAGAAAGGAGCTGACAGATATGGCAGCTATGAATATGAATCAGGAGCAGTTTGAGCAGGCGACCCGGGGCGAAAAGCCCGTTTTGGTGGATTTCTGGGCGCCCTGGTGCGGCTATTGCCGGAGGATCGGCCCTGCGTATGAGAAGATTGGAGAGGAATACGCGGACAGCCTCGTTGTCAGCAAGATCAATATTGACGAGGAGCCGCGGCTGGCGGGGGCCGAGGGGATCGAGGTCATCCCAACTCTGGTGCTGTACCGGAACGGAAAGGCCGTGGATTCCATCACCGCGCCCGGCTCAAAGGCAGAGATCGACCGCTTCATTCAGGAAGCCTTGGCGAAATAACGGAGGATTCAGATATGAACAACAATCATGTTTATGATATGCTCGTGGTGGGCGGCGGCCCGGGCGGCTACACCGCCGCCCTGTACGCGGCCCGGGCGGGGCTGGACACCGTCGTGCTGGAAAAGCTGTCTGCTGGCGGGCAGATGGCCCTGACCGAGCAGATCGACAACTACCCCGGCTTTGAGAACGGGATCGACGGCTTCTCTCTGGCGGAGAAGATGCAAAAGCAGGCGGAGCGTTTTGGGGCACGCAGCGAATACGCGGAAGTTCTCCGCATGGATCTGACGGCGGTTCCCAAGCTCGTGGAGACCAGCGAGGGGATCTTCCGGGGAAAAACCGTGGTGCTGGCCACCGGCGCAGACCCCAGAACGCTGGGCGTTGCCGGAGAGACGGAGCTGTTGGGCCGGGGCGTGGCCTACTGCGCCGCCTGCGATGGGATGTTTTACAAGGACAAAACGGTGGTCGTGGTGGGCGGCGGCAATTCCGCCGCGGCAGATGCCCTCCTTCTCAGCCGCGTGGCGAAAAAGGTGATCCTCGTCCACCGCAGAGACACCCTGCGGGCCACCAAGATCTATCACGAGCCACTGGAACAGACCGAAAATGTGGAATTCCGCTGGAACAGCACCGTTTCCGCGCTGCTTTCCGGGGACAGGCTGACCGGCGTACGCCTGCGGGACACCGTCACCGGTGAGGAAAGCGTGGTGGACTGCGACGGCGTATTTGTCAGCGTGGGCCGACAGCCCGCCACGGCGCTGGCGGTGGGTCAACTGGCGCTGGACGGCGGCGGCTATATCGTGGCCGGAGAGACCACGGAAACCAGTATTCCCGGCGTTTACGCCGTGGGCGACGTGCGGACGAAGCCCCTCCGTCAGGTGGTCACCGCCGTAGCGGACGGCGCGGTGGCAGTCCACATGGCGGAGAAATATATCGCGGAAAACCGATAAGGAAGGTAGATTGAAAAAGCCATGTTTAAGGTCAGGCCGGATACGACCGCAGTGGGGATGCCGACATATCTGCAAGGAAAACTGCCAGAGTGATGGCAGATAAGATCACCCATGTAAGATCGGGAGATATGTTGTCTCTCCATATCCAGTCCACGCAACAGTGAGCAACTGAACACGAAACACAGCCACAGATGTACTCTGCGGCTGTGCTTTTATGCATAGTACTTACGGAAAGGATTCGATGAGCAGATTTCTGTGATACGGATTTTGGATTCTCGCAGAGAGGAATTTCGATTGAGTAAAGCATATGAGCAGAAAATTGACGTGGTAAATGTCATTACTGCTCCAGAAATTGGAATGCTGATTATTCATGCAGAAGGAGCATATGATCAGTTTAAGCGTTCTGGAAAAAAACAAGCGAATTTTGTAAAACAAATCTTCGGATGCATGATGTGAAGTCGTATGAGATAGAATCGTCTTCGATGCCTCGTTGGGAAACCAACGAGGTATTTTTTTTGCCCCAATCCGACTGCATAGGACACTGAAAAAATCAAAACAAACCATATGTAGTCCTGCAAGGACAACCAAAGTGCGCCTACGAGGCCAACGCGAAACCGGAGGATTCTTGTTAAACTTACTTTGTAAGGACGAAAGTCCGGATGTCCCTTGAAAACTGAATACTCATTCTTCAGGTACATTCCTGTTTGGTCGAGCCATCGACTGCACGCCATGAAGCCCATCGGGGCGATAGCGGTTTCGCAGAAGCAAATGCCGGATTGCAACCGGCGGCGGTGCTAAAGCCAGACAGGGACAATGATACTTCCGTAATTCGCGGTCCGGCCATAAGGAAGGCGGGATGGTTAAATTCCAATGGAGCAGTGAAGCACACTGCCGCCTGTGAGAAATCCTACATCTCTGGGGTGATAAGAAAAAGTACAGAGAAACCATATTTTCAGAAAGCACTGCTGGGTGCTGTATCAGCATGATACCTGGCAGGCTTTATCCATATCAGTGTATGGAGATTGGAGACAACAGAAAATGAAAGAAAACTGGGTTTATCGGCGAGGTGATTTATATCTCGCCAATCTCGGTGTTCCGGTTGGATCAAAGCAGGGCGGTGTTCGTCCTGTTGTGGTTCTTCAGAATGATGCCGGTAATTATTATGCGCCGACAATCACGATTGCTCCGCTGACATCGAAAATTGAGAAGAAGCGAAAGCAGCCAACGCATTTCTTTCTCCGTAAAGCAAAGGGACTGGCAAAACCGTCTATGGTATTGGCAGAACAGCTCGACACCTGCGACAAGATATGCGTGATTCGCTATCTTGGGCGGGTAAGTAAGGGGCAGATGCGTGGGATCGACGAAGCTGTAAGGATTCAGCTTGGTTATTACATTCCGGAACAGGCAGAGAAAAAAAGACAGGGCAAATGCCGAAAGGAAGGCGAAGAAGGCGATGGATAAACTGATTACAAGGAAGGAAGCAGCCAGTATACTGGGAATCAGCGTAAAAACACTGGATGCTGCAAGAACAGACGGTTTGATCTCCTATGTTCAGTATGTGGAAAACGGCTGCGTTTATTTCACGGAAGTGGGGCTTCAGGAGTACATTGCAAAATGTACACACCGTGCAAAACCGATGGAACGTGCTGCGACATATCGCAAACCTCGAAGCTTTCGGCGGTGAAAATCGACATCGTTGAGTATGGACGATGAATCCGCAATAATGAAAGCAACAACAGAATTGGAGGTAATGATATGGCGGCAAGAAGAATGATGATTCCCGATTATGGTACGGTGAGTATGAAGGGAACGCAGTATTATCGAACCCGTGTAACAGATCAGCAGGGGCGGCGGGTTTCCTTATATGCAAGAACGAGAGAGGAACTGTACCAGAAGGAACAGGAAGCGATCCAGCAGATTGAGAACAAGACGTATCGCCGCAGTACACCTACAGTGGAGGAGTATTGCGAGAAATGGTTGCTGATGTAGTCGGCACAGATCAGGATGACAACGCTGATTGACTATACATCGAAAGTGAAGAACTACATCATTAAGCCATTGGGCGATATGCATATGGGAGATGTAACAGCAGATGACATTCGCCTGGCACTGCTGGCGGCATCAAAAAAGTCGGCATCCGTGTACAAATCGGTGAGCGTTATATATAAGTGTATTTTTACGGCAGCAATGGAGAGCAAGATCATTGATGAGAATCCGACCATCTATCTGAAGAAGAATGTGGGAGGAATTCCCCAGAAGGAACGCCTCCCGCTTACGGATGAGCAGGTGGATAAGCTGCTGGATGCCATTTACGGCTTGCCGCCGTATGTGTTTGTAATGCTGGGGCTGTACGCAGGATTGCGGAGAGAAGAAATCCTCGGACTTCAATGGGATTCGGTGTATCTTGATTGCGAGGCTCCGTACCTTACCGTTCGGAGAGCCTGGCATACGGAGCATAATCGTCCGGTGATTCTGACAGAGCTGAAAACAAAGGCAGCGCATCGGAATGTCCCTCTGCCGGACAATCTTCTGGAATGTTTGAAAGAGGCGAAGAATACATCGACATCGGATTATGTGGTTGCAAACCGGGATGGAGACCCGTTGTCCTATACGCAATTCAAGAGATTATGGCAGTATATCGTAACCCGTACCACCAAGGAACGCTGCTATTATCGCTATGAAGATGGCAAGAGGGTAAAGCATACGGTGAAGCCGGTTCTGGGGCAAAAGGCGGCACACAATGGAAATGTGGTTTACAGTCTGGACTTTGAGGTGACTCCGCATCAGCTGCGGCACACCTATATTACGAATCTGATTCATGCTTCGGTTGATCCGAAGACAGTTCAGTATCTTGCCGGTCATGAAAGCAGCAAGATCACCATGGATATTTACGCCAAGGTGAAATACAATCGCCCAGAGCAGCTCGCAGGAGTGCTGGAAGATGCTTTTGCATCGTGAGATTAAGAGTAAATCAGAAAAAACTTAGGGCAGGGATGGTCAAAAATCCCTGCCCTTTTTACATACATTCGACATCCTTGAAGGAAGTGGTGTACGCCATGATAATAAAAGTGACAACACGCAATATATGAAGATAGACGAGGAGGAGAACACATGGCTAAAGGAAAAAAGCGTCCTGCTGAACTTCCGGAATACGGAACAGTGATGATGAAAGGGGTACAGTATTATCGTACCCGAATTACAGATGCAGACGGAAAGAGAGTGGCAATCTATGGGCTGACACGCGAAGAATTGTATGACCGGGTGGAAGATGCCCAGAAGAAAATTGCAGAAGTGGTTTTCCACAGAGAGAATCCGACCGTGGAAGAGTACTGCGAAAAATGGCTGCTGATGCGGTCTGGAACGGTAAGAACCAATACGTTGGAGGGATACGAGCGGATGGTGAATCGGTACATCGTGGATCCAATTGGACAGATGTATATGGATGAGGTGACCACAGATGACCTGCGGCTGCTGATGGTTCCGCTATCAAAAGGTTCTTCCGGAATGTATGGTCAGCTTAATATGCTGATTAAGAACATTTTTAATTCGGCAGAAGAGAGCAAGGTGATCAAAGAGAATCCATCCAAAACGATTTGCGCAAGAGGAGGAAAGCCTGCGAAACGGCGCGAAGCTTTGACGGATGAACAGACTGCCATTTTGCTGGATAGCATTCGTGAGCTACCACCGTATGTTTTCGTAATGATCGGCTTGTACGCGGGATTGCGTAGAGAAGAGATTCTTGGACTTCAATGGGACTGCGTATTCCTGGATGAAAAAACGCCGTACATTTCTGTAAGGCGTGCATGGCATGTGGAAGGCGGTGAGCCGGTGGTCAACACACTTTTGAAGACTCCGGCAGCGAAGCGAGATGTTCCGATTCCCAAATGCCTGGTAGCCTGTCTCAAGGAAGCAAGGGAAAAATCAGAATCGGAATATGTGATCTCCAATTCAAAGGGAACTGTTTTGACGGAAGCACAGTTTGTGAGGGTCTGGAAGTACATAACAGTCCGTTCCACCGCAGAACGCTGTTATTACACCTATGTAAATGGGCAGTCCATCAAGCATAGAATAAAGCCAAGGCTTGGTGAGCATCAGCCGAACAATCCCAAGCTGGTGTATACGATGGACTTCAAGGTGACTCCGCACATGCTGCGGCACACCTACATCACCAATCTGATTTACAAAGGTGTTGATCCAAAGACGGTGCAGTATTTGGCAGGCCATGAGAACAGCAAAACGACTATGGACATCTATGCGAAAGTCAAGTATAATAAACCTGAGAAATTAAGCAGCGTTGTGAATGCTGCATTCGGGCTGCGTTAAACGGCACCAAAAATCTCGCGATTTCGTGGGTTTACCTATGGGTTTACTGAGAGAGGGAAGCCCGAAAAAACGCATGAATACTGGACTTTTGGGATCAAGGTCAGGTGAATACGGTCTTAAAGCAGCTCGTCGCGCTCCGCAGTTCAGCAAGCGATAATCTACAGAACTCGAATTTACGTTCAAATTCTTGTTTTACAAGGGTTTGTGGAGCTGTCAGATGTGGTGAAAAGCGGTGGAATTTACTCAGTTCGCAACGCATTTGCAACACGTTTGCAACAAAAATATCTAAAAAATATAGGACACTTTTCGGTGATAGGCACTGGAGAGTGTCCTTTTTGCTATGCAGATTTTGTATCGGCAGTTACGCTGTCCTCATTTTCTAAGGTTTTGTTGATTGCGTCTACAAGAACCTGCATATCTAAGTGAGTATAAACTTTTTCTGTCAAAGTCATAGCACCGGAGTGCCCCACAATTTTCTTGATTGTTGTATCCTGAACACCAGCTTCCGATAACATGGAAATGCAGGTATGTCGAGTACAATGTGGTGTACGGTCAATTCCAATCTGTTCCACAAGAGGAGTCCAATAGCTGTCATAGTAATTGAGATAAAGAAATCTTTTGCCATCCTCTGTATGAAGAAGATATTCGCAATCATGACAAGAATTATACCAGTCTTTATAGTAGGGAAGGAGCTTGTCAGCAATCGGAACTTTTCGGATTCCGTTTTCTGTTTTACTGTCAATTACATCAAAATATTGTTCTTCCAAATGCACATTTTCTTTCTTCAAATCAAGAAATTCAGAGATACGTGTGCCATTATAGAGCAGCATGAGGATAATCTGATAGTATTTATCCTCTTTCATTGTCCAGACTTTTGCGACTTCTTCTTTCGTGAATTTTGTACGTGTATGCTTGTTTGGATTGCGGTCTTTGTACTGGGTGATTTCAATAAAAGTAGAATAATCTTTGTTGCAGATGTCATTCTTCAATGCAAATTCATATAACTGGTTGAACAGGATTTTGATTTTCTTCAATGTGGGAAAATTCTTTCCGCAGGTGTCAATAACCTGTTGTAAAGACGAATTATCATATTCATCTGGTATTTAGTGAACGGAAAATGTTGGAACAACCCGAAGTAAAGGTTGCTACCCGAAATATGTTTTATGATGAGCAGGGAAAGCATAGACGCACAAAGAAAGAGGTTTTAGACGAGAATGAGTGATATACAAGCATGTGCAAGGGAGATTGTGAATAAAGAAATGATTTATCAATAAGGAAGATGATATGGTGGAAAGCAAGTCTGAAAATGGCTTGCTTTTTACTTTAAAATGATGTTAAGTGATGATAAAGAAAATTGAATTTCCCAAAGAAATTAAAAATAATCGGATTTTATGTTTTACATAAATTTAACACACTTTTGCTTTTTTCGAATTGATTATGTTAGGTCTTTTTGTTATACTGTACTACAATACTATTTGAGAGGAGGAATATTTAACATGGACGAAAGTGATAATGATTCTGAAGCGAACCAATTCAATAGAATTTTTATTTATATATCGCAAGGCATGGACTATGTATTCGGAACATAGACCATGTCTTTTGTTGCTTTTAAGTAAGTGTGATATTTAGATAATTTTATTGTAGAAAGGTTTTATTTATGAGTACATCAATTTTTATTCTTTTAGTAGTGCAGATTATTTTAATTATATTAAACGCGATTTTTGCGAGTGCAGAGATCGCTGTTTTATCAATGAATGAAACAAAGCTAGAACGAATGGCAGAACAAGGTAATGGTCGGGCAAAGAGATTAGTACGATTAACGCAAGAGCCGGCACGATTTCTTGCGACAATTCAGGTTGCAATCACATTGTCGGGATTTTTAGGAAGTGCTTTTGCAGCAGATAATTTCTCAGAACCTTTAGTTGATTGGGTTGTTGGGATGGGTGTGAATATTCCACGTTCTACTTTAGATACCATAGCTGTTATATTGATTACATTGATTTTATCATATTTCACGTTGGTTTTTGGCGAATTAGTTCCAAAGAGAATCGCAATGAAAAAATCTGAAGAACTGGCAATGGGGATTTCAGGATTGGTTACGGGAATCTCTATCCTATTTAAGCCAATCGTTTCATTTCTTTCAATATCAACAAATATTGTCTTGAGGATTTGTGGTATTGATCCAAATGAAGCGGAAGATCAAGTAGGTGAAGAAGAAATACGTATGCTTGTTGATGCGGGAAGTGAAAAAGGAACAATAGATCATCAAGAAAAAGAGTTTATTCAAAATGTTTTTGAATTTAATGATATTATGGCTGGTACGATTGCTACACATCGAACAGATGTGACAATATTATGGATGTCTGATGATGTGAAGGAGTGGGATGAAACAATCCACAATACACGACATACCCTTTATCCCGTCTGTGGAGATTCGATAGATCATGTTATTGGCATTTTAAATGCAAAAGACTATTTTAGATTAAAAGAAAAAAGTAAGGATATGGTTATAGATTCTGCAATTTCTGCACCATACTTTGTTATGGAAACTACAAAAGCAGATGTGCTTTTTAAAAATATGAAACAATCGAAGCAATCTATGGCGATTGTATTAGATGAGTATGGTGGAGTGGTTGGAATAGTAACTCTTTTTGATTTATTAGAAGAAATTGTTGGCGATTTAAACGATATTGAACCAATATCGTCGGAAGAAGAAACTGTTATTATAAGAATAAGCGATAACAAGTGGGAAGTGAAAGGAAATATACGATTAAGTGATATTGAAGACGCTATAGGTGTTACATTTACAGCAGAAGATTGTGACACATTTACTGGATTTGTATTTCAAAAATTTGGTATGGTACCAAAGGATGGGGATACAAAAATAGAATTAGAAATAGAAAATATGCATATAATCATTGACAAAATAAAAGAACATCAAGTTGAACATGCAATTATAGAAATTTTAGAATAAAATTTTGAAATGCATTTGAAAATTATTTTAGAAACAAGGGGATATATCAGAAGAGTACATATACATTTTCAAATACAACAAGGATAGAATGATGTTGCGATAAAAAAGAGGGAGACACACATTTGTTTAATCCATGAAGTCCAATTTTGCCGTTGACGGACGAACACATGCAGAGTACCGCAAGACCAAATCGGAAATGCAGGATTGGCTTGTGGCGCAGAAGATTATGCAGGAAAACCTGAAAGAGGACGAGCAGAAAAAGAGCAGCTGCATGAGCAGGAAGTGCGGCAGGAAGAAGAAAATAGACAAAGCAGTCGATGATGGAATGTCCGGTGCAGTGTGGGTGTAATGCTCATGCTGCACCGGGCTTTTTTCTTTGAAAATGATTTTTTATAATGTTGATCTTTGACTGCTCTTAACTCAAATATTGTATCTTAACTCAAAAAAAGTTATAATACAGAAAAAGAGTTAAGAATGCAGGTGATGACATGGAATATCTCGATAAAGTTCTTGGAGTCAAGGTTACCTATGAGGACGTAGAGTTTAAGCACGGAGTGACTGTCTTGGATGCGGCATATTTGATTCCATTTAAGGCAAAAGCATGGATGGATTTGACAGATCGTAAGGCCGCAGGAGAACATGTTGATAGCAAAAATATTAAGAAACATAACAGTATTTTGCGAACTCATTCCTCGAACAGATACAGAAGATATCCGTAACCCTCTGCTTTCATCTTTGCGTAAGGCACAAAGCGCAGGGCCGCACTGTTGATACAGTAGCGCACGCCATTGGGGACTCCGGATCGCCAGTGAACACATGACCAAGGTGAGAATCTCCGGCACGGCTTCTGACCTCTGTACGGCGCATGCCGTGGCTCAGGTCCTCCAGTTCCACCACGGCAGGCTCTTCAATGGGCTTTGTGAAAGCCGCTCAGCAGCAGTACCGCGGTGAGCAGAAGCGGCAATACTCTCCGATACATGGTGTATCCCTCCTTTCGGAGAAGATAAATTCGTTTGTCAGCCCATATCGGCGGCAAGAGCCTGGTCGATGAGCTTTTGCAGAGTCTCCGCCTGTTTCTTTTCCGTGATGGCGCCTACGATGGGTTCACCCACGATATTGCCGCTGCGGTCGACCACATAGGTGGTGGGATAGGCAAAGATGTTGGTGGTAAACTTTCCCGCCTCACCGTCGGAGTCAAAATACACATTCTGATAGGTGGCGCCCTTCTTGGCAAGCACATCCTTCGCCTCGGAAATTGCCGTTTCGTCGCCGTCCAGCGTGAAGGTGTTGACGCCGATGAGGGAGCCGCCCTTCTCCGCCAGTTCCTTGTTCAGCGCATCCAGCTCGGAAAGCTCGCCTACGCAAGGATTGCAGGTGGTGAACCAGAAATTCACCACGGTGACGGCGTTGGCGGAGAACAGCTCGTCGCTCTTCACCGTGTTGCCATCCAGGTCCTTGCCCTCAAAGACGGGGAATTTCTGCATGCTGCCGTCATCAGGCGGCGTGGTCATGTCGCTGCCCGCGGGCACGCTCATAGCGCCATCCGTAGATTGCTGTGCCGCCTCGGGGTACTTTTTCTCTATCATGGTCAGCTTGTTTTCAATCTCGCGGATCTTCTCTGCCGCCTCCTTGAGCAGCTTCAGCTCATCCTCCGTAAACTGATCTTTGGAACCTTCGATGGTGTCCAACAAGAACTCACCATAGTTTTTGCCGTCCTCCTGCATGGTCATGCCCTTGTCGGCCGCTATGAAAACTTTTTCCCAAAGCGCTGTGTTCTCCGAGAGAATGGCATTTTCCTGCGCCATCAGCTCCTTGTGCATGGCAACCGCTTCCTTGGCATTCTTCGGTTCGCTACTCATTCCGTCCATTTTGTCTCCGCCCTTTGTGGCGCAGGCTGCCAGAGAGAGCACCATCAGTGCAGTAAGCAGCAGCGCCAGAATTCTGTCGGCAGTATTCGTCCTATTCATCTTCATTCGTTTTATTCCTCCCTGTTAGTGTTGTTTGTCTGTAGTGTTTCCGCTGCTTTTGCCTTATCTTTACCGTCTCCGAAGCCGTAGCGGAAGCACACGGCTTTCGTCGGACAGGCGCGGAAGCACATTCCGCAGCGGATGCACTCGGTATGGTTGGGCGTTTTCGTCACATCCACATCCATCTTGCAGGCTCTGGCGCATTTCCCGCAGGAAACGCACTTATTCTTATCCACCTTCATCTGGAAGAGGGACACCCGGTTGAACAGCGCGTAGAACGCGCCCAGCGGGCAGAGCCACTTGCAGAACGGTCGGTAGAACAGTACGCTCAGCGCAATCACCGACAGCAGGATGCTGAATTTCCATGTAAACAGCTTGCCCAGCGCCGTCCGGATGCCGGAATTGGCAAGGGACAGCGGGATGGCTCCCTCCAGCACGCCTTGGGGGCAGAGGTATTTGCAGAAGAACGGATCTCCCATGCCAACATCGTTCACAAGGAACGCCGGTAGCAGGAAAACCATCACCAGCAGGACAGCGTATTTCAGGTATGTCAGCGGCTTCAGCCTCTTTGTGGAAAGCTTCTTAGTGGGGATTTTGTGCAGCAGCTCCTGAAACCAGCCGAAGGGGCATAGAAAGCCGCAGATAAAGCGCCCCAGCAGCACGCCCAGCAGAATGAGGAAGCCTATGATATAGTAGGAGAAGCTGAACTTGGAAGACCCCACCACCGCCTGAAACGCACCAATGGGGCAGGCCCCAGACGCCGACGGACAGGAGTAGCAGTTCAGCCCCGGCACGCAGACGGTCTTCCCCGCCCCCTGATACAGTCCGCCCTTGAGAAAGTTCGGCAGATGCAGGTTGGTCAGCAGCGTCGCCCCCGCCTGAATCCAGCCCCGGAAGCGGGACATTGTCTGTGAAACGCCTGAAAACTTTTTACCCAATGCCCACACACTCCAGACATAATTTGATTGCTTTGCTCAGCACTGTCGCCGCCTCGCCCCGCCAGACACCGAAGCACAGCATGGCGGCTCCGGCCATCAGCAGCGCGATCTGCGCCGCTGCCTTTTTCTCGCAACTCATTTTTCATCACCCTTTCCGATTTTCTGTCCCCATCATAGCGCGGGAGAGTTAAAGTCTCTGTTAAGAACGAAAACTTAACACAAACCTTATCTGTTTTTGCTATAATGAAAGCAACACAAAAACGAAGAAATAAAAAGGAGGGCTCTCATGCACCTTTTAGTAATTGAAGATGAACGCGCCCTGTGCGAGACCATCGTCCGCAGCCTGCGGCGGCTGGCCTACAGCGTGGACTACTGCTATGACGGGGAAAAAGCGCTGGCGCTTCTGGGCGTGGAACGATACGATCTGGTGCTTCTTGATCTGAATCTGCCGAAAAAGGACGGCATGACGGTGCTGCGCACCCTGCGGCAGACCGACCGGGAGACGCGGGTGCTGATCCTCTCCGCCCGCAGCGAAGTGGAGGACAAGGTGCAGGGGCTAGATGCCGGGGCGAACGACTATCTGGCGAAGCCCTTCCACTTGGCGGAGCTGGAGGCCCGCATCCGCAGCCTGACATTGCGGCAGTTTACCCAGCAGGATGTGCTGCTAAGCTGCGGAGACCTGACCTTTGACACCCGTTCCCGTACCGCCACCGTCAACGGGCAGACGCTGACGCTCACCCGGAAGGAAACAGGAATCCTGGAATACCTGATGGTGCATCAAGGAAGGCCAGTAAGTCAGGAGGAGCTGATGGATCACGTTTGGGACAATAGCGTGGACAGCTTCAGCAATTCCATTCGCGTCCACATCTCCGCCCTGCGCAAAAAGCTCCGCGCCGTGCTGGGCTATGACCCCATCCGCAACCGCATCGGCGAGGGCTATCTGATGGGAGGTGAGGCGGAATGAAGCGGCTTTCCCTGCAGTGGCGCATCACGCTGATGTCCGTCCTGCTCATCGGTGTCACCTGCGTGGCCATGAATCTGCTGCTGTGCTCCTCCGGTATGTATTATATGGACACCATTGCGGACAACTTACAAGGCGGCGGCACGGTGATCCTGAATGATGGCGGAGCGGCGAGCTTTGACCCACAGCTCATAGCCCCTGGCGAGGATCTGACGATCATTGTCGATGGGGTGCAGGGGCGCTTCCGCACCACCAACTGGTACATCACGGCGGCGATAACGCTGCTCAGCGGCATCCTCGCCTATTTCGTCAGCGGACGCGCGCTCAAGCCCCTGCGCAGCTTTACCTCGCAGGTGGAGCAGGTGCAGCTGAACAATCTTGCCGATATGAGGATCGATGAAGACGCTATTTCGGAGTTCCGGCAGCTGAGCCGCTCGTTCAACCAGATGCTGGAGCGGCTGAACAACGCCTTTTCCGCCCAGCGGCAGTTCACCGGCAACGCCGCCCACGAGCTGCGCACGCCACTGGCACTAATGCAGGCGCAGTTGGAGCTGTTTTCCGCGGAGCATCCTGATGTGCGACCGGAGACGGCGGAGTTCCTCACGCTTTTGCGTGAGCAGACGGAACGGCTGATACAGATGACCAGGACACTGCTGGAGATGAGCAATCTGAAGCAGGTGGCGCGGAACGAGCGGATCCAGCTCGCTCCCATGATCGAGGAGATCTTCACAGATCTTGCGCCGCTCTCAGATAAGCTTGGCGTCACGCTGACGGCGGAGGGCGACGGCATTATGACCGGCAGCGATGCACTGATTTACCGGCTGATCTTCAACCTGACGGAGAATGCTGTCAAGTACAACCGGCCGGGCGGCTCGGTACGGGTTTCTGTCACTCAGGAGTTGGAAAAGCTCCTGCTCCGCGTCTCCGACACCGGCTGCGGCATCCCGGAGGTGTATCAGCGCAGTATCTTCCAGCCCTTCTTCCGGGTGGACAAGTCTCGCAGCCGGGAATACGGTGGCGCAGGACTGGGGCTCTCACTGGTATGGGAGATCGCCGACCTCCACGGCGGCTCCGTTTGGGTGGAGAAAAGTTCGGAGAAGGGCACTACCATTGCGGTGGGGTTGCCAACGCAACAATCAACGAAGCCCTAAAACACTTTTATTCGTTTTTCGCTGCTTCGCTTGCCGCCCTGCGGCGTCCCTCTCCGTATTTTCACGCTCCAATTCCGCCGCACGGAGCTTGCTGTGGACAGACTTATAATCAGAAATTTCCTGTTTCAAACTGTCAATCTCAGCCCTGAGTTTTGCAATTAGCTTGTTTGCCGCATCCACCGCCTTTTGCAGTTTGGATTCCTTTTTCTCTGCTGTAACGTACTTCTTTGCCAGAGTGGAAAGTCGGTCAAAGTCCTCACGCTCCACGGCAACCATGCTCGTCCAGCGCGGGCTTGGAATCCCACTTTTTGCTCATACTGACCTGCTGTATTTAAATAACCCTATTAACACAATTTTATTAGGAGCAGTATAACTGCTGACGGCGTAGAATCTTGGTGGCTAACTTGGTGGATACCTTGATGGGTGTCATCCTCTAAGTTATCATGGGTTTTGAAGAAGCATTTTATGGGAAAAAGAATCTGGATCCAAAGATGCGGTCATTGCTTAATTCACTGGCGAAAACAGATCATACCTTGGCAAATAAAATAGAAGCTCCATATGCGATTTTAAGAAAAAATCCTGTTCAATATATGAATATGAGCAGGATTTTTCTATTTACAACGATATTTTTTACAATATTTCCTTCGATTATCCGGAAAATTTTTCACTGTAATGACTTTTCATATCCTCCCAGTCCATGAACAATACATAAAATACTTTGCCATATTGCTGGCTCTCAACAATTCTCCCATGGTCAAGCACAGACAGATACGATCCATCCGCTCTTCGTAAATGAAAGTGGATATAGTCATTTCCATTGCCATTATCAATCTGTTTCCAAATGCTTGCTTCTATCTTCTTCTTCTCATCTTCCCGTATCAGGTTGCTGAAACTTTTCTTTGTAAGTCTGAATAGTTCATCCATATCTTTATATCCGGCCATATGAAGAAACTCCTGATTTGCATAAAAGAGTTCATCATCTTCTTTGTCTGCTCTGTATATGATAAATGCTCCTGGAAGGTGCTCGGAGATATCCCTAAATGCAAATCCCAGTTGTTTACGAACCCTTAATTCAAGTCCTTCCCTATAAGCCATGCAGCCATTTTTTCCATGAAGTTTTATTTCGTAAAGGGCTGCATCTGCACAGCGCATAAGCTGTGAACGGTTAGACGCAAATGTCGGATATTCCGAATATCCAAGAGAAATATAAAATGGATATTCTTTTCCCTTATATGAAAATGTCTTTGGAGCCATAGTGAATTGCTGTAGCTTCTCTTTTACATCCTCGTAGGAATAATTTTTTAAAAGAATACAGAACTCATCTCCACCATTTCTTCCTAGTAACGCATCAGACGGGAAAAAAGCTTTCATACTGTCTGCCAGACTCCTTAATGCTTTGTCTCCGTAAACATGTCCATAGATATCATTAATAAATTTAAAATCATCAATATCAAGAAGTACAGCCACAAATTTCGCTTTCGGATTTTTATTAATCATCTTTTCTGCCAGTTCATCGAATCCATAGCGATTGTAAATACCTGTAAGAGAATCTGTGTGTGCCAGTATTTGAAATTTGTTTTTATTTTCTTTTGATACCAGCCACATCCGGGTAAGAGTTACCAAAAGCATGGTAATCGCAATAAAGAAAACACTGATTACTGCTATTAATGTATTGTTTCCCCAGCCATTTTCAGGCATTACTTCAAACTTCCAGTTCTCCGTTCCTATCGTAAAGTCATAGGAAACAGGATTCGTTAATTGACGATCTGACTGATAAATAATTTTATAATTATCACTCCATGGATTATCCGTTTTGGAAAGACTATATTCATATCCAAATTTCGAAAGCGCACTTGTCGCATCTGAAAAAATATCCGGAACACGAAGGATAACAATGGTAAATCCCCAAAAATATTCCTGCCCGTTTTCATCTTTCAGATAAATAGGATTGCGGACAGCAATTCCATATCCACCCTGTTTCAATTCAAAAGGTCCCTGTGTAACGATTGTATGATGATCTCTTGCATATATGGAAATTTCACCACGTTCTTTATCATGAATCAGATCAATCTTACCTGCCTCATTTCCATCGGCCGGATAAATATCCGTTACAATACCAGCCGGAGCAAGCTGTACGCTTTCAACAGAATCCGACATAATATTTTTTGCAATTGTGTCAAATTGATTGATTTCTCCAGTTCCGCTGATCAAAAGCTGTTTCAGAACATCTGTAATCTCTATTCCATTTATAATCTCATTCTCTATACGTTCTCCATAGGTTGTTGCATTTAATTGTGCTGTTGTGCGGCTCTGCTCTTTTTCATGAGTATCTGTGTTGTATACGACTAAACTAACAAGGCATATGCCCATTAAAAAAACGAGAAGAGGCACAAGTGTCTTTTTTTTCACCTGATTCACCTCGTTTTATCTCAGTCGAGAAGACTCCCACCTCTTCAGGTGGTGAGTAATAGCAAATTTGTCTCAGTGGGAGTTGGGTCTCTGACTAATGTTTTTATAATTAAGCATTATATCACGGAAGTAAAAAAATTGAATAAATTTTGCCCAAAAAGTTATAGAACGTTTTTACATTGTACTGATAACGTTTTCCTTGCGTACAATGGAAAAGAGAAGTAGTGCTCCTAAACAAATAAAAAAAGTACAGTTTGATTGTTGGATTGCTTGTTTTTATGGCATCTTTTCTTTTGGAATTCAACATGGCGGTTACGCTTCTTTATGGACAGCCGACTGAACAAAAATGGCGGAACGCTTATTTTCACTACGCATTATCCGGAACTGCTGGATGAATATGACCGAAATGACGGAATTTGTATTGTAAGAAACCGTAATGGCATTACAGCAGAAAATTTGAGCCATATATTGAAATGTAATGATATTAAAAAGAGTGATGCCTATCAGAGCGGTTTCCTTGAGGGAACAACGCCAGCATATGAAGCGTATATGCGCTTGAAGAAAAGCCTGGCTGCTTCAATCAATTAAGGAGGCAGCAGAATGGAATTAGCAAAATATAAGGCGTGTATATGTGAAGGATCTGCCGAAGAAGCTATTATCGACATACTGGTTGATAATGATCTTCTGATTTTCAAAAGAGAAGAAATGTTGGAAGAATGTGTTATCCGTTGCAGAAGTGCTAAACGATTCGAGGAGCGATACTTACGGAAAGGATTTGATGAGCAGATTTCTGTGATACGGATTTTGGATTCTCGCAGAGAGGAATTTCGATTGAGTAAAGCATATGATCAGTTTAAGCGTTCTGGAAAAAAACAAGCGAATTTTGTAAAACAAATCTTCGGATGCATGATGTGAAGTCGTATGATTTTGTGAAGCAGTATTTCAGTAACCCACAGCTCTTGGTGAAAGCCATAAAAGAGTATCGCAGAACAGCAAATATCCCCAAAGGAGAATACAGCTTGTCTGATTTGCTGAGATGAGCTTTGCTTTTTTAATACATTGGCCGTGACTCAAATGGTCACCAGGAGATAAACGGGTACCAGTTTACAGAAAACAGAATAGAATCGTCTTCGATGCCTCGTTGGGAAACCAACGAGGTATTTTTTTTGCCCCAATCCGACTGCATAGGACACTAAAAAAGTCAAAACGAACCGTAGGTAGTCCTGCAAGGACAACCAAAGCGCGCCTACGAGGCCAACGCGAAAACGGATGTTCCTTGAAAACTGAATAGCTTATATGCTACCCATATTCGTAGGAGAATATTTCATCATTCTTTATCGTTTAAATATTGAATATACTCGTTTCCCCATATTTCCAACTCCTTCAGTACTTTCCTGAATTTTTCTCCAATATCACTTAATTTGTATTCTACTTTTGGTGGAATCTGCTGATATTCTATGCGTTCAATCAAGCCTTCTTCTTCCAACTTTTTCAGCTGTCTTGATAGCGTTGTATGTGTCATTTCTTCTGGCATTTTTCTTTGTAATTCATTAAACCGGATGGGGCCATCTGTTAACAAATACATAATATACATAGACCATTTACCTGTTAAAACTTTTTGCGAAGTCACATACGGGCAAAGCCCAAATAGATTTTTCTTTTCCATATATACATTCCTTTCTGATACCAGTATCGTAAAATATCGTACTTGTTTGTTTTCTCCTATGATATATAATTATACGCATAAAAAATAAAAATACAATTTGTTTTCAGGAGGATTTTGAAATGAATGACGTAGTAAAATATTTGCAGGAATGCGGAACTTTTTATCTTGCCACGGTAGAAGGAGACCAGCCACATGTACGCCCATTTGGTGCTGTATGTGAATTTGAAGGAAAACTTTATATTGTAACGAATAATAAAAAAGATGTTTACAATCAGATGAAAGTAAATGGAAAAGTTGAAATGTGTGGAATGAACAAAGGTACTTGGATTCGTGTGAAAGGTGCAGTAAAAGAAGATACTCGCCGTGAAGCTCGTGTAGCCATGATGGAAGCAAATAAAAATGCTCTCCAGTCTATGTATACGGTTGATGACAATTTGATGACGGTATTCGTTTTTGAAAGTGGCATCGCAACTATTTATTCATTCACAGAAGAACCGAAGGTTATCAATCTGTAAAATTTTGAGTAATGTACATTACGGTTTGTCAGACTGGAAATTCCCCGGCTGATGTTTGGCGCTGTGGGCGGCGGCACACATTCTTTATTATCCGGAAGAGTGGTATACGCTGCACATAGACGCACCTGAGGGAGGGACGAAAATGGAAACTGAAAAAGTATATGCCATGCCATTTGCAAAAATATATCCCATGCTGGTGGATGAGCTGGCTAAGGGCAAAGTGATGGAGAAGATCAAGCGGACAAACAAATGAGGGAGGGGAAAGCAGCCTATTACACACCGACAGAGAATGTGGTATAATCCTTGAGGAAACATTGTATGGAAAGGACAAACACGATGAACGCTCTGGATATTATGAAACGCCTTGCCGCCTACGTAAGCGGCTATGAAAACACCCCCACGGAGGAACAGAACCGTGCAAAGCAACTGTGCTGGGAGTACAACCGCACCGCTCCCAACGAACAGGAAAAGCGGCGCAGCATCCTGCAGACCTTGCTGGGCACCTGTTCTCCCATGACCGGCATTCAACCGGATTTCCACTGTGACTATGGCTTCAACATCCATACCCACGGCTTGGCGGTCATCAACTATAACTGTGTCATTCTGGATACCTCTCCGGTAAACATCGGAGCAGGTGTCTTTATTGCCCCCGGCGTATGCCTTGCCTGCTCCGGTCATGCCATCGACCCGGAGCAGCGCAGCCACGGCATTGGAACTTCAGCACCTATTACGCTGGAGGAAAACGTCTGGATCGGTGCAAATTCCACCGTCTGCGGCGGCGTTACCATCGGGGCAGGCTCGGTTATCGGGGCGGGAAGCGTCGTCACCCATGACATTCCCGCCGGTGTCATCGCAGTAGGGGTGCCCTGCAAGGTGATCCGCCCCATTACCGAAAAAGATAAGTTCAAGCCGGAGGATATTCTGTTCTGAGAAATTCAGATCGGAAACGCTGAAAAAACATACGCACAAGCTCTCCGGGGACATTTTTGTTTTTCGCCATGCTTTTCTGCGGGGAGAAGGCATGTTATACTGGGAATGACAATTCGGGATTTTTCATTACAGTGTTTTGCTAAAGGAATCCAATGGAGCTATACCCTGGATTTTTCTGTATTCTCTGGGTGACATTTTGACGATAGACTGAAAAGCGCTTGAAAACTTTCCCTGGGTTTGGTAGCCTACTTGGGAAGCAATATCCGCGATAGTGTCATTTGTTTCCCGTAATAATTTCATAGCCTGACGCACTCGAAATTCCTTCATATAGGTGGCGATAGGCTGACCGTAGACTGCCTTGAATATCTCCTTTAGAGTGGAGGTATTTATCAAATACTGTTTGGAAAGTTCTGCAATCGTAAATCGTTGCTCCAAGTGCTCTGTCAACTGTTGATGAATTTCTTTTATCAATTCGGTTTGCTGGGAAAAGTATTGAGTCAATTCTTTATGCTCCGATTTCATGTTGCTCAAATAAATCAAAATTTCCAGCACCTTCAATTTCAAGAGGGAAATTCGAACGGACACAGGAGCAGAAAAGAGTGGGGCAAAAATATGCTCTAAATCGGAACAAGACGGGATTGCGGATGGCTTTCCGGAGCAAAATCGATTCTGTAACTGGTCTGCTTCCACACCGGCATTCTTTAAAGCTTCCGGGCAAATGGAAGAGAGCTGTTTCAGATCCACGGAAATGGAAATTCCCTCTGAATATCCTAGGGGAAACATCATGGCGGAATCCGCGCAGCAGGCCATACTGTGTGCTGTCACATCACCTGTACCTAAATAGACGGCAGTACCGCCGTGCATATTCCAACCCACGCGACCACTGCGACAATAGTAAATTTCTAAAACAGAATCCGAAGCATCATGCCGAAACTTGACCTCTGAAGCAAGAAAAACATTGAAGGATACCTCTATTCCAGGAAAAGTTTCATATGCCTCCATACACCCTTTTCCAGCGGTAACCGCTCGAAACTGTTCTCCAAAGAGTGTAGTACCCGTTCCACCAGCCCGGCAATGCTTCAAGGCGAGGGTGCCGTTTGGGATCTTTTGAAGTTTTTGAGCGATAACTTTGGATTCTTCTTTTTTCATGGCGTTCCTTTTTGTTTTTCTACTTGCGACGGACAGGCGATTTTTACAAGCCACTCAATCATGTGGTGGAAATTTCGGGCCTGCTCGGTATCAGCTGCTTTATAATAGACCTCTTTTCCGTCCCGGCGGTTAACGATCAGACCCGCTGATTTCAACTGCTTGAGATGGTGAGAAACTGCAGGACTGCTCATATTTACCATGGCTGAAAGATTGATAACACATTCCTCACAGTGGCAAAGCAACCAAAAAATGCGAATACGGCTGCCATCTCCCAGCTGCTTGAAAATATCAGCTACGGTTTGAAAGTTTTCTACGCTGGGCATATATTCCAGTTCATGCTCGATAGTTTGTCCGTGGTCGTGGGGTAAGTGGTTCTGAATCATTTAGCACTCCTCCTTGAAGTCTATCTTATCATAGACCGGAGAGAAAAGAAACTTTACTTTTGAGATGTTTCTGGTTCAGGGCCAGCGTCATGGGTGTAATCCAAGATACGGACACCATCGCCTACCTCTTTCTGCACCAGCTCTCGCATACGCTTAGCAAAAGGACAGGGGTAACCAATGGGAGTCCCTTTGCTGATGCAAGAAGCAAAAGCAATGGTGTCAGCGCCCTGTTCTACCAGAGAACGGGCCCGCAGCACCGCTTTTTTTCCGGGGCAGCCGCCGCAGTTGATGAAGCCCACTAACTGAATATCATCCTCTCCCATAAAAGCGCCTTTTCTCTCTCGGATTGTCCGAAAATCCCGGCTTCCGGGGCAGTAATCCTCTGTCTGCATACAACGAATAATGCCAAGTTTCATATTAGTTTCCTCCTTAATTTAGGGCCTGCCATTCAGATTTGGCCGGTCCATTGTCTATTATTATGTAACCAGATTTTCCAACAGCTGGATGGAAATGTCCTCGTAGTAGCGATCCTCTTTAATCATTCACAAAATACGGGGTATAGGTCTCTCCGGTTCTCAGTATAGCTCCGCAAGGAGGTTCTGTATTTCCCGTTCAGAAGAATTTTTCTCCCAAATGGAAGAGTTTCTGAAAATCAATCCGTCATAAACGCTGCAAGAGCGTCCCTTCTAACTTCATGTGATATTGTTCCAGTACATCTTTCAGTGTAATTTCTTGCATTCTTTGTTCCGCTTTTTTTTGAATGTCCAAGTAAAAATCCCGCAGCACCAGTTGAATGTTCACGCCCACGCCACAAGCGGGGTTGGTGTGGATGTCCTGATGGAGCAGGGGCTTGTTGCCCTCTACTGCTCGATAGACATCCAGTAGAGTGATTTTCTCCGGCTCACGAGCCAGAGCAGGTCGGGGATGTCCCTTCACGCTGATCAGCAGTCCACCTTTCCGCAGGGCGGACATGAGCTGGCGCACATAGGCAGGATTTGTCTGAATGCTCTCTGCCAGCTTGTTACTGGTCAGATCGCAGTCTGGGTACAGAGCGATAAAAGCTAGAATATGAACAGCATCGCTAAGGCGGGTTGGATATTTCATGGCCTGATCTCCTTTTTTGTTTTGATGTTATTTTTATTATAACAGCATATTGACAGTGACGCAAGGGGATGCTAAAATAATTTGAAGTAAGAATAAAAATAACACCCACTTGAAAGGAATGGTGACAATGAACTTCTATGATGATCTGGTCATGCAGACCCAGATGAATTATTCCAGACACTATCATATCTATGCTTCCGGCAGTACGCCTTATCAGCTGACTGACAAAAAGCCGCTGCCGTATAGCGAACAGATCCATCGTTTGGTACAGGAGGTAAAGGAAGCTGATTGTGTGGTAGTGGGCGGGGCCTCCGGCCTGTCCGCTGCCGGTGGCGGAGATTTTTACTACGAGGACAACGACTCCTATCGCAAATACTTCCGACCTTTTGCCGAGAAATACCACTTCAAAGGTGCTTTTGCAGGGATGATGCACCCCTGGAAGACAAGGGAAGAGTATTGGGGGTATCTCGCCACCTTCCTTCACACCACCCAGACCGCACCTGTGCGTCATCCCTATCTGGATCTGGACGCTTTGCTGAAAGGCAAGGACTTCTTCATCCTCACCACTAACCAGGATACCCAGTTTGTCAAACTCTACCCGGAGGAGAAGGTGGCGGAGGTCCAGGGGGATCACCGCTTCCTCCAGTGTGCCGCCTGTTGTACCGATGACACTTGGGATGCGGTAAAGCCGGTGGCTGATATGGTAGCCGCTATGGGGGATGGCACGAAGATTCCTACGGATCTCATTCCCCGGTGCCCCCACTGCGGCGGTGAGGCATTCCCCTGGGTGCGAGGATATGGGAATTTTCTGCAAGGAAAGAAATACGAAGAACAGTACGAAAAAATTTCTCGCTATGTGCTGGAACACAAAGACAGCAAAATTCTGTTTCTGGAACTGGGCGTTGGCCGAATGACTCCCATGTTTATTCAGGAGCCTTTCTGGAACCTGACCCTCAGCTTTCCCCATGCCCGGTATATTGCTGTCAACAACAAGTATGACTTCCTGCCCAAACAGTTGGAGGACAAGGGCATGACCATTGTGGCCGACATTGCTCAAGTGCTACGGGATGCACGAAAACTCTAGCTGCCCTCCGGCAGGTGCGATCCATCGCAGCAACCATAAAATAGAAAGGAGCGAACGAATATGATTGATTGGAACCCTATTGCGGAAAAATTCAGAGAAGCGGACGCTATCCTGATCGGGGCCAGTAACGGCCTGTCCATCACCGAAGGATTGCATTTGTTTGCAGATAATGCAGCCTTTGATGAATTGTTTGGAGATTTCAAACAAAAATACGGCTTACATTGTATTTTGCAGGGAATGATGGCCGGATGGCCCAGCGAGGAGAAAAAATGGGCCTTCTGGGCCCGGCTCATCCATCATTACTGCGGGCAATACCAGCCTACGCCGGTGATGAACGATTTGAAGGGCATTGTGGGAGAGAAGGATTACTTTGTCGTCACATCAAACGGAGAAGGTCACTTTGAACGGTGTGGTTTCGATCCGACGAAAATCTATGAGATTGAGGGCAACTGGTTTACGATGCAGTGTGCCCGCCCCTGCCACGACACCCTCTATTCAAGTTTAGAGGTGGCCGAAAAATTATCGGCTGCCGAACAGGGCGGCCATGTGCCTACAGAGTTGGTGCCGCGTTGTCCCAAGTGCGGAGGTCCCATGGACATCCACATGGGCGCGGGTCAGAGAATGATTCCGGATACCGCTGCCCAGGCACGGTTCCAAAACTTTCTGAAAACCTACCACGGAAAGAAACTGGTGGTTCTAGAGCTGGGCATTGGCTGGCGCAATCAGCTGATCAAGGCCCCGATGATGCGCCTGGTGGCCGGCGAGCCAAACGCCACTTATGTGACCATCAATCTGGGGGAGATCTACATTGCGGACAATATCAAAGAGAAGTCCTTCGGACTGGACGGGCGGCTGGATGAGCTGCTGCCTGCTCTCCGGGAGGCGTGCGAGGCATGAAGTTTGTGGGGACCATAATCATCTATGCCTATTTGCAGGCGGTGGGAGCTATCAACTCTCATGAATCAATTTGCTTTCTGAATCCTTTGCAGCAGTAGAAAATGCAGAAAATAAAACGCCGGGAAGTTGACTCAAATTGTCAATGCCTCCCGGCTTTTTACCGGGTACTGGAATGTGCCGATAAAAGCTGCATTTTGCCCAAACAGAAGAACCCTTTTCCCGAATAGCAGGATATGGGTTCAAAGCGTTGACGAGGACGGTTTTCCTGCGTATGATGAAGATACAATTAAACGATGATTTAATTGTTCTGACAACAGGAACAAATTAAGAGAGGAGATTTTCAAAATGAAAAAGACTTACAAAATCGATGTGGATTGCGCTAACTGCGCCAACCTGATGGAAGATGCCGCCCGCAAGACCAGCGGCGTACAGAGTGCTACGGTGAACTTTATGACCCTCAAGATGAACGTGGAGTTCGAGGAAGATCAGGATCCCAAGGCTGTTATGCAGGAGGTTCGCAAAGCCTGCAAGAAGGTGGAACCCGACTGCGAGATATTTCTGTAAGCCAGCGAAACGAAATGCCCTGTCGAGCGGCAGCTTGCAGGGCATTTTTTCTCTTAGATAAATAAACGAATAAGCAATTGTGAAAGGGGTAAAACGAAATGCAGGAGTATATCATCAACGGTCTGCTGATCGTGGTGGCTCTGCTGGCCGTGATCCTTCAGATCATCGGCATGCGGCCCTCCGCCGGTATGACCAAAAAACAAAAAGTGATGTTGTGGCGGATTCTGACTGCTACGGTTCTACTGTTAATTTTGCAGGTCCTGGGCGCAGGCGCATTTGAAGTGTTTGGCTCGGCAGGCCGCTGGGTACGTCTGGCTGTGTTCCTGGTGGATTATCTGGTTATTGGCTACGACATTCTGAAAAAAGCCGGAAAAGGTATCCGTAACGGTCAGGTGTTCGATGAGCACTTTCTGATGGCGGTGGCTACGCTGGGGGCTCTGGCACTGGCTGTATATGAAAACGGCGACTATCTGGAGGCCATTGCGGTGATGCTGTTCTACCAGGTGGGCGAATGGTTCCAGTCCTACGCTGTGGGCAAGAGCCGCCGGAACATCAGTGATCTGATGGACATCCGTCCTGATTATGCCAATATCGAACGGGAGGGAAAACTGGAACAGGTAGACCCGGACGAAGTGGGTATCGGCACCATTATTGTGGTACAGCCCGGTGAGAAAGTTCCTATTGACGGTACCGTAGTGCAGGGAGAATCCACTTTGAACACTGCCGCTCTCACTGGTGAAAGTTTGCCCCGTGAGGTCAAGACTGGCGATGAGATCATCTCCGGTTGTATCAACATGACAGGTTTGCTCCATATTCAGACAACCAAGGAATTTGGCGAGTCCACTGTCTCCAAGATTCTGGATCTGGTGGAGAACGCCTCCTCCCGGAAGTCTAAGTCGGAGGACTTCATTTCCCGCTTTGCCAAGATCTACACTCCTGCGGTGTGCTATGCCGCGCTGGCGCTGTCTGTATTGCCGCCGCTGGTACGGATGTTTGCCATGGGGCTGGATGCAGGCTGGGAGACCTGGATCTATCGTGCGCTGACCTTCCTCGTTGCCAGTTGCCCCTGCGCTTTGGTCATTTCCATTCCTTTGTCCTTCTTTGCAGGAATTGGCGGAGCCAGTAAGGCGGGCGTTCTGGTGAAGGGGTCCAACTATCTGGAGACCCTGTCACAGGCTAAGATCGTGGTCTTTGACAAGACCGGTACTCTGACCCAGGGCGTGTTCGAGGTCAACGCCATCCACCACAACGAGATGGACGAACGCAAGCTGGTGGAGTACGCGGCCCTGGCAGAGAGCGCTTCCAGTCATCCCATCAGCAAGAGCTTACAGAAAGCCTATGGCATGGAAATTGACCGCAGCCGTGTAACCAATATTCAGGAGCTCAGCGGCAACGGTGTCATCGCCACAGTGGATGATCATCAGGTCGCGGCTGGAAACGACAAGCTCATGAATCGTCTGGGGGTCCAGGCTATTCCGTGCCACAGCGTAGGCACCATTATTCACATGGCGATTGACGGGAAATATGCCGGGCACATTGTTATTTCCGATATCGTGAAGCCTCACTCCAAGGAAGCCATTCAGACATTAAAGTCGGCTGGGGTTCGCAAGACTGTGATGCTTACTGGTGACGCCAAGAAGGTGGCTGATAGTGTAGCCTCCGCACTGGGGCTGGATGAGGTTTACAGTGAACTGCTTCCCGCCGACAAGGTGGAGAAAGTGGAGCAGTTGATTCAGAACAAGCCGGAGAAAGAAAAACTGGCTTTTGTGGGAGATGGCATCAACGATGCCCCGGTGCTTCGCCGGGCAGACATCGGCATTGCTATGGGCGCTATGGGTTCTGACGCTGCCATTGAAGCTGCGGATGTAGTACTGATGGATGACGATCCAATGCAAATTTCCAAAGCAATCAAAATCTCACGCAAGTGCCTTGGCATCGTCTATCAGAACATCGTGGTGGCCATCGGCGTAAAACTGGTCTGCCTCGTGCTGGTCGCTCTGGGCTTCGCCAATATGTGGCTGGCCGTGTTTGCGGATGTGGGCGTGATGATTATAGCCGTCCTCAACGCTATCCGGGCACTGTTTGTGAAAAATCTTTAAAGTTCAGAAATAAACAAAAACAAAAGGGGGGACCCTTCCCGCATGAAGGCTTTATTTTAAATTGGTCCCTCAGAAGCATGTGTCAGTGAAGTTGCAGACAAACTGAATAGGTCAGAGTCCGCTGTTTCTCACCATATCCGTATTTTACGCATGAAAGGTTTGGTTCGCTGGCGCAGGAGTGGAAAGGCTATTTACTATGTTCTAAAACGCTTATTTTCACTACGCATTATCTGGAACTGCTGGATGAATATGACCGAAATGACGGAATTTGTATTGTAAGAAATCGTAATGGCATTACAGCATAAAATTTGAGCTATGCGGTAAATTTGCGGCAGTAGAGACCTTGGCAAGGATATGTAAAACGTATAAAGAAAAATACCCACTGATTCAGATTGAACTTCATACCGCAACAGCAGATACGGTTTATGAGATGATGAAAAAAGGACTTGTAGATAGAATTCAATATAAGCATTAGACATAATAAAATAATGGGTATAAAATAGATGTATAAGAGAAATTCAAATCTTATACATCTATTTTTATACAAGAAATTTGCAAAGAAAGGGGCTTTTTATTATGAGTAAAAAATTAGTGGCATTTTTCAGTGCAAGCGGAACAACAAAAAAAGTAGCAGAGATGATTGCAGAGGAAGCAAAAGCTGATTTATTTGAGATTGAGCCAAAAGTTCCATATACAAAGGCTGATCTTGACTGGATGGATAAAAAATCTCGGAGCAGTGTGGAAATGAGTGATAAGAAATACAGACCGGAGATTATGAAGAAAGAGATAGATATGAGCTCTTATGATGAAATCCTTCTGGGATTCCCTATCTGGTGGTATGTAGCTCCAACAATTATCAATACATTTTTGGAAGCCTATGATTTCAGCGGTAAAAAGATCGTTCTTTTTGCAACATCCGGTGGAAGTGGATTCGGTAATACTGTAAAAGAATTGCAGCCATCCGCACCAGAGGCTGTTATCACAGAAGGCAGTCTGTTAAACCGCGGAACAAAACAGAAAGTCAGTGAGTGGGTAAATTCTTTATAAACAGCAGTGTTATGGAAGTATACAGAATATGGAAAAAATGGTACAGACAGCAGGAAGAAATGCGCTTGGCGAATTTGCGCCGGAGTTTGCACATTTTAACGAAAGGGCATAATTTTTTCATTCGTTCTTGACAAGTAACCATTCGGTAACTATAATGTAGTTACCGAATGGTTACTTTGATAAAGGAGATAATTATGGCAGAGGGTACAAAGGAACGGATTTTGAGAACAGCACTGGAACTGTTTGCGCAGAACGGCTATCTGGGGACATCTATGAATGATATTGCAGGGCAGTTGGGAATTACGAAAGCTGCTTTATATAAGCACTATGCCAGCAAACAGGAAATCTTAGATAAGATCGTGGAGCGAATGAACAAGATGGACTATGAGCGCGCTGAGGCGTATGAAATGCCGGAAACGGAACCAGACGGCTTTGCGGAAGCATATCTGCATACACCAATTCAAAAAATTCGCACATACAGCCTTGCCCAGTTTGACCATTGGACAAAGGAGCCGTTTTCCTCCAATTTCCGTAAAATGCTGACGCTGGAGCAATACCGTGATTCCAAGCTTGCACAGCTTCACCACGACTATCTGGCGGGCGGTCCTCTGGAGTATATGGCGGCCATCTTCCGCAAATTGGCAGATTCTGATGAGGAGGCTATGCAGCTGGCGTTGGAATTCTATGGGCCAATGTATCTTCTATACAGTGTCTACGACGGTGCGGAGGAAAAAGAATCGGTTTCGTCCTTGCTGGCGACACATATTGATCGCTTTATTGCCAAGGTTGAGTCTGATTACAGAAAGAAGGGGAGAACAACATGAAAGATGGCGAAGAAGAAAAACGCTGGGTTTTATGCCCGTGGTGCGGTTCCAAGACGCGTTTGCAGATATTGCGGGAAACGGAATTAGTAACTTTTCCTCTATTTTGTCCTAAATGCAGGCATGAGAGTATTATCAATGCAAAAAATTTTATCATTGAAACCAAACAGCCAGACGCTAAGACGCAGTGCTGATCGCAAAGCCGATCATGCGCTGCGTCCTTTTTGTCATAAAAACTTCGTTCTATGACAAAAAACGCTCCGCGGGATGCGCACTTGCGCGAAGAAGAAACATGTCGCAAGCGACTGAGCGAGGCGCCCGAATGTGCCAAGGCACATTCTTTTTCAAAAGGAGGACTACTATGGATGCGATTATTTACACCACCAACACTGGAAGTACCGAGCAGTATGCCAAGCTGCTGGCACAGAAAACTGGACTTCCGACATATTCCCTTGCAGAAGCGAAGAAACGGGACTTTGTCGGAGCTGAAGCTATCTATCTTGGCTGGATCATGGCCGGTTCGGTTAAGGGCTATGCCGAGGCTGCGAAGAACTATCGGGTGTGCGCCGTCTGCGGCGTCGGTATGGGACAAACCGGAACACAGACAGAAAGCGTGCGGAAAAAGTCAGCGATTCCAGCCAACATTCCGCTGTTCACACTCCAAGGAAATTTTGATATCAAAAAGCTCCACGGCATTTACCGCCCAATGATGAAAATTATGGTCAAAACGGCGGGCAAGAGTCTTGCAAAAAAGAAAGACCGCACGCCGGAGGAGAACGATATGCTGGATATGATGCTTCACAGTGGCGAGCGGGTCAAGGCGGAAAATCTAAGTGCTGTTCTCGACTGGTACAGCACGCAGCAATAAGAATACGAGGAGGGAATGATAATGATGTGTCCGAAATGCGGAAAAGAAATGAGAAAAGGCTATCTGTTCAGCAGCAAGGACGGTGCGTTAAGTTTTGCAAGCGAAGTGCCGAAAATCGTGACGATGGAGATTACGCGGATCATTCTCTAAAGGGAAAAGGCGGCGTATTTTGACGGCAAAAATACAGTATCGGCGTTTGCAATGCAGCAGCATGCTGAACTGGCGTCATGCCCGGTGGCGAGCATTGGTTCCATATCGGGGAACAGATGCAGTTTCTGAATCATTGGATCAGAGAATGTAGCTTGAAAAATATCTGCTGACCATACAAAATTTTTGATAAGAGAGAAGGAGAAAAGTTATGTCAGAAAAGAATATTATCATTCGTTTGGAAACGAAAGACGATTACAGAGCTGTCGAAAACCTGACCCGCGAGTCATTCTGGAATGTTTATCGACCCGGCTGTATGGAGCACTATGTGCTGCACTGTTATCGGGTTGACCCGGCATTTGTGCCGGAGCTGGACTTCGTGATGGAGCTGAACGGCGAGCTGATCGGGCAGGTCATCTATGTGCGGTCGGAGATCGACTGTGACGATGGGCGAACCCTACCGATCATGACCTTCGGTCCCATCAGCATAGCACCCGCATACAAGCGGCAAGGCTATGGAAAGCAGCTGCTCGACTATTCCATGGAAAAAGCGAAGAAAATGGGTGCGGGTGCGCTTGCCATTACCGGCAATATTGACTTTTACGGCAAGTCGGGCTTTGTTCCGGCCAAAACCAAGGGTGTGCGCTATGCCGACGATCCGGAGGCAGATTACTTCCTCATCAAGGAGCTGACGCCCAGCTTTTTAGACGGCATCTCCGGCACATACAAAGATCCCGATGGGTATTTTATCTGTGAGAAAGACCCGGAAGGGTTTGAACAGTTTGAAGCCACTTTCCCGGCAAAAGAAAAGCAGAAGCTGCCGGGACGGCTGTTTTGAGCAGGAAAAATAGGTGGTGTAAAAATCATGGCATCCAGTAAAGAGTACTGATGGATTGCTATGGTGATGCTCCCTTGGAAAACGTCGGCTATGCTGTCATCGACCTGGACGGTGATGGGATTGAGGAACTGGTGATCGGTACAACGGAACGCTTTACAGACGAATTTTATGGAAAGTTGATTCTCGCGCTGTACACACGGGATGGAGAAGACACGAAGCACACAGTGTTTCAAAGCATTGCCCGTGACCGTTATTACTACGCCGGAGAGAATAAATTTGCCAATCTCGGTTCCAGTGGCGCAGGTGACAGTGTGGACATCACAGTGCAGTATGCAGGTGGTACTCTGACCGATATAGGAATTGTCACAGATCCCGCCGATTATGTCCAGATGGAGCTAACACCCATGAGGGAGTGGATACAGACGATTGGTTTGCCGGGTTGCCCGGATGTCTGATAAGGGAAAAGATGAACAGGCTCCATTTGCAGAAAAACTTTCGTTGGCGGATGAGGCTTATTAAAAACTGTTGACCGGCGAAGCGGAGACACTGCTTTCTTCAGCCGTTATCAATGATACAGAGCGGTTTTGGGCAAATTCTCCGGTAGAGCCAATAGAGGCTATAACTTCCGGTTAGTAGACCAAAAACAGAAAGAATCTCTCAAAGCAAGGATTTTTCTTAATGAAAGCAGTCACGAAATTTTTGCGCGTGTCTCTTGACAAGTAACCATTCGGTAACTATAATAGAGTTACCGAATGGTTACTTTGATAAACGAGATAATTATGGCAGGGGGTACAAAGAAACGGATGAACTATATTCGGATCACAAAAGACAATATTGACAAGGAACATATCTGCTGCGCCATGTCCGGTAAGCAGAGTGTTGTAAAAAAGGAATGGCTGCGGCAGCGCTTTGATGATGGACTTGTTTTCTATCGCAGTGAGGAACGCGGTAAATGCTTTATTGAATACATTCCGGCTGAAAACGCCTGGGTGCCGATTGCGGCAGATGGTTATCTTTACATTAACTGTCTATGGGTATCCGGCTCCATGAAGGGACACGGATACTCAAATGATCTGCTGGAGGCGTGTATCTGTGATGCCAGGGTGCAGGGAAAGAAAGGTATTTGCATTTTGTGCGCGGAGGGCCGAAAGCGGGAATTCCTCGCTGACCCGAAATTCCTTACTTATAAGGGTTTCCGTGTGGCAGACATATCCGACTGCGGGATCAATCTTATGTATCTTTCCATTGAATCGGGGGCACAACCGCCGTATTTCAAGGAATGTGCGAAACATCCGGTGATTGAAGAAGCAGGTTTTGTTCTTTATTACACCGATCAATGCCCATATACCTATTATTGGGTACCAAAGGTGCAGGAGGCGGCAAAGGAACATGGTATCCCGTTCAATGCCATCCACATCACTGACAAAGAATCAGCACAGAATGTACCTGCACCGGTCACGACTTATGCACTGTTTCGGGACGGTCAGTTTCTGACACAGAGTATCCAGTCAGATAAAAAATTCCTGGCGCTGGCAGGTTTACAAAATTGATTTTACTCCGCTATTTTTGTGTCGCTTTTGAGTCGCAACATAAACGCTCCGCAAGGATGCGAAGCATCGTCACGCTTCTGTTTGTCGAACTTTACGGAGATATTGGTGCGATCACCCCAAAGGGTGTTGCGAAGGATACCCCTGAACGCTTTGCGTTGTTCAGTGCTCCGTTTATTCGCCTCTGGATTTGGGTCCTGACACCGTTGTAATACACAATAAAGCTATCGCGCGATTCACAAGGAGTGAGTATAAAGCCCTGCAAAAGTGCTTTCGGATTTAAAAAAGGGATTCCGATACTGACAGAAAGGAAAAACATGGAGAAAAAATTGCAAAATCTAACCTCTAACAAAAATGAAACACCCGCACCGCAGGGAGGCAAATGGCCGGACGAGACGATCATTCGCTATATCATCCGTGCTTTTTTGCTGCTTATTGTATTCGCATGGGCGCTGGTAAACCTTGACGCTGTTTTGTGTTTTCTCGGCAAGGTGCTTGCACTGTTCACTCCGTTTCTGATCGGCGGCGCGATTGCTTTTTTGATCAACGTAGTTCTTCGGCCAATGGAATGCTGCTGGAACAAGGCGTGCCGCAAAGCTCCTGCAAAGCTGACCCGCCCCGTGTGCCTGACAGCAAGCACCGTGCTTATCCTTGGAATTCTATTTGCTGTGGTATTTATGATGCTCCCCAGCTTGCGGGAATCCGGCGATGAGTTTATCCAAAACATTCCGATCTATGTGGAGGAAATCGGGCGGTGGTGGGCTGACGTTGTCCAGTTTGCTGCAAAATATAACATTGTCCTGCCCGAATATGTCATAGACTCTGACCTGTTGATTGAGAAGGTCACCGTCTTGATCAGTGACGAGAAAAGCGGGATTCTCACCGTGACATGGGGCGCGGCAACCTCTGTCCTGTCGGTTTTTGTAGATGTTCTCTTGGGGCTTGTTTTTGCACTTTATTTGCTTGCGAAGAAGGAGGTCGTCGCGGCACATTTGAAAAAACTCATTGAGACAGTCCTTCCGCAAAAGACGGCACAGCGGCTTCTTAGTATTGCCGCGCTGACCAATCAGACCTTCACAAATTTTGTCAGCGGCCAGCTTACCGAAGCGGTTATCATCGGTGTTCTGTGCTTCTTTGGAATGCTGATTCTTGGGATTCCGTATGCCGGTGCTGTCTCCGCGTTTGTGGCCGTCACTGCGCTGATGCCGATTTTTGGCGCATGGATTGGCGGCGGCTTTGGTGCGTTTTTGATTCTGCTGGCAGAACCTGGCAAGGCTCTGTGGTTCATTCTCTTTCTGATCGTTTTGCAGCAGGTGGAGGGCAATCTGATTTATCCCAAGGTGGTCGGCAAGTCCGTCGGACTTCCTGGACTGCTTGTGCTGATGGCTGTTACGATTGGCGGCGAAGCATTCGGCATCTTAGGGATGCTGTTCAGCGTTCCCGTCTGCGCCGTGCTGTTCAGCCTTTATCTGGAGTTCATGAAGAAAGCAAGCACCCTTTAAGTTGTGGTCTATTCAACAAAGACCACGGCAATTATCGAGCATATTATTTACGATGAGATGGATGACCATTACGGCGCAGAGCTGGAATATCCCTGGAATGACTGGAAAGCTGTGCTGAGGCGCAACGACAATAATAAATGGTATGGTGTGGTTCTGAAAGTATCTGCTGATAAGTTGGGGGAGTCGGAAGCAGCCGGCATTGATCTAGGGCTGCCGTTCGAGGAAAAACGAAGGGTTTTCGAGGGAGGCAAGTCAAATGGAAGACGTTCGACTTGAATTATTCATTAGTTCTTGATAAGTAACCATTCGGTAATCATAGCGTAGTTATCGAATGGTTACTTTAATGAAGAAAATAATTATGGCAGAAGGCACAAAGAAACGGATTTTGAGAACAGTACTGGAACTGTTTGCGCATACGTGCCCAGTAAAGGATAGAGTTGTATCTTAACCTGAGTATAGTTATAATACAATTATGACAGCTGCTTTCCCAGGATTATCAATGACGAAAATGATGTATGACGATGATAGGCAGCAGGGAATTTCCTGGGTATAAAAAAGCTTGCGAAGCTAATGAGAAGGGATGACATCATGGGACATTTTTATTTTGTAAGACACGGACAGACTGTGTGGAATGTGGAGAATAAAATCTGCGGAGCAACAGACAGTCCGTTGACGGAGCATGGACGGCAGCAGGCGGCTGAAACCGGGAAAAATATTGTAGAAAGCGGAATCAAGGCAGATGAAATTCTCTATTCACCCCTTAGCCGTGCAGCAGATACAGCAAAAATTATTTCTGAAATGAGCGGGATTCCCTGTAGGGAAGAACCAAGACTCATAGAGCAGAACTTTGGAAAATGGGAGTCTACGCCGAGAGACGGCAAAGAGTTTAAGATGGCGAAAGCGTCATTTGCCTGCCGATATGAAGGGGGAGAATCCATGCTGCAGCTTGCGCAGCGTATCTATAATCTGCTGGATGAGATAAAACAGGAGTCTGACCATAAGACATACATTCTGGTGGCACACAATGGAATTTCAAGGATGATTCAGTCGTATTTTACGGATATGACCAATGAAGAATTTGCATCCTTTGGTGTAAAAAACTGCCAGGTGGTGCGGTATGACTTCTAATCTGGAGCGAGGTGGGCAGTAAAGCTTACCGGGAAGCAGCGGGAGAGTAAAAATCACGTAACTGTGAAGGTACTGAACAGTTACAAAATCACAAACTTAAGGAGGAGAGATGAATCCAAATAAAAAGGAGGATGCGAGCTACCTGCAGACGGTTGGCCGTGCCCTAACTATTTTAGAAATGTTCAGACAGCAGAATACACTGTCTCTGCCGTCGATTGCCAGGGAGCTGGGGGTGGGAAAAACCATCGCCTATCGATTGGTACATACTTTGACCGAAGAGGGATTCTTAATACAGGATCCTTTTACGAAACAGTACTCTTTGGGAGAGCAGGTGCTGATATTGGGATTTTGTGCGGTGCATAGGCTGGATGTTAAACGAATTGCTCACGATTTTCTTTGGAATTTCCATGAGCGCACCAAGATCAGCACTTATCTTACTATTCCGTGTGGGAATCAGAGTTTGTGTGTGGATCGTGTGGTTTCAGATAATACTGGGCGTTTGAGTTCAGTGTTTGTGGGGGGAGTATACCCGTTGTTTCGTGGGGCAAGCAATCGAGTATTACTGGCATTTGCTTCGCCTCAATTTCAAAGCAACTATCTCAATAGCTTAGAGTTGGCAGAAGAGGAGAAGACTCAGCTGAAGGAGGATTTGAAAGCTGCTCGAGCTCGTGGATATGATATTACTCATAACAGGCTGACAGAGGGACTGTTTGCCGTCGGATTTCCTATCTATAACTCAGCTAACCAGCTAGTGGCTGGTCTGAGTGTAGGGGGAGTATATGATTTGGAACGACCAGACGCTGTGGAGAAATATATTCAGCAGGGGCGTCAACTGGCTGTTGAGATCAATAATCAAATGGGCTCAAACTATTACAGTAGAATATCTGATTGATTTGTTGAGATGCAAAGAAGAATGATAATATGAGAAATTCGGACAGAAGAAATACTCTTTTGTCTGGGTTTCTTTTTTTATTGCTAAAAATATTGACATAAAATTAATCTGTTAGAAAATGATGTAATATATTGACAAGACTCTGACAAGATGCTAATATAAAAACATAATTCCTATCTAAGTAATGCTGTTTCTATAATAGGAACCTCAAACAAATGAACGATAGAAAGGAGCGTGAGAATCATGAAATACAAAGGTGCAGCAATCCAATATGACTGCCATTTTATGGATAAAGAGAAAAACTTGGCTGCTCTGACGAACTTGGTGCGTCAGGCAGCAGCTCAAGGGGCGAAGCTCATTGTCCTGCCAGAAATGTGTGCGACTGGATACTATTTTGATAGCATGGAACAGGCGGCCGAGATGGCAGAGCCCATAGCAAATGGGCAAACGGTACGATTATTGGAGAATTTAGCAAAGGAGTTAGATTGCTATTTGGTTGCAGGACTTCCTGAGTCGGATGGAGAGAGGTTGTACAATTCAGCGGTTCTTATAGGACCGGAGGGGCTGATTGGCCGACATCGGAAAATGCACCATTATGTTCCTGATAGTACATGGGCTAAAACGGGAGATGAACCGGTAAAGGTGTTTAATACTCCTATTGGAAATATAGGCATACAGATTTGTATGGATCTAAGTTATCCGGAAGGACCTAGGTTAAGCAGGCTTATGGGAGCACAGGTTTTGTGTTCGCCTATGAACTGGAACGAGCCATCTATCCCTTCATCTATCTGGCTGACACGTGCTAAGGAAAACGGTATGTATGTGATTGCTTCTAATCGACACGGAAATGAAAAAGGATTCGATTTCTGCGGCGGAAGCGGGATTATTGATCCAGAGGGCAGAGTAGTGGCGTGTCATCCTTATGGAGATGGAATTGCTATGGCTGAGATTGATTTAGAGATGAAGCCGGATCGAAGCGAGATTCCTTTACGCCGCCCGAAGCTCTACCGTGAACTTCAGTTACAGCGTTATCCATGGTATCAGAGCCAGTATTACCAAGCATATGCTACGGAGCCATTGCTTGAGGGAAAGCAATTTTCAACGGCGGTATGCAGCATGAAACCGGAGAATCGGGAAGAAGGGTTTATGGCTGTAAAGCAGGCTATCAGTCAAGCTGGGAAGCAAGGAGAGCGCTTGCTGGTTCTGCCAGAACTGGTGCTTGGAGGTGTACCTGATGACTTGCAGCAAGCACAGTGCGTGGCCATTCGAGAGGATGATCCGGTGTGGAAAGAACTATCTTCTCTAGTCATGGAGAATCATGTGGATGTGATTCTGGGCTTTGTATTAGAAGAAAACGGGAAGCTATGGAATGCAGCAGCATGCTTGTGCGAGGATGGTTCTCGACATTACTATCGGAAGAGTCATCTGACTGAGAGGGAAGCACAGTGGGCGGAAGCAGGAGACCGTGCCGGACTGGTCCTTGATCGCCCTTATGGCAGAATCGGTGTACTGTTAGGCAACGAAATTTTTATTACGGAAGTACCTCGATTGCTGGCCAATAGCGGATGCGATATTTTAGCTGTTCCAGCGGTGGAAAATCCGTCGTGCCCTCCTGGTATTCCAGAGGTTCAACAGGAGGTGGAACATTATCATCTTGCTAGGGTAAGGGCTAATGAAAATAGTACATACGCAGTCTTTGCGGCTCAAAAAGGAGTGAGCGGCATATTTGGTCCAGATATGTTCCTAGTACCGCGGAATGAAGTGGTGCTCAACGAGAGCGGATTTGCAGATATGACAATGGATACTCGATTTATATTGTCAGATGAAAGTGGATGTCCAGCGATAAACCTGGTTCGAGAAAAGCCAATGCTTGGAACCAGACATACTACATGGTATGACAAGTTGATAGAAGAAACGGATTGTGTGCTTTAAAAGAAGGGAGAGCCATATGAGCGATAAAAAACATGATGTGAATGCTGTGACAACTGAGCCTAACGTGGAAGATCAGGATTATATTTATACTCCGGTTCCTCAAAATAAGCGGTACGGATGGATTAAGATGTTTTTCGTCTGGTTATGTTGGAATGTAGTAGTAGGAGACCTGGCTACAGGTACGGCGTTAGGATCCAGCATGAAGTTTCGGGATGCTCTTATTGCCCTGTCAATCGGCGATATTATATTAGTGGCGGTCATGATTATGACTGTGTATATCGGTTCAAAAACCGGATTGGCAGCAATGTCATTGATTCGGTTTACCGTAGGTCGGGTAGGAACTTATATTTTCTCGGCGATTATCTGTGTGACCTCAGTGGGTTGGTTTGCCACCCAGTTGGGCTTCTTTGGGCAGATTTGGTCTCAGTATATTCCGATAAGCGTACCGATCCTGGCAGTGCTGGGCGGAATTATGATGGCATCTACAGCGATTAAGGGATTTAAGGGAATGGAGAAGTTAAGCACATTTGCAGCGATTCCGTTGCTTCTGTTTATTGTTTTGGCATTGGTTAACTGTGTAAGATTGATTGGTGTAGATTCTTTGTTCTCTTATAGCCCTGCGGGAAGTCAGATTGGCACCATGGCTACTGGCGTGACCACAGTTATTGGCAGCTGGGCAGCCGGAATGGCTACCGTTCCCGACTGCGGTCGATTTGCAAAGACAGATATCGTAAAGATCTCTATCGTTTGGATCGCTGGTCTTTTCTTTGGTCATTTCCTGCTTCCAATTGCTGGTATTGCAGCTGCTCTGCATCTGGAAACATGGGATTTCGGAGTAGTATCTGATTACATTGGCGTACTGGCAACTGGTTCAGGAATCATTGGTGCTCTGCTTATTACTTTAGCTGCATGGACAACTAACCAGCAGAACCTGTACTCTGCATCCAATGCGACATGCAACATTATTGAAGTGAAGAAAAAGAGCACTGTTACCATTGTTCTGGGCGCGATCGGAATTGCTTTAGGTTTCTGTGGTGTGGTGGACTACTTTGTGCCGTATATGACATGGCTTGGTATTGTAATCCCGCCAATGGCTGCAGTTATGGTGGCTGATTATTTGGTACTGCCTTTGTTTGGAGTAAAACATAATTATAATTATAATGACATTTCGTACGAAAACCTTCCACTTATCAAGTGGCCTTCCGTTCTGGCTTGGGGATGTGGTGTAGCAGTTGCTATTTTCTCTCCGGGCATTCAGGCTATTAATGGTATGGTAGCTACGGTTGTGCTGCATGTGGTGTTTAATCTGGTGGCAAATAAGAAGAATTAAGGTGGAAGCATCTTGAGGTAGAATATAGAAAGGGAGGAAGTTATGGAACATATTGGAATGAAATTGACAGAAGAACATGTCCGTTGGGCGGCTCTTGGTGGCTCTATTCTTGGCGGCGGTGGAGGCGGTTCGGCAAAGACCGGAGCTGAGTTCGGAGATCTGGCTGTGCGGTTCAGCCAGCTGGAATTAACCCCGTTGGATCAGATTGATCCGGAAACCGTGGTTGTCACAGCCTCTATGGTAGGAGCTCCTGCCGCACAGGAGAAGTTTGTCTCCCCGGCAGATATGATGCGCTGCGTGGAGCTCTTTACTCAAAGCACGGGTATTCGTCCAGGAGGTATCGTTACTAATGAGAATGGAGGCGGTTCTACGTTCAATGGCTGGCTAGAGGCATCCATGCTGGGAATCCCTCTGATAGACGCTCCCTGCAACGGCCGTGCTCATCCTACGGGAGTGATGGGAAGCCTGAATCTTCATCGTGATCCCAATTATATTACTACCATGACCTGTGTGGGCGGACGAAAGGAATTGGGCCGACACGTGGAATGTACAGTTACAGGTTCTATTGATCATTGTTCTAAACTGGTGCGGGCGGCTGCTGTGGAGGCTGGAGGTCTTGTGGCTGTAATCCGGAACCCGGTGAAGGCTTCGTTCCTGCAAAAAAACAGCGCTGTGGGGGGCTTGTCACTGGCTATTGAGACGGGACGCCGTTATTCACAGGGATTAGAAAAGTCGGTAGAAAATGGTGTGCAGGAGGTTTGTGAATTTTTAGGCGGTGAGATATTGGCTCACGGTCCGGTAGAGGAGTATCAGCTGCGCAGTGAAGGCGGCTTTGATGTAGGTATCGTTAAGATTGGTGGATATGAGATGTCTTTCTGGAATGAGTACATGACGGTGGATGGACCAGATGGACAGCGCAAAGGCACATTCCCTGATCTGATTATGACATTTGACAGCCAGACTGGACGGCCAACGCCTACATCTGACTTGAAGCAGGGCCAAGAAGTTTATCTCATTCATGTGGGTTATCAGCATCTGAAGTTGGCGGCTCCCATGTTTGACAAGGACTTATTGGCGGGCGTAGAGAAGATTATCAACCGTCCTATTGTGGATTGTGTGTCATTCTGATAAGGAGATAAGGGAATCTATGCGAAAGACCCCGCCGCCAAAATACTGGCAGCGGGGCCTTTATAGATAGGACGTAACGGTTCAGTAGGTTTGTGCATTTATTGCGCGTGACTGTGAAGGTACTGAACAGTTACGATAGGACAAGCATAAGATGGAGGAGATTAAGATGGTGAAGATGAAAGTTGGAGCAATAACCATTGGGCAGTCACCCAGGACGGATGTGGTACAAGAACTGTTTCCGCTGATGGGGGAGCAGGTGGAACTAATTCAGGCAGGTGCATTAGATGGACTCACTCGGGAGGATATCCAGGCATTTGCACCAGGACCAGAGGATTATACTTTAATCTCACGACTTCGAGACGGAAGTTCGGTTATGCTTGCCGAACGACATATTCTGCCCCAGCTGCAGCAGTGTATCGAACGGTTGGAAGAGCAGGGCGTAAATTTGATTCTGTTTTTGTGCACGGGGGATTTTCCGGCTGTGTTTCATTCTAAAGTGCCATTGATTTTTCCGTGCAAGGTGCTTAATGGGCTTGTGCCAGCCTTGTCTAATCGAGGAAAGATCGCTGTAGTGGTTCCAACACCGCAGCACGTGGATCAGACAGAGAAAAAGTGGAATCAGTATGTAAAGGAGAGTATTATTATTCCGGCTTCTCCCTACGGTAGCCAGGATGATTTGGATGCGGCGGCTAGAGCTGCAGCGAAAATGGATGTGGATCTGGTGGTAATGGACTGCATTGGCTATAATATCGGAATGAAAGAACAATTTCAAAAATTATCTGGAAAACGGGTGATTTTGTCCCGGACACTTGCAGTTCGGGTTATGATGGAACTGCTGTCATAAGAGGGAGGGAAATGCGATGGAACTGGCGGAAATTGGAAAAAATATTTTAACAAACTGCATGAATGTCAAACCAGGGGAGAATGTACTGATAGTGACCGATGATGAGAAGTATGCCATTGGTCAGGCCTTGTATCAGGCGGCTAAACTTTTGAAAGCAGAAGCTATGTTAATGACCATGACTGCTAGAGAGGTGTCTGGTCAGGAACCACCCGCTGTAGTGGCAGCTGCCATGAAAGCGGCAGATGTGGTAATTTGCCCCATGAAAACATCTATTACGCATACACGAGCCAAAATTGAGGCAGCGGAAGCTGGAGCAAGGATTGCTACAATGCCGGGAATCACGGAGGAAATGTTTGCCATGGGTGCTATGACTGCAGATTACAGTCGTGTTATGGCACTTACAGAGCAGGTGACTGATTTATTGACGAATGCCAATACAGCCCGCATAGAGAAAGATGGACATGTTTTAACGCTGGATCTTCGGGGACGGCGTGGAGTATCTAGCCCTGGTGTCTATCGGGAAAAGGGGCAGGCGGGAAATCTTCCTTCCGGAGAGTCCTACATAGCTCCGATAGAGACAGGAGCAAATGGTACGATGGTAATTGATGGATCTATGGTTGGAATCGGTTTATTAGAACAGCCTTTGGAAGTGAAAGTGAAGGACGGGGTTCTTCAAAGCATCCAAGGAAAAGAAGCAGAGAAACTGGAGATTCTCTTGAGAAATAAGAACAATGCCACTCTGTGTGAACTGGGCATTGGAACCAACTATGCGGCCAGACTGATCGGCGTTATTCTGGAGGATGAGAAAGCTTATCAAACGGTCCATATTGCCTTTGGTACTAACGTAGGATTTGGAGGAAATAATCAGGCAGACTGCCATATGGACGGAATTATTAAGAATCCCACATTGTATTTGGATGACAAGCTAGTTATATTAGATGGAGTTTTCCAGATTTAAGGAGATACTCCAATTGCTGCCTGAGTATTTTGCTCATGAAATTATTTTTAGGAAACCAAGAGAGAAGGAACGTATAATATGAAAACTTATAAAGTTGGTCTGATTCGGGTGCTGACCACAGAGGACGAGGAATTGCTGCAGCTGCATGGAAAGCTGATAGAATCGTATTTCCCTATGTTCCAGGTAGTGTCACGATGTATTCCGGATCAACCGGAGGGAATTCATGACGATGAAACATTCGCTGTAGGTGTACCTAAGGTGGTGAATCTTGCAGTGGAACTGTGGAAGGAAGGCTGTCAGGCTATTATTATCAGCTGTGCCGGTGACCCGGGAGTTCCGGAGGCAAGACAGGCTGTACCGATTCCGGTTATAGGAGCGGGATCCAGTACTGCAGCGTTGAGTCTGTTTTTTGGCAGTCATCCGGCTGTGTTGGGGATTACTGAAGATGTACCGTCAGGATATCAGCGGATATTCGGTGATCGGATTGTAGACAATGCAAAGGGAGATGGGGTAGAAAATGTCCTGGATTTGATGACAGACAGAGGATATGAAGCCACCATGAAAGCAGCGGCTGCGCAGAAAGAGATGGGGGCCGATGTGATTGCCCTTAGCTGTACAGGAATGTCCAGTATCCGTATTGCTCCCTCCATCGAAAAGACAGTAGGAATTCCGGTTCTGGATCCTGTTTTGTGTGAGGGACTGCTGACATTGTTTGAGCTATTGAGAAGAGAAAATATGGAGGATTAGGAGTTAGAATTAGGAAGCTTCGTCTATACTAAAATATAGGCGGAGCTTTTTTGTGTATAATGATTGTATCTTAAATGGAAGATCGATTATAATATAAATAGACAGAAAAACTGGCGGTTTATATAAATATTATGCTGGGTACACATACATTCCCAGCAGCTGCTGAACACAGTAAAAGGCAATGGAGGCACCGGATAACCATAGCTGCAACTGTGGCGCAGAAAGTGAATGAGTGAAATTATGAAACGAATTAACAATGTTATGCCAATTATTTCTGGACCCTGTTTTGGTTTTGCCGGAATTTTTGTACACGAGTTACGGATCGTACTTGCTAAGCTTGTGCTTTCGGGTAAAGAGCAGGAAGTTGTGGAGGAATAGGATCATGTCAAAAGATGAGTATTTGATTACCGATGCGCCGCTGAAAGCGTTGACGGTTTTTGCAATGCCGATGATTCTCGGCAGTTTTTTTCAGCAGGTATACAATATGGCGGACTCCATTATCGTCGGTCAGTTTGTGGGTTCCTCCGCACTGGCGGCGGTTGGCGCCTGTGCAGCGCTGACGAATGTTTTCATTTGTGTGGCACTGGGGGCCGGTGCTGGTGCAGGTGTGCTTGTGAGCCGCTATTTCGGTGCCAAAGAGTATGGAAAAATGAAAACCATTGTGTCTACATCACTGATCAGCTTTTTACTTCTGAGCATCATCCTTGGTGTCTTTGGCTTTTGTTTTTCCCATGGGATGATGAGCGGATTACAGACTCCCGCCGATATTCTGGAGGAAGCAGTGCTGTACCTGCGGGTCTATTTTGTGGGCTTTCCGTTTTTGTTCATGTACAATATTCTCTCTACTATGTTCACTTCCATTGGTGAATCAAAAATTCCGTTGGGACTGCTGATCTTTTCATCAATCCTGAATATTGTAATGGATCTTTGGATGGTAGCTGGTCTGGGACTTGGCGTGTTCGGTGCGGCGCTTGCAACTTTGATCGCACAGGGCATTTCGGCAGTGTTTTCACTTTTGATTTTCTTTTACCGGATGCGGCGGTATAAGAGTATCTTTGCCTGGTTTGACGGACAGGAGCTGCGCTCGATGCTTCGGATTGCTGTTCCGTCGGTTCTTCAGCAGTCTACCGTATCCATCGGTATGATGATCGTACAGGCGGTGGTAAATCCTTTTGGCACACAGGCACTCGCCGGATACGCGGCAACGATGCGGGTGGAGAATGTTTTTTCCCTGATTTTTGTGTCCATCGGCAATGCGGTTTCTCCGTTTGTTTCCCAGAATCTTGGCGCAAACAAAACCCAGCGCATCAAAAAAGGCTACCATGCAGCATTGGTGCTGGATGTGTGTTTTGCGGCGCTTGCTTTCCTTGTCATTGAAACGCTGCACACGCAGATTTCCTCACTGTTCCTTGGAAAAGACGGAACCGCCCTGGCTTATCAGGTGTCTGGGGATTATATGAGATGGCTTGGTTACTTCTTTATCTTTATGGGAATTAAAATGGCGACCGATGGAGTCCTTCGCGGACTCGGAATCATGCAGCCATTCCTCATTGCCAACATGGTAAACCTTGCGATCCGCCTGTCCGTGGCATTGATCGGTGCACCACGTTTTGGCATTGATTTTGTTTGGCTTGCCGTGCCGGCAGGATGGCTTGCCAACTTTTTGGTGTCCTATGCGGCACTGAGAAAATCCTGGCCGGCTGAGAACGTGGAGCCATCCCGATAAATTTGGATGTATGGAAACGAAATACATACTTTTGCCTTGTTTGATTTATGAATATCGATTTTGTTAAAAATAGGTATTTGCTTTAGAGGAAAAAACGAATATAATAACATAAACTGACAGAAGGAGAAATTTGTGATGAAGAGACGGGAAGGTTTTACACTGGTTGAGCTATTGATAGTGGTTGTTATTATTGGAATACTGGTATCAATTTCAATTCCGATTTTTACGGCACAGATGCACAAGGCTAAGGTGGCGGCAGACTGGGCGAATCTTAGGGCATATTATGCGGAAATACAGGCAGATTATATGTCTACCCAGAAGCAGAATCCGAAGGTTAAAGTGATTGATGTAGCAGGGAGCGATTATGACTGGCAGTCGGTGACTTTTTTAGATGGGCATAAGGTTAAGATGAAGGCTGGATACTGTGCAGTTAGGTTTAAGAAGGATAAAGGATATTCAATTGCGTATGATTGTAATAAATCACATGAAAAATGTAAATTGGGTTTGGGGGAGAACTATGACTAGTCAATGATATAGTATTGAGAATACATAAGGAATTTACGCAGAAAGCGTAAATTCTGTGCATCGCGAAGCGTGTTACTGAGAACGCAGTGAACAGTAACAAATTAATAGTAAAGTGGATAACATCTACTTCTAATGCTGGACATCCACCCCAAAGTCAAGTATAATAAACTAGAACGGTTGTACGATTATAATAAACGGGTAATCAGAGCACAAGCGGACATCTGATTTCCCGTTTTTGTGTTGCAATGTATCCGGAAGAAGCTGCCGGCGGCAGGTTCTGTAGGTGAATAGAAAGACAAATAGAAGGAGGTACCCTATCCGATGTCAAGAAAAAATCCGTTCGTCATGCCCATCCTCAAATGGGTAGGCGGCAAACGGCAGCTGCTGGACAGCATCAATCCGCTGATCCCGGAATGTTCGACCTATTATGAGCCGTTTATCGGGGGCGGTGCGGTGCTCTTTGGGAGACAGCCGAACAAGGCGGTGATCAATGACTCCAACGAAGAGCTGATCAATGTATACCGGACGATCAAGGAAGAGCCGGAAGAGCTGATTGCGGCGCTGAGCGCACATAAGGAACAGAACTGCGAGGAGTATTATTATACGGTGCGGGCGTGGGATCGTGACAAGGAGACGTATCAGACGCGGACCAACGTCGAGCGGGCAGCGCGGATTATCTATCTGAACAAGACCTGCTACAACGGTCTCTTCCGCGTCAACAGCTCCGGCGAGTTCAATTCTCCGTGGGGCAGATATAAGAACCCGAATATCACGAACGAGGCGACTATCCATGCGCTGAATACGTATTTAAATAAAGCGAATATCACGATCAAATGCGGCGATTACCGCGAGGCGTTAAAGGGCATCCGGAAGGGCGCGTTCGTCTATTTTGACCCACCTTATATGCCGATCAGCTCGTCGGCGTCGTTCACGGGCTACACGGCTGGGGGCTTCGGGGAGGAAGAGCAGATCGCATTAAAAGAGCAGTGTGACATGTTGAATGCAAAGGGCATCAAGTTCCTGCTTTCCAATTCGTCCTGCGAATTTATCGAGGATTTATATAAAGATTACATCATCGACCACGTGGATGCCAAGCGCGCGATCAACGTGAAACCGGAGAAGCGCGGGGAAATTCAGGAAGTTCTGGTACACAATTATGAGCTTGATTGACGATAAATGGAGAATTTTATTTGATAAATACCGGATTGAGCGGGAAATTGAGAAACATGGGCGGTTTTACATTACCGCCGACCAGATCCGCGAAGTCAAGGAACCGCGTCTGATGACGAAATTTGATACGCGGGAATCCCTGCCGCGGGTGTTTGGAAAGAAAATTTCGATTCTTCCGGTGTCGCGCGGCGGCTATGTGCTGGGCGAGTTTGACTTATATCAGGATTTTCCGGAGATTCCGTCCGGTATCAAGCGGGTGACGAGCGCGAAGATACCCGATTACTTTGAGTCCATCGACCTTCATGACATCCGTTCGGAAGCCAGCGCGATCAACGTTATGAGCATCACGGGGATTCTGGATGATTTTCTGGGCGAAGATCGCATGGTGCAGACGGTTTCGGGGCGGATGGGGTCTGGAAATTTTGAGTTTTATGTCAGCGACTATCAAAAATCAGAGCTGATTGAGAAAAAGCCGCTTATCCAGGTACAGAATTCGCAGGTCGAGATCGACGGCGGATTTGAAAATGAGAATGTATTTACGCTGATCGAGGGAAAAAACGTCGTCCACAGCAATTTTCTGATCCGGCAGCTCTATTATCCGACGAGACTCTGGGCGGGGAAGATACACAAGCGGATCCGTCCGGTGTTTATGGTGTATTCGAATAATATTTTCCGTTTGCTGGAATATGAATTTACGGATCTGCGCTATTACAATTCGCTGCGGCTGGTACAGGAGCGAAATTACAGCTTAGAGGAAATTGAGATCACGCTGGATGATTTATACGATGTCTGGACACGGACGAAGGTCAAACCGGAACCGCCGGTTACCTTTATCCAGGCGGACAGCTTTTACAAGGTTATTTCACTGGTGGAACGGCTGAACGAGAATCCAATGACGGGCGGGGAGATCGCGCAGCTTTTTGGATTTAAGGAGCGACAGTCGGACTATTATTTCAACGCGTGCCGCTATCTGGGGCTGGCGGAGAAGCAGACGGATGAGGACGGCGTGAAAGTGCATATCACGGCGATAGGAAGACGGCTTTTGAAACTGCCGTATAGGGCGCGCCAGCTCGAATACGTCCGCCTGATTCTGGAACACCCGATTTTCCACGATTTATTTGAAGCTGCCCTTCAGATCGGAGATGTTCCGGACAAGGAGTATGTCGCAAAGAAAATGCGGGAATACCAGGTCTGTGGGGAGAATCTGATCGTGCGGAGGTCAAGTTCAGTGCGGGCATGGCTGTACTGGATTCTGACGCTTGTGAACGAAGGGTAGGGAAATGGTGCGGAATTATTATATGTATCCGTTATCATACTAAGGGGGTAATTTCGTCTCAGATGCGGCGGCGTCCGTGCATGTGATGCCAGACCGTTAGAAAAACAGACTATTTGGACAGAGAATAAAATATAGAAAGTTACAGGACAGCATATGGGCAGACAAGAGCAGACAAATCATCTTTTCAGCAATCGCGATCTGCGGATTCTTCTGGTTCCGCTGATCGTAGAGCAGATTTTAAACTCCCTGATGGGTACCGCGGACAGCATTATGGTCAGCAACGTGGGATCGGCGGCGATCTCGGCGGTTTCGTTGGTTGACTCCATCAATATTTTAGTGATACAGGCATTCTATGCGCTGGCGGCAGGCGGCACGATCGTCTGCTCCCAGTACATCGGACAGAAAGATAAGAAAAATGCGGAGGAATCCGCGAGACAGTTATCTTTTGTGGTGGCGTGCATCTCGTCGGCGGTCATGGCAGTCTGCCTTCTGACACGCGGACCGCTGCTGCGGCTGATTTTCGGCAGCGTCGAGGCGGATGTCATGGAGGCAGCGCAGACCTATTTCTTCTACACGGCGCTTTCGTTCCCATTTATCGCCCTCTATGATGCCGGTTCCTCGATCTACCGGGCGCAAGGAAATACAAGGCTTCCGATGACGATCGCGGTCGTCTCTAACGGGTTAAATATCGCCGGAAATGCGGTGCTTATCTGGGGCTTCCATCTTGGAGTTGCCGGTGCGGCGATTGCCACGCTCGGTTCCCGCGTTATCTCGGCAGTGGTGGTGTTCGCCTTTTTGCACAATCCCAGCCAGGAAATTGCGGTGCGTGACTATCTGCATATCCGTCCGGACGGACGCCGGATTATGCGGATTCTCTCATTGGGAATCCCAAACGGTATCGAAAATGCGATGTTCCAGTTTGGAAAACTTGCGATTCAGTCAACCGTCTCGACCCTCGGGACGATCGCGATCGCAGCCCAGGCGATGACGAATATTCTGGAAAACTTAAACGGCATCGCGGCGATCGGTATCGGAATCGGCATGATGACGGTGGTCGGACAGTGTCTCGGCGCGGGGCGCAAGGATGAGGCGATCTATTATATCAAAAAATTGACGGCAGTGGCGGAGGTCGTCATCATCGCAAGCTGTGCGCTCGTATTTCTGGCGACGAAACCGGTCACGATTCTGGGCGGCATGGAGCCGGAGAGTGCGAAGATGTGTCTCTACATGGTCGGATGGATCACGGTGGTAAAGCCGATCGTCTGGACGCTCGCATTTATTCCGGCATATGGAATGCGGGCTGCCGGGGATGTGAGGTTTTCGATGATTCTCTCCTGCATCAGTATGTGGGCGTTCCGGGTGACGCTGTGCATTTATCTCTGCCGCGTCCACGGCTTCGGACCGATCGCGGTGTGGATCGGCATGTTTACAGACTGGACGATCCGGGGCATCGTATTCACATTCCGCTTTATGGGCCGGAGATGGCTCGCGCATAAAGTTGTGTAAAAAACAGAGGGAGCAAAATGAAAATGGAGTTACAAATACTGGATTGGATTCAGCAGATGCGGACGCCGGTGGGCGATGTCTGGATGGTGTTTATTTCGCGGCTTGGAAATGCAGGAATGATTTGGATTCTGTTTACATGCCTGCTGCTTATGATTCCGCGGACGAGAAGATGGGGAGCTGCGCTGGCGGTAGCGCTCTGTCTGGATGCGATCATCTGTAATATCTTACTAAAGCCTATGGTTTGCCGGATCCGTCCGTGCGATGTGAATCAGACAGTTCAGCTGATCATTGCCCGCCCGGCGGACTATTCCTTCCCGTCGGGACATACGGCAGCTTCGTTTGCTGCGGTCGCGGCTCTGTACTTTGCCGGGGCGAAAAAATGGTGGAAAATCACGTTGCCTCTGGCGATCCTGATGGCGTTTTCAAGAATGTATTTATATGTGCATTACCCGACCGATGTTTTGGGCGGCATGATTGTGGGGTGCGCGGCGGGGTATTTTGGAAACCGGCTGGCGGCGCATCTGATACGGTCCTGGAGACAGAAGATGAAAAAACCAGAGGACAGAAAAAATAGATAATTTTATGTAAGAGATGCCAGAAGTTACTGTTCACGCATACGTGAACAGTAATGCCAGAACACCTGTAATTACCCCGTTTTTCTCTTGATATCCTTTATTTCCGATGGTATAATTTATAATCGAAATAATTTCTTTTATGATAGAAAAGGGATGATTATGATGGGGTTAGACCAGAATCAGTAATTTTATTCATTGTTAAAAGGTACGGCGTGATCTATCGACTCCAAAGCTTAGGATGATAGGAACTGCGTTTTTTGATGATGAGGTACCTGGAAAGCGACCAGGGGTAATGTGCTCTCGGAATCTTTCTGTGCTTGATTTTGTGAGATGATTTTTTTGTCAGTTGTGCCCAAATTTCTGAGGCGTTGGCGTTGCGTCCGCCTCTGAAATTCGGGTGCGGCTGGCGGAAAATCAGCCACAAAAGCAGGTGCAGAAAAGACTCCGAGAGTACATTATAGAGTGATGGAGGAGAAAGACATGTTAAATTACAAGAAATATAAGAGAGTTCCGGTGGTAGATTACCCGGAGCGTGAGTGGCCGAATAAAGAGATTGAGAAAGCGCCGATCTGGTGCAGCGTTGATCTGCGCGACGGCAACCAGGCACTGGTTGAGCCGATGGTCGTAGAGGAGAAGATCGAGATGTTCAACCTCCTGGTAAAACTTGGATTTAAAGAGATCGAGATTGGCTTCCCGGCAGCTTCCCAGATCGAGTACGATTTCCTGCGCCAGTTAGTAGAACGCAAGCTTATCCCGGACGACGTAGTTGTACAGGTTCTGACCCAGTGCCGCGAGCACCTGATCAAGAGAACCTTCGATGCCATCCAGGGTATTCCGAAGGCGATCGTACATATTTACAATTCGACTTCTACCTTACAGCGTGAGGTTGTATTCCATGCAGACCGCGAGGAAGTAAAGCAGATCGCGATCGATGGTACCCGCATGGTAAAGAAATATATGAAAGATTACGACGGAAAAGTAATCCTTGAGTACTCTCCGGAGAGTTTTACCGGAACCGAGCTTGATTTTGCACTGGATATCTGCACCGCTGTACAGGAAGAGTGGGGCGCAACTCCGGACAATAAGATCATCATCAACCTTCCGGCAACGGTTGAGATGACGACTCCGAACGTATACGCAGACCAGATCGAGTGGATGAACAAGCATTTTAAGAACCGTGACAGCATTATTTTAAGTATCCATCCGCACAATGACCGTGGTACCGGCATTGCAGCGACCGAGCTGGCTCTCTTGGCAGGTGCAGACCGTGTCGAGGGTACACTGCTTGGAAACGGCGAGCGTACTGGTAATATCGACATATTAAATATCGCTTACAATATGTTCTCCCAGGGTATCAACCCGGAGTTAAATCTGGAAAATGTAAAGGAGATCACCGAGGTTTGTGAGCGCTGCACAAAGATGGCCGTTGACCCGAGACATCCGTATGCAGGCAAGCTGGTATTTACCGCATTCTCTGGTTCCCATCAGGATGCAATCAGCAAGGGTATGCAGGCGCTGCAGAAGAGAAACGACGGCATCTGGGAGGTTCCGTACCTGCCGATCGATCCGAGTGATATCGGACGCGAGTACGAGCCGGTTGTCCGCATCAACAGCCAGTCCGGCAAGGGCGGCGTAGCCTTCGTCATGGATTCCTTCTACGGATTCCGTCTTCCGAAGGGAATGCACAAAGAGTTTGCTGACATTATCCAGAAGATTGCAGAGAAGCAGGGCGAGGTAGCTCCGGAGCAGATCATGGACGAGTTCCGTGCAAACTACCTGGACAGAAAAGAGCCGATGCACTTCAAAAAATGCCAGATCACAGACAAGGAGTACGAGGGCGGCGCATTCGCAACCGTTGCAACTCTTACCTTTACCGCTCATGACACCGAGCGCACCGTTGAGGGCGTAGGTAACGGACCGATCGATGCGGTACAGAGAGCGATCGAGGAGGCACTTGGCATCGAGATCCGTGTTCTGGACTACAACGAGCATGCACTTCGTTCCGGTTCCGGCGCACAGGCAGCGTCCTACATCCATCTGATGGATGTAAAGAGTGGCCGGGCAACCTACGGTGTCGGCATCAGCTCCAACATTACGAGAGCATCTATCCGCGGTATCTTCAGTGCGGTAAACAGATTGTTTTACTAAAAAATAAAATGAATCAATTCAGAGTGACTGCTTGTGTGTGGACAGTCGCTGGTTTGGGCGGTATGCAGAAATGTGTGCCGCTCTTTTTCTGCCTGCCCGTGAACAGTAACAATTGAGTTACTGTTCACAGGTAGGCACTTTTGGAACCGAAAGTGCCGTAAGAAAACGTGGTGGCAGCAGGAATTTGCCGTATTTAAATGCGAAGCCACGGCAAATTCCGTTACTGGGCACGTATGCGTGAACAGTAACACAATTGAAACACGTTTTAGCGTACACTCCGCATTCCAATATTGACAAGAACAAAATCCCGGTGTTACGATATAGAAAACTGAAAAACTGCGTGAAATGACGATATTCGACTGAAAATTTCATGCTTATGAAAAAGAGAAAGGAAGTCCGTGAAAATGATTCTAAGGGCGAAGTATTTAATTACCGGAGATGGCAGAACCTGCTTGCAGGATCAGGCGGTGTATCTGGATAAAGAGGGAAAAATCGGCTGGATAGGAGACGCTGCGGAAGCGGCGGGGCGCTACCCGGAAGAGATGGTAAAGGATTACGGCGAGGCGACGATCCTGCCGGGACTGTTTGATATGCATGTGCATTTCGGCTACTACTACAGCCAGCCGGATCTGGATAATTATGACGATTATATGGTGGCATACTATGCGCTGGAGCAGGCGAAACAGTCGCTGCGGCTCGGTATCACGACGGTGCGCGATCTGTCCTGTCCGCCCAATCTGATGAAGCAGCTGCGCCTGGCAGGTCAGAAGGGATATGTGACGGTCCCGCGGATCATCCATGCGGACGCAGGTATCTGCATGACCGGAGGACACGGACATCAGGATGGGGTCGAGGAGGCGGACAGCCCGTGGGGCGTGCGCGCCGCTATCCGAAGACAGCTGCGCGCGGGAGCTGACTGGGTCAAGATCCTGACGAGCAACCGCGGCGATATTCCGGAATTTACCCAGGAAGAACTGGATGCAGCGGTGGATGAGGCGCACCGCCAGGGGGTGAAGATCGCGGTTCATTCGGGTACGCAGCCGTCGATTCAGATGTGTATTGACGCGGGATTTGACACGATCGAGCACGGAACCTTTTTAACAGAGGCGCAGGCGCGCCAGATGGCGGAAAAAGGAATCGCGTGGACGCCGACGATCACGGCGTACACATATTTGTATGAGCAGACAAAGCAGATGATCGAGGCGGGTGTGGACATGGACAACCCGATCGCCGCCAGAGCCGTTCACGATCAGGCATTTTTCCAACCGGCGTTTGAGGCATACCGGGATAATTTTAAAAAGCTCTATGACACAGGGGTCACGGTGCTGGCAGGCAGCGATATGGTACTTTACAAGGCACCGCCGCTTCCGATTCATCAGGAACTCGGCTATATGGTAGACTATGGAATCACGCCGGTGGAGGCAGTGAGAACCGCAACATACAATGCGGCGAGCGTGCTTGGAATCGAGAAGGAGACGGGTAGCCTGAAAGAGGGCCTGGCGGGGGATCTGCTGGTTGTAAAGGGAGATGTCTCAAAGAATATTCGTGCGCTGGATGATGTGCTGGAAGTGTATCTGGCAGGAAAAATGGTGTATACGGTGTAAAAGATATGAAAAAGCTGTCTTTTTCAGAAGTGCAGGAGTTTTTGTTTCCTGAGATGGGAAAACCAAAAAGAAAATAAAAACATCTTGAAATTCTAAAAGAGACAGCTTTTATTATGTATCTATACCGCGCAGATTGTTTAAAATACGACTTCATTCCCATGAACAAACGGATTCGGCGTGTGTACGGTCAGAATCTTAACGACACGGTTTGTGTTGTTGACCCAGTCATGCGGGGTCTGGGAGTGGATCTGGATGCTGTCGCCCGGATTCAGGCAGTATTCGCTGCCGTCCAGATATACGGTCAGGATACCCTCCAGAACGTAGATAAATTCTTCACCGTCGTGCTGATTCATCTCAAGCTGGTTTTCAGAGCTTGTGGTGGCAGACGGCATCAGGTGGAAGATACGCGGAAGACAGGCAAATCCCTGTGCATTTCCATTGACCAGGTACTGTACGATCTGGGGGTTGATCTGGGAACAGTGCATGGCAAAACTCCGGCTGACCGGGGATTTCTCCTGATCGGCGGAGGAGTCAAAGAACGAAGACAGACTGACTCCGAGAATCGTAGCAAGCTTTGCCAGAGAGTCGATTGCAATCGAAGAGAGACCGCGCTCCAACTGGGAAAGAAAGCCGATGGACAGACCGGACTCTTCGCTGAGCTGTTTCAGTGTGTATTTTTTTGCGGTACGGAAGGCTTTTACCTTGGCACCGATGGTAACATTATGATCCATAGATATATCCCCCTTGCGGCATCATTCTTTAATATAATATATTCACTATACAGGATTTTTGTTGGAACGTCAACCAAAGGGGTAGTTTTGACGGGTAAATTTAATTCGAAATGGAACGATTTTTTGGGAAAAGACCAAAATGGGCGGCGGATTTGGAGAAGTGAATCAGTGAGCGGATAGATGGGGGAGAAAATGGGATAGAGAAAACAGGTGGACAGAAAATAAAAACAGGGGGAGAAACAGAATGAAGGAAATAGTACGTGCTTCGATCGAGGATTGTTCCCAGATCGAGCGCTTCCGTTTGGTGACTCGTCTGGGGAATGCGATTCTTTCCAATGGCGGGGAGGTATTCCGGGCGGAGCAGGCGATGGAGTATGCGGCGCGGGCGCTGCGTCTCGAAGCATTCAATGCGTATGTGATTGCAAATGGGATTTTTTCAAATGTGGTGATTGACGGGCGGTTTTATTCCAGCCGTATCTGCCATGTGCCGCTGGCACCTACGATTCTATGCCGGGTGGATGCCTTGAACGATTTGTCGAGAAAGATTGCGGCGGGTAAATGTGGTCCTTATGAGATGCGGATGCGCCTTGAGCAGATTGAACAGATGAAAGTGATCGAAAATCGGGGAAAGGTTCTGGCGGCAGGAATTGGAAGCGCTGGATTTTGTTACCTGTTCCAGGGCAGCCTGCGCGATACGGCGGCGGCATTTGTGACGGGCGTGCTGCTGTATTTGTTCCTTTTATACGCAGCTCCGCGCTTTTCCTCGTCCCGGATGATGCAGACGATCATGACGAGCAGCGTGCTTGCATTGTGCTGTTGTTTTCTGTGCTGGATCGGGCTGGGAGAAAGCCTGGATCATGTCATGATCGGAGCTGTGTTCACGCTGGCGCCAGGGGTGCCGCTGACTAATTCGATCCGGAATTTTTTGGAAAATGATTATTTATCCGGTCTGATCCGTTTTGTAGACGCCTTTTTGACGGCGGGCTGTATCGCGATCGGAGTTGGTGTGGCACTGCGGTTCTGGATGTTTGCGATGGGAGGTATGCTCTGATGGAAATGGCAGGGGAAATTCTGGGGCAGCTTCTGGCGGCCTGTGTCGGAACTGCCGCCTTTTCGGCGCTGTTTGGAGTTCCGAAGAAGTATTGGCTGGATTGTGGTATCTGCGGGGCAGTCGGCTGGGGCGTGTATCTGGCGGTCATGGCAGCTTATCAGACGCCGATCATCGGGACCTTCGCGGCGAGCGCGGTTTTGACGATGCTGTCGCGCTGTCTGGCGGTACAGCGGAAAGCGCCGACGCTCCTCTTTCTGGTCTGCGGCATCTTCCCGCTTGTGCCCGGAGCGGCGATCTATTATACCGCCTACAACTTTTTTATGGGGCAGGAAGCGCTGGCGCTTCAGTATGGTATGGATACAATCAAGATGGCGGTCGCAATCGGGCTGGGGATCGGAGCGGCATATTCGCTTCCGGGACATCTGTTTGGATGGAAGTGGGAGATAGAGGTGTGGGAACCTGAGAAAGAGGGTAAAAAGTAGCCGCGGTTTACTTTTCCTTTAAAATATAGTAGAATACCCTCATACTATTAAGAAAAATATGATCAGCTGCGGCAGGCGTGGGGTGTTCTGCGGGCTTGATGGAGGGGACAGACATCGATATGGACAGTAAATTTTATGAGCCAGAAGTTCTGAAACAGCTGCAGGGAGAGATTCTGTCGATTCTGGATGATTTTATCCGGATCTGTGAAGACTATCATCTGGAATATTTCGGGATAGCCGGAACGGGAATTGGTGCGCTGCGGCACAAGGGATTTATTCCCTGGGACGACGATATCGATATTGCGATGCCGCGGCGGGATTTTGAGCGCCTGCTCCGGATCGTGGAAAAGAAGATGAGCGACCGGTATCTGGTTCTCAATGCAGAGCGATATCCCAATTATCCGCTGATGACGACCCGTCTGGTGAAGAAGGGGACGGTGTTTGTTGAGGAGGTTATGAAGGATGTGGACTGTCCGTTCGGCATCTTTCTGGATCTGTATGTGCTTGACAATGTGGCGGACAACCCGGTTCTATACCAGATTCAGTCGTGGACGGCATGGTTCTGGAGTAAGCTGATGATTCTGCGGGCGATTCCGCGTCCGACGCTGCAGCAGCGGGGCATCAAGGCGAAGCTTATCTGGGCGGTCTGCGGGATGGTCTACAAGGCGATGAAGCTGCTCCATATCTCGCCTCAGTGGCTGCGGATGCGCTGTGAGCGGGTCTGCCGTAAATACAATAAATACCGGACACGCCGGATGGCATTTCTGCCGGACACAAGCCCATACTGGAATGTCGTGGATCGGACGCGCTGTTATCCGCTCCGGAAGCTGGAATTTGAGGGCAGACGCATGAATTTCCCAGGAAATATCGAGGAAATGCTGACAAAAATGTATGGCGATTTCATGCAGCTTCCGCCGGTTGAAAAACGCAAAACACACACGCCGAGCCGGCTGGAATTTTCAAAGGAAGAGATACTGTAGTGGTAAAATATTTAGCGAACGCCCTGATCGGTGGAGACGGGCAGATTGAAAAACGAAATATGAGCTGGAATATGATAGGGAGCTTTCTCTATGCACTGGCGTCCATGGTGCTGACGATCGCGGTCATCCAGATTGTCGGCGAGGATGAGGGCGGTATCTTCTCCTTTGCGTATTCTACATTTGGTCAGCATATGTTTATGGTGGCCTATTTTGGCATCCGCCCGTTCCAGATCACGGATACGAGGCGGCGGTTTACGTTTGGCGAATATCTGCGGCTGCGCCTGATGACCTGCGGCGCGGCGCTGGTAGCCGGGCTTTTTTATGTGACGGTGATCAACCGGGACTATGCCTTTGTCAAGGCGGTGACGGTATTTTTGATGGTAGCGTACAAGGTGATCGACGGTTTCGCGGACGCTTATGAGGCAGAATTTCAGCGTGACGGACGCCTGTATCTGACGGGCAAATCAAACGCATTCCGGACGGTTTTATCGGTCGGTGTCTTTTTGGGCTGTTTGAATGCGACCCATAACCTGGTCGGCTCCTGCCTGGCGGCAGTACTGGCGCAGCTGGCGGGCGTGTGCCTGTTTGATTTTTCGGTAATCGGTCATCTGTCGCAGGTGGACTGGGAGGTCCGCTCCGGACGTGTCGGGCTGTTGTTTAAAGAAAATGTAGTCCTGTTTTTATCGGTTATCCTGGATTTTTATATTTTTTCTGCCGCGAAATATGCGATCGAGGGCAATATGGCGGACAAGTATCAGGCGGTATTCGGTGCGATCTTCATGCCGACCAGCGTCATCAATCTGGTGGCAGGCTTCGTCATCCGCCCGTATATCACGAAACTCTCGGAACAGTGGGAGCGGAATGCGCTCCCGGAATTTGCCGGGACGGTAGGCCGGCTGGCGGCAATCATCGCGGCGCTTACGGTGCTGGCAGTCGGGGGTGCCTGGATTCTCGGAATTCCGGTTCTCTCAATATTATATCCGAAAATTGCGTACATGCTGCGGGAATGCCGTCTGGCGCTGGTGTTTATCATTCTAGGCGGCGCGTTCAATGCGTATGTGAATCTGTTTTATTATGCACTCATCATTATGCAGGAGCAGAAACGTATTTTTCTGGGTTATGTCGGTGTGACGGCAGCGGCGCTCCTTATTTCTTCGCCCTGTGTACGGGCGGCGGGACTGCTGGGCGGATCGCTTTCGTATCTGCTTTTGATGGCGGCACTGACTGCCTGCTTTGGACTGACGTCGCTTGTGATGTACCGGAGACGGGCACGTGGGATATAGAACTTGTTTAGAATGTACTCTCGGAGTCTTTCTGCACTTGCTTTTGTGGCTGATTTTCCGCCAGCCGCACCCGAATTTCATCAACGTACGCACCGCGTACGCCTCAGAAATTTGGGCACAACTGACAAAAAATCATCTCACAAAATCGAGCACAGAAAGATTTCGAGAGTACATTAGATAGATTTGGAGGAAATGTATGATTAATTTTGCGGTAGGACCGGTTCAGATGGACGAGGAAATCCGGGCGATCGGGGCGGAAGAAGTACCATATTTCCGCACATCGGAATTTTCTGCAATTATGAAGGAAAATGAGCGCCTGATGAAGCAGTTCACGGGGGCGCCTGAGGATGCGCGGGCGATTTTCCTGACAGGTTCGGGCACGGCGGCGATGGAAGCGGCAGTCATGAACCTTTTTACGGAGCGCGACCGCGTGCTGGTCGTAAACGGCGGCAGTTTTGGCGCGCGGTTTGCGAAAATTTGTGAGATCCATGAAGTCCCTCATGAGGAGATCCAGCTGGAGAGCGGACGGGCGCTTCGGGCAGAAGACCTGGCACCATATGAGGGAAAAGAATTTACCGGATTTTTAGTCAATGTCCATGAGACTTCCACGGGCGTTCTCTATGATATGGAGCTGATTTCTGACTTTTGCAGACGAAACCAGCTGATTCTGGCGGTTGACGCGGTCAGCTCGTTTCTTGCCGATCCATTTTGGATGGGAAAATGGGGCGTTGATCTGGTGCTGACCGGCTCGCAGAAAGCGCTGGCACTTCCGCCGGGACTCTCGATTCTGGTGCTGGGGGCGCGTGCGATCGCGAGAGTGCAGGAGACGGCGGTCCGCTCGATGTATTTTGATCTGCGCGACTACCTAAAAAATGGCGAGCGGGGGCAGACGCCGTTTACACCAGCGGTCGGGGTACTTTTACAGCTTCATAAACGGCTGACGATGATCGAAGAAAAAGGGCTTGCGGCAGAACAGGCACGGATCCGCTGTCAGGCGGAGAATTTCCGAAGCAAAATAAAAGATCTTCCGTTTGAGATCGTTTCCAATTCTCTCTCGGCGGCATTGACGCCGCTTCACCCGACGGGCGTGGACAAAGAGGGGAAAACGGTCTCAGCGCATCGGATTTTTGAGATTTTGAAGGATGAATACGGCATCTGGATCTGCCCGAACGGCGGCGCGCTTGCCGACACGGTGTTCCGTGTCGGTCATATCGGCGCATTGACGCCGGAAGACAATGACAGCCTGATTGCGGCATGGAAAGATATGCAAAGGAGGGGACTTCTGTGAAAGTATTGATTCTGGCAGCGGGACGGGGAACCCGGATCTCGCGTTATCTGTCGGGAAAACCAAAATGTACGGTGGATATCGGCGGCGGGCAGTGCCTGATCGAGTACACGATTGACCTGCTTCATTCCCGCGGCATCCAGGATATCGGCATCGTGCTGGGCTATGAGGCGCAGGTGATCCGCGAGGTCTTGGCAGACAAGGGAGTTTCCTTTTTCTACAACCCGTTTTACGATGTGACAAACAGCATCGCGTCTGCATGGTTTGCGAAGGAGTTCCTGACAGGGGACGATCTGCTGATCATGAACGGTGACGTATACCTGGAGGAAAAATTGCTTGACCGGATCCTCGCGCAGGGCAGGAGCCCGGTGATGTTTGCGGACGAGAGCCGCCGGGAGACAGCGGATTATAAGTTCTTCTATGAAGATGGAATTTTGAAAAAATATGGAAAAGAGCTGACCGGGGATGATGTGACGGGCGAGTACATCGGAATCGGACGGTTTTCAGCGGCATTTATGCCGGAATTTATCTGCCGGATGGAGGAGATGATCGACCGCCAGGAGCACGGCGTCTGGTGGGAAAATGTTGTTTACAGCATGACCGGGCAGCAGTCGGTCTATGTCGAGGACGTCAGCGGGCATTTCTGGGCGGAGGTTGATTATATTGAGGATTATGAACGCATCCTGGAACACAGGGGCGTGGAGAAGATAGTGCGCTAGAGCGCTTGATTTGAAAGACAAAACACGGTTCACGGGTAGGCACTTTTGGAACCGAAAGTGCCGTAAGAAAACGTGGTGGCAACAGAAATTTACCGAATTTAAACGGGAAAAATAAGGGAGAAGTACAGATGCAGTTTAACAGGCATTTTATGAATCGAATAGAGAAAAAAGATGTGCTTCGGCTGCTTCTGGCGCTTGTGGCAGTCCTTGTGATGGGCGTTCTGGGCGAGTTTGTCTGCAATCTCCCGGCGCTTCGGGCAAGTGGATGGACGCGGCAGGCGACGCGGACGATCGCTCTGGACGAGGTGCAGGTGAGCGGATTTGAGCGGGTAGAGACAGAAAAGAACGGTTTGGGTGAAATCACCGGAGAGCCGGGGCAAACCATTGGAGAGAATAGGCGGCAGGTGGAAAATACAGAGGTGCTGCAGCTTTCGGATGCAAGCGGTTATCTCCACATTCCGCTGGACGGCAGCTATGTCAGCCAGTTTCTCTACCACTATGATTACGATGGTCTGTTAAATGCCACCGTCCGCCTCGGTTACCGCAACATCTACGGCGAGCAGCGGGAGCACAACGCAAAGATGGTCGTGGACCGCAACTGCCGGGTGCTGAAATTTTCTTCGGTTCCGGTGAATGGGAAGCTGGACTACGTGGATCTTCTGATCACGCGGGAGGATCTAGACGAAGAAGGGCTTTCCTACATGAATTTTGGCGGGATGCCGCTTGCACTGACCGGGTTTGCGACGGTGGCGCGGGCAGGTATCAACTGGTACCGGCTGGGACTTTTCTGGTGTGCGGCGGCGGTTTTGATCGCACTTCTCTGTTTCCGGGATTTCGTGGCAAAGCGCATCGAGGTTGGATTTCTGCTGATCTCCCTGACGTTTGGAACAATATTTTCACTGTCGCTCCCGGCAAATAAGGTGAGCTGGGATGAGGAAGTGCATTTCGCGCAGGCATTCTGGATGGCAAATTACCGGACGCCGGTGCAGGCGGAACCGGCGCTTTTACAGGAGTTTACGACGGGCGTAGATACCTGGCCGTACAATCAGCCGGAGAGTCGGGACGAGCAGGCGGCGCTCACTTCGTATCTGAATCAGAATGCGGGTTACCGGCACGGTGAACATCTCTGGAGTACGGATCTCAACAAAACGACGATGACCGGATATGTGGGTTCGGCGCTGGCGCTGAAAGCGGGAGGGCTGCTTCATATCCCATTTGGAATCCTGTATAAGCTGGGGAGGCTGGGAAATCTCTATGTCTATGCGGCAGTTTTGTATTTTGCCATCAAAAAGACACCGGTCGGCAAGGCGATCCTGGCATTTCTGGCGCTGATGCCCGAGCCGATGATGCTGGCGGGGGCATATTCCTATGACCCGACCGTCACGGCATTTTTGTGGCTGTCTTTCGCGGGCATTCTGGAAGCGGCGCTTGGCGGGCGGAAAATGGACTGGAAAGCGTATGCGCTTATCGTGCTTACCTTTGTCTGGGGCTGCCGCGTCAAGGCGGTATATGCGCCGCTAATTCTTCTGGGACTGATGATTCCGGCAGAAAAGTTCCGTTCTAAACGGGAAATGTACCTGATGAAGGGTGGATTTATCGTGATCTGCGGTCTGATGATGTTATCCTTCATCCTGCCGGTTCTGATCGCGCCGCGCGATATCGGGGATACGAGAGGTGACAGCACCAGCGAGAAAGGGCAGATGGCGTACATTCTGGGACAGCCGCTTGCCTACGCGTGGGTGCTGATCTGCAACCTGTTCCGGACGCTTCCGTCCTATGTGCTGGGCGAAAATTCCCTGGGACTTCTGGGACACACGGGAACGATGTCATTTCCGTGGGCGCTGTACGCCGGTTCGGCGGCCGTTATCCTCACAGCCGGGCAGCCATCTTGTGGAAAACGTCTGTCAAAAAAACAGAAGCTGTGGATATTTATACTCTGCGCGGGAACGGCAGTGCTGGTCTGGACTTCGATGTACATTGCATTCACCAGACCGGGTAATACCTATATCGACGGCGTACAGGGGCGCTATTACCTGCCATTTCTGCCGCTTGTCTGGTTGGTTTTAAACCCGGATCGGGTAATGGTGCGGATGGAGAATAAAAACTATCATGCGCTGGTGTTAGGGGCGGCGGCGCTGATTCTGGCGGCAACGGTTTATCTGGATATCTGGATGAAGTTCTGCCGGTAAGCATAAGCAAGCTAGAAGAAGGCAAAGGTTACTGTATACGGGTAGGCACTTTTGGAACCGAAAGTGCCGTAAGAAAACGTGGTGGTAGCAGGAATTTGCCGTATTTAAATGCGAAGCCACGGCAAATTCCGTTACTGGGCACGTATGCGTGAACAGTAACAGGCAAAGATGTTTGAAACGTTAAAATCGATCATAAGTCTGGTAAAAATAAATTCAAGCAGGTACCGCTCTTGAAAAACGAGAAGGCAGAAGTGCGGCATGAAAGAGCGAGAGAGAAAGGGAAACGAGATGCAGCAGGAAATCATTCATACATTTGCGGTCTGTGCATACAAGGATTCGCCGTATCTGGAAGAATGTCTGCGTTCGGTGACGAGCCAGACGGTCAAATCGGAGGTGATCTGCTGTACCTCGACGCCGAGCAGCTATATCCGGGAGCTGGCAGCGCGGTATCAGGTGCCGCTCTATGTGCGGGACGGGGCGAGCAATATCCGTGAGGACTGGATGTTTGCCTATGGAAAGGCGCAGGGGCGTTTCGTCACGATCGCCCATCAGGACGACCGATACCGCAGCGATTATGCCGAAAAGCTTTTAAAAGCCTGGAAGAAATATCCGGATCTGCTGCTGTTTGCGAGCGATTATCTCACGATCCGCATGACGGAGAAAGAGGGAAAAATGAAAGCCATTCCGGAGCCATTTAACATGGTCTGGCTGGTAAAAAAGATACTGCGCCTGCCGCTGCGGCTTCGTTTCCTGGCAAACCGCACATGGATCAAGCGGAGCAGTGTCTGGTTTGGCAATTCAATCTGCTGTCCGTCCTGCACGTACAATAAAGAACAGATTGGGGACGATATGTTCCATTCGGAGTATGATTTTGCGCTGGACTGGGACAACCTTTACGAGCTGGCGGGCAAAAAGGGACGTTTTATCTGTTCGGAAAAACCGTTGATTGCCTACCGCGTTCATGCGGCGGCGACGACGAAAGCCTGCATCGAGGACAACCGGCGCCCGGCGGATGAGATGGCGATGTTCCGGAAAATGTGGCCGGACTGGATGGTAAAGATTCTGATGCATTTTTACAGAAAAGCCTATAAGGAGTACGAAAAATGAGAAAAGCCGATGTGATTATACCTACGTTCAAACCGGGGGATAAGCTGGAAAAACTTCTGCGGCGGCTGTTGGAACAGAGTGTGCCGGTGGGCCGTGTGATCATCATGAATACGGAAGAAAAGTACTGGGATGCTGAGCGGTTTGAGTCCTTATTTGAGGGGGAAGATACAAAGCTGACCGTGTGCCATATCCGCCAGTCGGAATTTGACCATGGAAGGACGCGCCATGAGGGAATTTTGAAATCAGATGCGGATGTCTGCATCTGCATGACGCACGACTGCGTGCCGTATGACCGGAATCTGGTGAAAGAGCTTCTGGAGGCGCTGGATGCTTCGGAACGTGTGGCGGCAGCATATGCGAGACAGCTTCCGGCGGCGGACTGCGGTGTGATTGAACGGTATACGAGGGACTTTAATTATCCGGCGGTGAGCCGTCTGAAAGGGAAAGAGGACGAGGACGAGCTGGGAATCAAGACGTATTTCTGTTCCAATGTCTGCGCGGCATACCGGCGGGATATTTACCTGAAGCTTGGCGGATTTACGAAGAAAACCATTTTCAACGAGGATATGATTTTTGCCGGACACGCGGTGGAAGCCGGGTATCAGATTGCCTACGCGGCGGACGCGCAGGTCATCCATTCCCACAATTATACGGCGATGCAGCAGCTGCACCGGAATTTCGACCTTGGCGTATCGCAGGCGGATCACCCCGAGGTGTTTGGGCGCCTTCATTCGGAGGGCGAGGGAATCCGTCTGGTGAAGAAAACAGCGAAATGGCTGGTGGAAAATGGTCATGTGCTTCTTCTGCCGCAGCTTGTGATGGCGAGCGGAAGTAAATATGCCGGGTACTGGCTGGGAAAGCATTATAAAAAGCTGCCGGAGGGGCTGATTCGAAGCCTGACGATGAATCCGGCATACTGGGAAGGAGAAGTGGGCGATGGAAGATAAGGCGTTATTGTCCACAGAAGAAGCTTCTGGGGCGGAAAAAGCCGAACTTTTGATAGTCATACCGGCGTACAACGAAGCCGAAAATATAGAGCGGGTTGTGAACCATCTGACTGCCAATTTTCCGCAGTATGATTATGTGGTCGTCAATGACGGATCGCGCGATGAGACGGCGGCGATCTGCCAGAGAAATGGATATAATCTGTTGAACCTTCCGGTCAATCTGGGACTGGCGGGGGCATTTCAGGCGGGACTTAAATATGCCGACAAGTACGGATATCAATATGCGGTCCAGCTCGATGGAGACGGACAGCACCGTCCGGAGTATCTGGAATCCATGATCAAGAAAATGGAAGAAGGTTACGATATCGTCATCGGCTCCCGGTTTGTCGGGGAGAAAAAGCCATTTACGATGCGGATGCTTGGAAGTAATCTGATCGAGATGGCGATCCGCTTCACAACGGGTGTCAATATCAAGGATCCGACCTCGGGAATGCGGATGTTCAGCAAGCGCATGATCCGCGAATTTGCATCGGGGCTTAACTACGGTCCGGAGCCGGACACCGTTTCCTACCTGATCCGCCAGGGCGCGCGGGTGGCGGAGGTGCCGGTCATCATGGATGAACGGATTCTGGGAGTCAGTTACCTGACACCGGTCAATGCGATGCGGTATATGCTTAAAATGCTGATTTCGATTCTGTTAATCCAGAATTTCAGAAAGAGGAGGTAGCGCCATGACGCCAACACTCAGAGTTGTCCTGATCGTCGTGTCGATCCTGACAACCTTTATGATTATGCGGAAGATCCGGCAGTCAAAACTCCAGATCGAGGATTCGATTTTCTGGCTGGGATTCTCGTCCATTCTCATTGTGTTCAGTATCTTTCCGGGGCTGCCGGATCTTTTGGCGGAGCTGGCGGGAACGTACACGACTGCCAATTTTATCTATCTGGCGGTTATTTTCCTCCTGATTGTGAAAATGTTCCATATGTCGATCAAACAGTCGCAGCTGGAGACGAAGGTCAAGGATCTGGCGCAGAAGATTGCGCTGGATGAAAATGAGCGGGGGAAAGAGGCACAAACATCTGTAAAAAAGGTTGTCAGCCAGAAAAACGAATGATATAGTTAAAGATGGCACAGCCGAAAAGGATGATGCCAGTTACGTATTGAAAAATGAATTGAAATACCTGCATAAGAAGGAGATAGAAAAATGGGAAAGATTAAAGTAACACCATGTGACATCAAGGGACTTTATGTAATCGAACCGACTGTTTTCAAGGACGAGCGCGGTTATTTTATGGAGACATACAATCAGAACGATTTCCATGAGGCGGGACTCGACATGGTATTTGTACAGGACAACCAGTCTATGTCTGTCAAGGGCGTTCTGCGCGGACTTCATTACCAGAAACAGTATCCGCAGGGCAAGCTGGTGCGTGCAGTGCGCGGTACCGTATTTGATGTGGCGGTAGACCTTCGTACTGGTTCTGAGACCTACGGAAAATGGTTTGGCGTGGTTCTTTCCGCGGAGAACAAGAAGCAGTTCTACATTCCGGAAGGATTTGCACACGGCTTCCTGGTACTGTCCGATGAGGCAGAATTTGCATACAAATGTACCGATTTTTATCATCCTGGCGATGAGGGCGGTATGGCATGGAACGATCCGGAGATTGGCGTTGAGTGGCCGATCGAGGAAGGCATGGAGTTGATTATTTCGGAGAAAGACCAGAAATGGGGCGGCTTCCGGGATGCATTCAAATTTTAAGAATGGAGTTAGGATAGAATGCGGGAACTGATTTCCCTGTTTCGGGAACTGATAGGAAAAAGAAAATTGGTCACCGAGCTTGCCAAGGCGGATTTCCGCAAGCGCTTTGTCGGCTCGTACTTTGGAATTGTCTGGATGTTTATCCAGCCGATGGTTACGATCGCGATCTATGCGTTCATCTTCGGTGAACATGGCATGAAAAATGCGCCGCCGGTTCCGGGGGCGACCTATGTCATCTGGCTGACGCCGGGTATCATCCCGTGGTTTTATTTCAGCGAGATTTTAAATACGGGCACAAACTGCCTGCAGGAGTACCATTATCTGGTTAAAAAGGTAGTATTCCAGGTGGAGATGCTTCCGGTTATCAAGCTTATCTCCTGTTTCCTGGTACATGCCTGCTTCCTGATCATTATGGCGGGGCTGTACCTGATTGACGGGCGTATGCCGTCTGCAACCTGGATTCAGGTGTTATACTATTCCTTTGCGGCGTCGATGCTTGGACTGGCGCTTACCTATTTTACCAGCGCCGTGCAGGTGTTCTTTAAAGATATGGCGCAGATCGTCGGCATCTGCCTCCAGTTCGGCATGTGGCTGACCCCGATCATGTACGACGAGGCAATCTTCACCAGCCGCGCATCCTGGCTGGAGTGGGTATTCAAGCTTAATCCATTCTACTACATCGCCGCAGGCTACCGCGACAGCATGCTTACGGGAAGCTGGTTCTTCGAGCGGCCGACGATGACGATTTATTTCTGGGTGGTAACATTTATTTTGATGATAATAGGACTGAAGGTATTCAAAAAACTTCGTCCCCATTTCTCAGACGTACTGTAGATGGGAAGGGAGCTGCTGTAGATGGTGTTGACAGCTATTGGATTATCGAGATGCGAACAACGATAATCTGAGAAGCTGCCAGTGCCGCCTCCGGCAGCTCCCTTCTGCGACAACTTATCAATAGGAGTTTACATAAAATGGTTTTCAGTTCAATCATCTTCCTATGGGTTCTTCTCCCCTGCATCCTGCTCCTCTACTACGTGAGCCCCAAACCGTTCAAAAACGGCATCCTGACCGTATTCAGCCTCTTTTTCTATGCCTGGGGCGAACCGCGGTATGTGGTGCTCATGATTTTTTCGGTTCTGCTCAACTACGGTTTCGGGCGTCTGGTGGAGAAATTCGGGAAAAAGAGATGGCTTTTGGCGCTCTGCGTGACGCTCAATCTTCTGATCCTCGGCTATTTTAAATATTACAATTTCCTCGCCGAGGTGCTGAATCCGCTGCTTCGCGGGTTTGATATAGCGCTTCCGGCGATTCAGGTGACGCTGCCGATCGGAATTTCCTTCTATACCTTCCAGGCGCTTTCCTACGTGGTGGATGTGTACCGGGGCGAAAATCAGGCGCAGAAAAATCCGCTCAACATGATGCTTTATATTTCCTTCTTCCCGCAGCTCATAGCGGGACCCATCGTGAAATACCATGACATCGAGGAGCAGATCGAAAACCGGACCGTCACGCTGGAGGGCTTTTCTTACGGCGTGAAACGCTTTATTTTCGGTCTGGGAAAGAAGGTCATCCTGGCAAATACCTTTGCCGAGGTGGTGGACGCGGTCTACGCGTATCAGGCGGCGGATGTGAGCCAGGCGATGCTCTGGCTGACGGCGCTTCTCTATATGCTGCAGATTTATTTCGATTTTTCCGGCTATTCGGACATGGCGATTGGGCTTGGAAAAATGTTTGGCTTTACATTTATTGAAAACTTCCGGCTGCCGTACACAGCGACTTCGATCCAGGATTTCTGGCGGAAATGGCATATTTCCCTCTCCAGCTGGTTTAAAGAGTACGTGTACATTCCGCTCGGCGGAAACAGGAGGGGCACGGCGCGGACGTATGTCAACCTTTGGACGGTCTTTCTGCTGACCGGCATCTGGCACGGAGCGGGCTGGACGTTCATTTTCTGGGGCATTTACCATGGCTTTTTCAACGTGCTGGAGCGCTGTTTTCTGGGAAAATGGCTGAAGCAGGAGAAATTCCGGCCGTTGGCGCATATCTATGCGGTGTTTGTCGTGCTGATCGGCTGGATTTTCTTCCGCGCGGACACGATCGGGCAGGCATTTTCCTTTATCCGGTATATGTTTGTGCCGCACAGCGCAGTCGTTTTGATGGAACGCTACATGAACCGGAAACTCTGGATGTTTCTGGCGGCGGCGCTGCTGGCATGTGGTCCGGTGCAGTGGTTTTGGATGAAATGGAAAGGGCGCGTGCTGGCGCAGGATGGCTCGGTGACGGTCGCAAGCTGGATCGGCTACATGGCGATCCTGTGGTTTTCCATTTTGCTGCTTGTCAACAATACATACAATCCATTTATTTATTTCCGTTTTTAAAAGCAGTGTAGAAAGCATGCTTGCCTGTGCAATGAGAACATAAAAATGAAAGCATGGGCGGCAGGGCGTGAAAGTACAGAAAGATGGATTCATGCAGGGAGAAGAAAACGAGAGATATGAATCGAGAGACAGGGACAAAAATACTTCTGATTGGTTCCTTTGCGGCGAGCCTGGTGCTGCCGACGCTTGTCTATCCGGCGGTTAGGAGCCATCTGGACCAGCAGAATTATGAAAACAGGGAATTGGCATCCTTTCCGGAACTGTCGGCTGCCAATTTTGACAATATTCCGACGGAATTTGAAGCGTATTACAACGACCATGTTCCGTTTAAAAATCTGTTTGTCAAGGCGAAGACAAAGCTGGATCTGGAGCTTTTAAATGAAAGCTCGATTTCGGATGTGACGGTCGGAAAAGAAAACTGGCTGTTTTACACCGTTTCGGAGGACGGCGAGGATGCGCTGGCGGATTATCAGCGGACAAATCTCTATACGGCGGATGAGAAAACAGCGCTGGCGGACGCGATTACCTCGGTAAACGAGAAAATGAAAGAGCGCGGCATCCGGTTTGTGATGTTTGAGGCACCCAACAAGGAAAGTGTCTATGCGGAATATATGCCGGATTCGGTCCGGGTATACGGAAGTGAGTCGCGTCTGGATGCGGCGCTCCCGGAGCTTGCGGCGCAGGGACTTCCGGTGTATGACATGAAGCCGGAGCTTCTGAAAGAGGCGGACACGTATCAGCTTTATTACAAATATGATACGCACTGGAACCAGATCGGCTCTTTTATCGGAAGCCAGCAGATTGCACAGACTTTGCTTGGAACCTCTACACCGCTCAGTGCAGTCTCGATTGAGGCGGCAGGACCGGCGTCCGGAGACCTGGCGCGGATGCTTAACATGGCAGCAGAGTACAGCGACGATACCGAATATGTGATTCAGAATTATCTGCCGGAGGTGACGGCTACGACGGTGGATATGAACGAGGACAACAGCTTTGCAGTATTTGAGTCGGATTCGCCGAATGATAAAACACTTCTGGTGGTAGGCGATTCCTTTAGCCAGAACCTTAAATATTTTATGCCGAAGCTATACCGGAAAACGGTGTTTGCGACCTTTGACACATACACGGAGGCGCTTCTGGATGAATACCAGCCGGATGATTTTGTCTATCTGACGGTCGAGCGCAACCAGGAGCTGTTTGAGGATGTGGAGACGGTTGTCTGGCGGGATGAGGTGCCGGAGAAGGACGGGTAAGGTGCCGGATGTCCGGGCGGAAGGGGGATGCAAAGTTTTTTTAAAACTAAATAAAAAGAATCACTCGTAAAGTGCTAGTTCGGGTGATTCTTTTTTTATGCCTCTTGATTCCATATTTTGTTGCGCGAGGGTTATTATAAAAAAATGGAAGAGGATGTAAAGAGGGAAATTTTGAAAAGCGAAGGTAGAAGGCTTGAAAATCAGGGGTGGATAGATTAAAATAAATGGATAATATATTATACAAAACAAATAAAAAATAGCATTAATGGATAATATATTATCCATGATTTAAATGGAAAAAATTAAAATAGAATTTCCCTAAAGTTTGTGTTTATGGGATAATAAAGGAGAAAGGATAGGGCGGATGGAGACAGGAAAGAAACTTCAGGTTATGTATGAAGACAGACTGGTAGGAACTCTTGCATTAACAGCGAATCACAAGGTGGCATTTGAGTATGATGATGCATGGCTGGAAGAGGGATTTTCGATCAGTCCGTTTTCACTGCCTTTGAAAAAGCAGGTGTTTATTCCAAATAAGGATTATTTTGAAGGTTTGTTTGGGGTGTTTGCGGATAGCCTGCCAGATGCGTGGGGGCGCCTGCTTTTGCGGCGTCTTTTGCTGGCGCATAAGCAGCAGCCAGACGATTGGACAGTGTTAGACCGGCTGGCGGTTGTGGGAAGATCTGGGATGGGGGCGTTGACCTATCGTCCGCAGCGGGAACTTTCGGTTGAGGAGAAAAATGATAATCTGGACGAACTTGCGGAGGCCTGCCAGAAAATATTAAATACCGAATACTCGGACAAATTGGATGAACTGTACCGGCTGGGCGGTACAAGCGGAGGTGCGCGCCCGAAAATCATGACGCAGATTCAGGGAGAGGACTGGCTGATTAAATTTCCGGCACATATAGATGGAAAAGATGAAGGGAAGATGGAGTATGACTATGCGTGCTGTGCAAAACAGTGCGGAATTGTCATGAGTGAATCGAGATTGTTTCCCTCAAGGCGATGCAAAGGATATTTTGGAACCAGACGATTTGATCGGGAAATAGAAAATGGGATGGTAAAGCGGGTTCATATGCTGACGGCAGCGGCGTTATTAGAACTGGATTTTGAACAGCCAAGTCTGGATTACCATCAATTGATGAAATTAACGAAAATATTGACGAATGGGAAGGCAGAAGATATAGAAAACATGTTCCGCCGTATGTGTTTTAATGTGTTTGCCCACAACCGGGATGATCATTCAAAGAATTTTACTTATATATATCGGGAGGAGGAAGAGCAATGGCGCCTGGGACCAGCGTATGATCTGACGTACAGCAACACATATTATGGGGAACATACGACCAGCGTAGATGGCAATGGACGAAATCCGGGTGAGAAGGAGCTGCTTGCAGTTGGGCTTGCAGCCGGAATGAAAAAAACGAGATGCATGGAAATGATAAAACAGATTCGTACATGTGTGCAGGACATGTTAGGTCATTATCTTTAGAGAGGCAGGAGAGCAATATGGAAGCACTTATCTGGGAAACTGCAGATGAACTGGATCAGAAACTGGCATCACGGCTGCGTAACATCCGGAAACGCCGCGCTATTTCACAGCAGAGACTGGCGGACATGAGTGGGGTGAGTTATGGCTCAATTAAGCGATTTGAGGCGACGGGGCAGATTTCCCTTTTGTCACTCACAAAAATCGCGATGGCACTGGATTTGGCGGAAGAGCTGCGGGGGCTTTTTACGCGGGTTCCGTACAAAAATATTGAGGAGGTAATCCGCGAATCCCGTTAAGCCACCGTTCACGCATTGTGTAGGCAGCACCCATCCGCGTAGCCCTGCCAGAACCGTTCGCAGGCGACCGCGCGAGACGCCCGAATGAGCCAAGGTACATTCTTTTTTAGGCGGGATGCACAAATCCGCAAATCGCCGCCGGACGTTTTTGTTTATATTTCAAGTATGGCTGTTTTTGTAACTTTTGTACATAGTCAGGGTGTCAAAATTGGTACTTATTACATATATTAACTTATGTTTATATAATTGCAAATGACTTATAAGTTTATACCACTTCCGGGGATGGTACTTTTTGTTTGACAGTGTTATATTATTGCCATCGAAAGAAACAAGAGATTTTCACAGACGGATATCGTAATAGTATCATAAGAATATTGCAATGGATTTCCGCCTATCATATGAAAAAATATAATTTTATTTGATGGAGGTAATTATCATGATGAAAGCAACAAGAACATTCAATAACGGTTTATATCAGGAGAATTTATATCAGGCATATTACAACACACCAGCAGAAAAGCATGTAGTTTCCGAGTCCTTAGAGCAGGAAGCAATGCCGGTACTGGTACATCGTTTAGCTGCACAGTTAGGTTATACCGAGTCTGAGGCAGAAGTAGAAAAAGAGTTTCTGTGCGAAATGTAATGGATAATCTGCTCGCAAGCTTATAACCATCCGGCAGAATTGGATGAGTTACCACCAACCTAAAGCATTTACGACAGAACAAGGCTTCTGAAGCCAGAAAAAGAAAACCGTCTGAGAAAGAATGAAAGATTCTTTTACAGACGGTTTTCTTTTTTTTACCGAATCGCGTTTTTCATTGATTTCACGTATTCTGCCACATACGGCACACGGGATATCGCTTTCTTCTTTTATCAGATTTACCATCGCGCCGATATCGGTCGTGATCTCACTCCGGACGCCGGTGCCACCTTGATTCATGGAGTGATTCCATGCGCTTTGCGAGATACCTGCATATCTCCGGCAACTAACATAAGCCCTACGTCGCAGAGTACTAGGCTGAAAATATATCCAGTTTTTGGCTGCGCCATCAGAGGTCCATTGGGCAGCCTGCATCTCGACCCGGTTCTCAGCCTCCCGGACTCTCTGTGCGCGCATATGCTGCTTTGATCTCCGCTTCAACGGTTTTGGTGTGTTCGATTTTTCATCAATATACTACGATGATGTAAAGTGTCAAATATTTTTTGAGAAAAAATTAAATTTTTTTAAAATTATGTGATTCTTTGGAAGTATGTCCCAGCCTTGCCAGCAGCAAAATAGCGAAGAAAGTGATCATTTCCGACGCCAGGAAAGACAGCCAGACGCCGTTCAGCCCAAACAGGCGCGCCAGTGTGACAGCGCAGGGGATGATAGCGACGGCCCCGCGCAGCAGAGAACCGGCGATGGCTGGTTTTGGCTGCGCGACGGCGGAAAAATAGGCAACCAGCAGGATGTTGATGCCAGCAAAGAGAAAGCCCAGGAAATACAGCCGGAGCCCGCTGTGGGCGTAATGCAGAAGTTCGGCGTTCTGCTCCTGGTTGAAGATCTGGATCAGTGGATCGGTCATGCTCCAGGTCAGCACCAGAATGATCGCTTCCACGATCAGGCAGGCGATGACGCCCCAGGTCAGGAACTGGCGGCTCTGCGTGTGATCGCCTTTTCCGTAGCTTTCGCTGATGAGCGGCTGCGTGCCCTGCGCGAGTCCGTTGAACAGGCACATGGCAACGACGGAGAGATTGGCAGTGACGCCGTAAGCGGCGACACCGACATTTCCGGCGAGTCCCAGAAGCAGGAAATTAAAGACGATCGCGATCACGGCGGAGGATATTTCGCCGACAAAGGCGGATACGCCGAGCTGGCAGCAGGCGATCAGGTGGCGCAGGGATGGAGCGCGAAAACGGAATCCGACCTGATTGTGTTTTCCCAGGTAGTGCGTGCCGCAGATGCTCATCGTCACAAGCGGGCAGAATGCCGTCGCTAACGCCGCGCCGGTCAGTCCCAGACCTGCCGGAAACATGAAGATGTAGTCAAACACGATGTTGAACATACTTCCGGCGATGGAGCCGAGCATCGCGATCGCCGGAGCGCTGTCATTGCGCGCAAACGCCGTGAATGCGTAGTTGGACATAAAAAAAGGCGAGGCAGCCAGAATAATGCGGAGATACTGCTTTCCGAGCGCGGTCAGCCCCGCGTCTGCGCCGAGAAGCTGCAAGATTTTATCCGGGATGAAAATGCCTGCCAGCACCAGCGGAATGCTGATGAGAATATCCCAGGTTACGGCGGAGAGAAAATAGAAGCTGGCGTTTTTGCCCTGCGCACGGTCGATCGCATAACGGGTCGCCGATCCGATCCCGATCATTGCTCCAATCGCATAGATCAGTCCGTAAACCGGTAAAATCAGATTTAAGACCGCCAGACCATCTGCACCGGAGTAGACCGAGATAAAATAGGTGTCTGCGAGGATGTAGACGGAAATTCCCAGCATGCCCGCCATGCTTTGGAAAATGTATTTAAAAAATTTCTGTAACATAAAAAATCTCCCTTGTATGTATTCTCATAAACGGTAACGACCATTGTACCGAAGAATGGAAATAAATACAAGGGAGAATGTGTTTTTTTACAGCTTCTTGGCCCGCTCTTTAATATTCTGATGGAAGTTGATGATGTCATGCTCATACTCCTCATCCATCAGCGGCGAGGTAATCATAAAATCGGCAGTCGCTTTATTGTTGGCGATCGGGATATCGTAAACCTGGGCGATTCGAAGAAGCGCCTTGACATCCGGATCGTGCGGCTGGGCGGTCAGGGGATCGGAGAAGAAGATGATAAAATCAACCTGTCCCTCGACGACTTTTGCACCGATCTGCTGGTCGCCGCCCAGAGGACCGCTGTTATAGCCCTTGACCGGAAGCCCGGTATATTCCGTAATCATGCGGGCGGTTGTGCCGGTTCCGCATAAGAAATGTTTTTTGAGGATCTCTTTGTTCGCCTCACACCAGTCGATGAGTTCACGTTTTTTATTGTCGTGTGCGATGAGTGCAATATTTTTTTGTTTTCGAATTGTCATTGTTAAAAAATCCATAGAATCATCCTCCTTTGCCATGATTTTTGCATAGCATCTGGATATTGTCAAGAAAATACAAAACATTTCACAAAAAAATACGAATGTTTTTCGTGAGTACATAGAAAGAGGTGTGTTTTTCTGCGTACAGGAATTGCAAGAAACATAGAAAACATGCTATACTACGAGAATAGTGGAACAGGAGGAACGAAAAAGATATATGTCTGCTGAAAATACAACAAACACAGGGGCACAAGAGGCGGAGAACGCAGAGAAGTACGCGGTCGAAGTGAAAAATGTGACCAAGATATACAGGCTGTATGATAAACCGATCGACCGGCTGAAAGAATCGCTGAGCGTCAGCCATAAAGAATACCACAAGGATTTCTACGCGTTGAGCGATCTTTCCTTTACGGTTGAAAAAGGTCAGACGGTCGGCATCATCGGTACGAATGGTTCGGGTAAATCGACGATCCTTAAGATCATTACCGGCGTTCTCACGCCGACGACCGGCGAGGTGACGGTGCGCGGCAAAATTTCGGCGCTGCTGGAGCTGGGAGCCGGATTTAACCAGGACTACACCGGTATCGAAAATATCTATATGAACGGTACTATGATGGGATATACCAAAAAAGAGATGGATGCAAAGCTGCCGGAGATTCTCGATTTTGCCGAGATTGGCGATTTCGTCTATCAGCCGGTCAAGACGTACTCGAGCGGTATGTTCGTGCGTCTGGCATTTGCGCTTGCGATCAACGTCGAGCCGGAGATCCTGATCGTTGATGAGGCGCTCTCGGTCGGGGATGTCTTTTTCCAGTCCAAGTGCTACCGCCGCATGGAGGAGATCCGCAAAAACGGCACGACGATCATCATGGTAACCCATGATATGGGAAGTATCATCAAATACTGCGATAAGGTAGTGCTGCTCAATAAGGGAGAATTTATCGCACAGGGTTCGGCGGGCAAGATGGTCGATCTCTACAAAAAGATTCTGGCAGGACAGATGGACGCGCTGCGCGCCGAGCTGGAAGTGATGAACGATTTTTCCGGGGACAAGGTAGTAAAAGCGGAGAAAGCAGGAGCCGGAAGTGCGGAGAATGGTGCATCTGGAAATGAGGCTGGAAATAACGATGCCGGAAATATAAACGGCTCCGGGGCAGTGGATGGCACCGCAGAAAATGGAGTCGCTTCAGCATCGGACGGCACCGGAAATCCGGCTGCTTTGAACGGAGAAACGGCGAAAAAGCCGGGCTTAATGCGCGACAAGCTGACGATCAACGCAAACCGCGAGGAGTACGGCGACGGAAGGGCGCAGATCTTCGATCTGGGACTGGTGGACGCGCGCGGCAATATCACTAACCTGCTCTTAAAAGGCGAAGAGTTTACCATCCGCGAGCGCATCCGTTTCAATGCACCGATTCAGGCACCGATCTTTACTTATACGATCAAGGATAAGAAAGGAACCGACCTGACCGGCACGAACACCCTGTTTGAGGGAACGGATGTCCATCCGGTCAAGGAGGGCGATATTTACGATGTCGCGTTTACGCAGAAGATGACTCTGCAGGGCGGCGAATACCTGCTGTCCATGAGCTGTACCGGATTTGAAGGCGGCGAGCACGTGGTTTACCACCGTCTCTACGATGTGGCAAATATTACCGTTATTTCTAATAAGAACACGGTCGGTGTCTACGACATGGAGCCGGATGTAGCGGTCAGGTTATCGCCGGCCGGAGAGGCAGCGAAGCAGGCGGAGTCGCTTAGTGCGGATGAGGCGGCACAGGAAGATCTGCAGGCATGATAAAAGGAGAAATAAGATGAAAAAAATCAATCAGGAGCTGATTGCTCTGTTTGATAAATACGGCAGTGACCGGCGCCAGGCGCTGCGGGAAAATAAGAAGCTTTCCTATCTGTACGCACTGGCAGATTTGCGGGAAAACCTGTTGGACTGGTGCCAATTTGACCCGGAACAGCAGGCGCTGCAGATCGGGGCGGACGCGGGCGCGCTGACAGGGCTGCTTGCCAGACGTTTATCGTCGGTAACGGTGCTGGATGCTTCCGAAGAAAATCTGGAGGTAGTACGCCGCCGCTTCCAGACAGAGCCCGAGCTGGCGGCGAAGATCCGCTATGTCTGTGCGGATGTGGAGACGTATGCGATGAAAGCGGAAAAGCGTGGCGGGACATATGGATATGTAATGCTGATCGGGGGGTTGACGGCGGCAGATAAAGCGGGACGCGCGGCACAGATGACAGCCGCAAAACAGCTTCTTTCTGCTCATGGAACCTTGATTGCGGCGGCTTCCAACTGGTTTGGCGTGAAATACATGGCAGGCGCAGAGCGGGAGACGGGCGCACTTTCCTGGAACGAAATGAAGCAGCTGCTTCCGGGCGGGGAATTTTACTATCCGATGCCGGATTACCGGACGGCGGGAGAGATTTTTTCAGATGCCTATCTGCCGAAAAAAGGCGATCTGACCGGTGTGTTACCGGTCTATGACTGTCCGCAGTATATGCTGATGGATATGGGGGCGGCGCTCGATGCAGCCTGCGAGGACGGACGGTTCCCGGAATTTGCGAATGCATTTCTGGTTTTTTGGCAGAGACAGGCTGCGCCGGAAGCTGAGAATGCTTCACAGGACGTTATCTATGTGAAATACAATCGCACCCGCGAAGACTGCTTCCAGATCCGGACAGAGATCCGTGAAAAGAATGGAACCCGCGAGGTCTGGAAGACGGCGCTCTATCCGGAGGGAAAGGCGCACATCCAGTCCTTCGAAGAAAAATATCAGGTGCTTGACCGTCAGAATCCGTCCCTGAAACTGGCAAAACCGGAGCTTCAGGACGAGGGAATGACAGCAGTATTTCCGTATTTAGAGGGAAAAACGCGGGCGGAACTTCTGGGAGAAATTCTGACTGCCCAGGGCGCGGATGCGGAGGTTTCCGCGATCCGGGCTGCGATGGATGAGATCTACAACATCCGCCCGGAGGAACGCAAACCATTTGCGGTGACACCGGAATTTATCAAGGTATTTAATGCGCTGGGCGAGCTGGATTCCTATCGGGATAAAGAGACAGAAAATGGCGGCGGATGGGCTTCTTTAGGGGCAGTTCTTGCGGACGAGAGCTACAGCGCCTCCAACATTGACGCCCTTTTTGAAAATATGCTGGTGACGGCGGACGGAACTTATGCGATCGACTATGAGTGGGTCTTCTTATTCCCGGTTCCGGCTGGTTTTGTGAAATACAGGACACTGGTTTATTTCTACCGCCGTTATAAGAGTCTGTTGGGCGGTCAGGCCGAGCGGGAATTTATCGGACAGTTCCCGGAGTATGTGAAGGCGGATGAGAAGCTGCTTTCGCTTTACGAGGCGATGGAACGCGGCTTCCAGGAGTACGTGCACGGGGAAAACCAGCGCACTTACCAGGAAGATTACATGGTAAAGACGAAGACATTAGCCGATCTTTCCCATGTGGACGGAGAACTTGCAAGGGCAAACGAACGTCTGGATGCGCTCCGGGCAGAAAATTCGGAAAAAGATACGGCACTCCGCAAAGTGCAGGAGGTACAGCGCCTGACGAATAACCACGTGGCGAATCTGGACGTTATCATTTCTGATCTGCGCCATGAAAATGCAGAGCTTGGCAAGACGCTGACCTACTTAAATGGTCATGAGGCGGTCATTTTCAAGGTGCGCCGCAAGCTCGGACAGGCATTTAACCGGTGCTATCCAAAGGGCACGGTACGCCGCAAGAAGCTCGGCTACTGGAAACGGACGATTCTCCATCCGGGTAAAATGATGAAGATGTACACCACAGAGGAAGGAAAGAACCTTATCAAAGGTGATTTTGAGATCGGTGAGGAGTATCTGACCTACGGAAAAATCCACCTTCCGAAGGAAGAAAATCCGACGGTTTCCATCGTAATTCCGGTATACAACCAGATTCACTATACCTATCTGTGCCTGCAGTCGATTCTGGAGCATACGAAGGATGTGAGTTATGAGGTTATCATCGCAGATGACGTTTCAACCGATGCCACCGAGCATCTGGCGGAGTTTGCCGATAACCTGGTGATCTGCCGCAATCAGACCAATCAGGGATTCTTGCGCAACTGCAACCAGGCGGCCAAGGCGGCGCGCGGCAAATATGTGATGTTTTTAAACAACGATACCCAGGTAACAGAAGGCTGGCTCAGCTCCCTGGTAAATCTCATTGAATCTGACTCCACCATCGGTATGGTAGGGTCTAAGCTGGTATATCCGGATGGACGTTTACAGGAGGCAGGCGGCATCATCTGGAGCGATGGTTCCGGCTGGAATTACGGCCGCCTCGACGATCCGGATAAGGCAGAATATAACTACGTCAAGGATGTAGACTATATTTCCGGCGCAGCGATCCTTTTATCCACCGCACTCTGGAAGCAGATAGGTGGTTTCGACGAGCGGTTTGCCCCGGCGTACTGCGAAGATTCGGATCTGGCATTTGAGGTGCGGAAAGCGGGCTACCGCGTCGTTTACCAGCCAAAATCCAAGGTCATCCATTTCGAAGGCATTTCCAACGGAACGGATGTCAACGGAACCGGTCTGAAACGGTATCAGGTGGAAAACAGCGAGAAACTCAAAGAAAAATGGAAAGAAGAGTTCAAGAATCAGTGCGTCAACAACGGCAATCCGAATCCATTCCGCGCACGCGAGCGCAGCATGGGCAAAAAGATCATTGTCGTGATCGATCACTATGTGCCGACCTTTGACAAAGACGCCGGTTCCAAGACAACGTTCCAGTACCTGAAAATGTTCCTGAAAAAGGGGTATGTTGTTAAATTTATCGGAGATAATTACCTCCATGAGGAACCGTATACGTCTACGCTGCAGCAGATGGGAATCGAGGTCCTCTACGGACAGGAATACCTGACCGGTATCTGGGACTGGCTGGTGAAAAATGGAAAAGATATCCACGTGGCATATCTGAACCGTCCGCATATCGCGACAAAATATGTGGATTTTATCAAAGAACACACGGATATCAAGATGATTTATTACGGTCACGACCTTCATTTTATGCGTGAGTTCCGCGAGTATGAGCTGACCGGCGATGTGAAGAAGCGTCAGGAATCCGAATATTGGAAATCGATCGAGTTTTCACTCTTCCACAAAGTGGCGGTGTCCTACTATCCGTCCTACGTTGAGGAAGAGGCGATCCACGCCGTTGATGAGACGATTCCGGTCAAGGCGATCACGGCATATGTCTATGAGGAGTTTTTACAGAATCTGAACAAAGACTTCGCCAAACGGGAAGGACTTCTGTTTGTCGGCGGCTTTGCGCATCCGCCGAACGCAGACGCGGTGCTCTGGTTCGCGAAAGAAGTATTCCCGAAGATCCGGGAACAGATCAAGGTCAACTTCTACATCGTCGGTTCCAAAGTGACCGACGAGATCAAAGCGCTGGAACAGCCTGGAAATGGCATCATCGTCAAAGGCTTTGTAAGTGAAGAAGAACTGGCAGACCTGTACCGGAACTGCCGGATTGTAGTGGTACCGCTCCGCTACGGCGCAGGGGTTAAGGGCAAGGTGGTAGAAGCTATCTATAACGGTGCCCCCATCGTCACCACCTCCGTCGGCAGCGAGGGAATCCCGGAGGTAGAGAAAGTCCTCCTGGTAGAGGACCAGCCGGACGAGTTTGCCGAGACCGTCGTAGAGCTCTACAACGACGAAAAACGCCTGGAAGACTTAGCAGAGAAAACGCAGGTTTATATCCGCGAGCATTTCAGTATTGATGCGGCTTGGGATGTGATTAAGGAAGATTTTGAATAAAAAATAGCAAAAGATAGAAAATTATATATAATAAAGAAAACGATCAGGGGAATGTGCTTCTGATCGTTTTCTTGCGTAAGGATAATTTAAAGTTATCCAAGGAAGGAAAGAGCCAGCTACGCCGGCAGGCTGCAGGCTCTTTCCTGGACTACCGGGTAGAGCATTCTATATTACCGATCGTTCTTCCGCAGCGCTTCCACCCGTCCATACTTCCGATACATCAAAAGCTCAAATACCACCATACAAGCCCATCCAATCGTCGTACCAATCGCTACAGCCTGAATTCCCAGCCGTCCAAACAGCGCATAACTGATCACAACGCGGATCGGAATCTGCACCAGAGTCGCGAACAGGGTGATCATCAGGTGCCCGATTCCCCGGTAATATCCCTGAAAGGTATTGGTGATACCACTGATGAAGTAAAAGCTAGCCATCGGCACCAGATAGGACATGCCCTGACGCAGCGCCTCCGTTTCATTCGGCTTCAAGAAAATGCCGAGCAGCGGGTGACGGCAGAACAGCACGACCACCGCTGTCAAAATAATATAAATTTCTGCAATCACCAGCATTTTCCGAAGCCCTTTCGGAATCCGGTCATACTCTTTCGCGCCGAGGTTCTGTGCGGAGAACGTCGTGATAGATGCCGCGAGGCTGTCGCCCGGGGCGAGCACATAGCTGTCGATGATGGAGACGGCATTAAAAGCGGCAACTGCATCGACGCCGAGTGCATTGACGCCGGACTGGACGAGCAGGCGGCCGACGTAGAGAATCGTCTGCTGGACGGCGGAAATGGAGCTGAAATCGATCGTTTTTTTGAGCATCGAGGTTTTCAGTTTCAGATCCCGGATGCCGAGGCGTAAGAGGGGCACTTTCGCCCAGATATAGACGAAGAGGGCGAGCGCAGAGACCGCTTGCGAGATGATCGTAGCGATTGCCGCACCGGAAACACCGAGGCGGCAGATGCCAACCAGGAATACATCCAGGAATACATTGACAACGGTCGTCAGGATCAGGACATAGAGCGGCGCTCTGGAATCTCCGATTGCGCGCAGGGCGGCGGAGAAAATATTGTAAAAAAAGGTAAAAATAAGACCCAGTGAGATAATCTGCAAATACAAGGACGCCGGTGCCGATATCTCTTCCGGTGTCTGGGTAAGGCGGATAAACAGGCGGCTTCCTGCCAGTGAAATACCGGAGAGGACAATGGTTAAAAGCAGCCCGGAGAGCACCGAGGTCGCAAATTCATCCTTTAAATCCTGATAGTCTTTCGCACCAAAATAGCTTGCCATCAGAATTGATGCGCCGAGCGACAGCCCGACAATCAGAAAGGTCAGAATATTCATGATCGGACCCGCCGCACCGACTGCCGCCAGCGCCTCTTTTCCGTAAAACTGTCCGACGACTACCGAATCGACCGTGTGGTAGAGCTGCTGGAAGAGGTTGCCGAACACCAGCGGAACCGCGTAGGCGATCAGGTGTCCGGTTATATTCCCTTTTGTCATATCACGAGCCATAAGCATTTCCTCCAAATCCCAATTTATAACTAAGATTGTAGCACGGAACAGAGTGTCTGCCAAATAAAAAAATTCGTCGAATCATGCCAAAAAATCAACAAATCGTTGCAAGTTCCGCAAATATCTGCGATGAAAGGGAAAAGCTTCATGCGTTCAATGAGGTTGAGACGGCATTTTTCTTCTTCTGACGATATTCAGAGGGAGATAAGCCGTACATTTTACGGAATGCTTTGCCAAAATAGCTGATACTGCTAAATCCACATTGAAAAGAAATGTCGGAGATACTGGCAGTACTGCCAGAGAGTTTCTGGGCTGCATTCTGAAGGCGGTAGCGGTTCAGGTACTCAATGGGCGAAACCTGACAGAAACCGGAAAAGCATCGGAAACATTCGCTGCGGCTGATACTGGCGGCACCGGCGATATCGTCAATGGTAAGGGGCTGTTCAAAGTGCGATTGGATATAGCTCACCATTTTTCTCATGCGGTGTTCGCGTATGAATTCATCATTGTCAGTAGGAACCGGGAAGGACCGATGCAATAGAACCAGAAGATTACGCCATATGTGTAAAATGTCTTCCATGCACAGAAGCTCATAGGCGTATTTATCTGGATCGGAGCGGTGGATGTGCATAAGGCGTTCAAGAATTTCACTTCCTTCTTCATTTTCAGGGAGGATTTTCCAGTTGCCCATTTTTTTCAGGGAAGATGGGTTGAAATAGTTCTGGTACAGAAATGAGGTACCAATCGTATGAAAGAGCGAAGCAGGAAATTCGATATTGAAAATGATGGATCCTGGAATTAATTGTCGGGCAGAATGAAGGGCCCGTGAAGTAATAAAGATTCCCTCTCCCTGATGCAGGCGGAAAACCTGCTGATCTACCTGATATTCAATCCCGCCTTTTAAAATAATTGCTAATTCAAATTCTGGGTGCCAGTGACAGAGAAATTCCCCATCTACAAAATAATCCATTTCGTCGATAAAACGGGCAAGCGGAAAGTCCGGATTATCATAGTGAATACGTTCCTGAAGCTGCTGATTTACAATTACTTCCTGATTGATCATAATTCAAAATCTCCTTTCATCAGGTGTTGAATGGGATAATTCTTGCTTTCTCATGGAAGATGAAATTATATTACCAAAACATGAGAGAATTGAGATTGCAGCATGCAACCTGCTTAGGGTAAAATAATGCCAGAAATAAAAAATGGTTTGTGAATCAGTATAAGCTGAATATAGACAAAATGTCAATATGGTCCTTGAAAATACAATATAAATTGGTTGTTTTTGTGTAGAATGACAATGGAATTGCTTGTGACTGGAAAAAATGAAGGACGAAATACCGAAAAGGTAAAAATGATAGGCCAGATTCATAAGAGTTCTATCGGGGACTATTCTATCAAAATCAAGAGACTATTTTACTATTATTGAAAATGGGGATGGAAAAATGAAAGAGATACAGATTTTGGGGAAAATCTGGAAACGGGGAAGGAGATTTAAAATTGGAGGAGAAAAAATTATCATTTAAAACCCGATTGTCGTATTCATTCGGAGATCTGGCGTGCAACATATTATTTGCAGCAACTGCGAATATGGCGTCCTATTTTTATACCAACATTGTGGGAATGTCAGCGGCGGTTGTTGGAACGATTCTTTTGCTTTCCAGAATGTTTGATGGATTCAGCGATGCAATTATGGGAGTAATTGTAGACAGGACGAAATCAAAATATGGAAAAGCAAGAGTCTGGGTGCTGCGGATGATTATTCCGTTTGGCGCTGCAGCGGTGCTGATGTTTATGGTTCCGGCGCATGCAAGCGCGATGGCACAGGCTATATATGTATTTATTACATATAATTTTGCTGTAACGATCGTTTATACAGCTTTGAACTTACCATATGGTGCAATGGCCGTGCTGATGACAACCAGCCAGAATGAACGTACCGTTCTGAATATGTACCGTATGTGTATCGCACCGATAGGTGCAGTTGTTGTAACGGCCTTTACACTTCCGATGGCAAATCGTCTGGGGGGCGATCAGAGAGCATGGATTATGATTTCCATTGGATATGCAATTATTTCAATGATTCTTTTATTCATCTGCTTTCTGAACTGTAAGGAACAGGTATCCGAGGATCCGACAGCGGTAGCAGATACGGCGGTGCCGGTTGGAAAGAGCATCGGAGCGTTATTTAAAAACCGTTATTGGCTGATTATTGCAGGAGTATTCATTCTCTGGGGAATGTATTTCTCGCTGAATGGAATGATGGTTTCCTATTATGCACAGTACGCGCTGGGAAATAATGAGAGGGTAACACTTTTGACACTGGCAGAAAAGATTCCACTTATTTTATCGGTTGTTTTAGTGGCTCCATTCGTAAAGAAGTTGGGAAAGAGAAACTGTTCAATAGCAGGAAGTGTATTATTTTTAGCCGGTGCGGCGATTATGGCAGCACAGCCGTACAATCTGACGACCCTGACGGTTGGACTGATTGTACGGGGATTAGGCGGAGGAACTGTAGGCGCACTGATTTATGGACTTCTGGCAGATACGGTTGAATACGGACACTGGTATACAGGTATCCGGAATGAAGGACTTTGCTATTGTGCATCAGCAGTTGGTTATAAGCTGGGTGGTGGCCTGACAAATGCGGTTTGTGGATTTGTAATGTCACATGCAGGATTTGATGGGCTGGCGGCAAGCGTGCCGGAGTCGGCAGTGGCGGCAATTCAGAATCTGTATCTGATGGTTCCGTTTATTGCCTGGGGAGGGATTGCAGTATTGCTTTTCTTCTATCATCTGGATAAAGAATATGCTTATGTAGAAAGCGAGCTGGCAGAAGGACGCTGGCGCCTTGGTTCGACCAGACAGGAAGCAGCGGAACTGTAGGAAAATGGAAGAAGAAACGGAGAGATGGGACATGGATTTATTTATCGATACAGCAAAAGTAGAGGAGATACGGGAAGCAAATGACATGGGAATTATCTGTGGGGTTACGACTAATCCGTCCCTGATAGCAAAAGAAGGACGAGATTTTAATGAAGTAATTCGTGAGATTGTTTCGATTGTAGATGGTCCGATCAGTGGTGAAGTAAAAGCAACCACAACGCAGGCAGCAGAAATGGTTAAAGAAGGCCGGGCGATAGCAGCGATTCATCCGAATATGGTCGTAAAAATTCCGATGACAGGAGAGGGATTAAAAGCGGTGAAGACGTTAGCGGCAGAAGGCATCAAGACGAACGTGACGCTTGTGTTTACTGCGAATCAGGCGCTTCTGGCGGCAAAAGCGGGGGCAACTTATGTATCTCCGTTCTTAGGACGCTTGGATGATATTTCGGAGCACGGAACGGAACTGATCCGGACGATTGCAGAAATGTTTAAAAATTATCCGGAAATACGCACCAGAATCATTGCGGCAAGCATCCGTAACCCGATTCATGTGACAGAATGCGCGCTGGCAGGCGCGGACATTGCAACTGTACCGTATGGTGTGCTGAAGCAGATGCTGGCACATCCGCTGACAGATGCAGGAATTATCAAATTTCAGAAAGATTATCAGGCTGTGTTTGGAGAGTAAAAGCAGCGGATGGAAAGGAGAGAAATATGATTACATATGCAGCAAATATAGAACCGCTTTTTCCGGGAAAGGATATTTATGAGAAAATTCCGCTGATTCGTAAAGCAGGGATTTCCGGAATTGAGTTCTGGAGCTGGGCAGACCGTGATGTGAAGCGGATTCGTGAACTATGCGAAGATCAGGGAGTAAAGGTGACTGCTTTCAGTGGTCAGCAGGATTATTCTCTTTGCGACGGAAGGAAACGCAGCGAGTATATTGAGTGGGTAAAACGTTCCATCGAAACGGCTCATTATCTGGAGTGTGATTCCCTGATTGCATTCTCCAATCATTTTGAAAATGGGAAAAGCTCAGATTTGAGAAATATATACAGCTGGCAGGAGGAAGTTGCCAATATCAAGGAAACACTGGGACTGCTGGCACCGATTCTCAAAAAAGAAGGCATTACACTTCTGCTGGAGCCGCTCCATAACCATGGAGCGGATGGCGGAATGGCCATTACGGATACAAGCCAGGGAGCAGAGATTGTAAGAACCGTAAATTCCCCGAAGATCCGTCTGCTGTGCGACTTCTTCCATATGCAGCTGATGCATGGAGATTTACTTGAAAATGTAATTCGGAATCTGGATATTGTACCGTATGTACATATTGCAGATGCACCGGACCGCCATGAACCGGGAACCGGGGAGATTAATTATAGTTATCTGATGAATGAACTGAGGGAAAGAGGTTTTCAGGGAACTGCGTGTCTTGAATTTTTCCCAGAGAAAAATACATTTGCAGCGGTTGAGCAGGCAATGAAAATTTGTGGATTTGAATATGCGGGAGAAGAGAAGCACGGAGCACCGGCATGGGGATCCGGCAGGAAAAAACCGATGAAAAAGAGCTGATCTTAATGCTCTGAAAATATAAATGAAAGAAAGAGAGGATGAGAACATGAAACAGGTTCAGTATGGAATGGTAGGTGGCGATCTGAAAGCACTGATTGGTGAAGTGCATCGTAAGGGACTGGCGTTTGATCCGAGAGCAGAGCTGGTGTGCGGATGTTTTTCAGCGATTGATGAGCTGAACGTAGAATGCGCGGATTATTATAACGTGGACAAATCGCGAATCTATTTCGATTACAAAAAAATGGCAGAGGCAGAGGCCGGTAAAATTGATTTTGTGGCAATTTGTACGCCGAATTTTGTGCATTATGAAATTGCAAAGTGCTTTCTGGAGCATGGAATCGGCGTTATGTGCGAAAAACCGCTGTGCTTTGAAGTGGCAGAAGCAGAGGAACTGGCTGCATTGGCAAAAGAGAAAGACCTTCTTTTTGCAGTGAACTACTGCTATTCGGGTTATCCGATGGTAAAGGTAATGAAAGAAATGGTAGCGAGAGGCGAACTGGGAGATATCGTTTCTATCAATGCAGAGTACACGGCGGGCTGTTTCTTAAATGTGCTTCATGAAGATTCCCAGATTAACAGTAAGATCTGGCGTTCGGATCCGAAACTTTCCGGCATTTCCAACACCTGTGCGGATGACGGTACCCACATTGAACATCTGGTTCATTATGTTACAGGACTGAAAATTAAAAAAGTAGCAGCTACGGTTGACCGTTTTGGAAAAAAATTGGATTTCAATGACAATATTCTGGTGGAATATGAGAATGGTGTCCATGGTTCCTATTGGTTCTGCCAGGTGGCATGTGGTAAATCTAATGAAATGGTATTCCGTGTATATGGAACAAAGGGGGGCTTAGAGTGGCAGCAGATTCGCCCGGATGAGGTTATCTTCCATAAATATGGAGAGGCAACACAGGTTTTGACACGTGGAGGTAGTTATTTCTCAGATGAAGAAAAACGTCATTTCCGTCTCCCGTTCGGACATCCGGAAGGATACTACGTTGCGGAAGCTAATATTTATAAAAATATTATCAATTATCTGATCAAACGTAAAAATGGTGAACCGCTTACAGCGGACGATCTGGACTTCCCGGATGTTGAAACTGGTGTATCGGGCGTTAAATTCGTTCATGCAGTTATGAAGAGCGGCGACAATGATTCGAAATGGGTAGAAGTAGAATAAGAAAAGGAGGCAGGAGCATATGCAGTCAATTATCTATAAAGGACCTGGAAAATTTGCGATTGAAGATAGACCGAAACCAATCATCAAAAAAGCAGATGATGTGATGATCAAAGTGCTGGGAGTGTGTATCTGTGGTACAGATATTAACATTTTTGCAACTCCGCAGAAACATCCGTCCCGTCCGGGAATTATCTTTGGACATGAATTTTGCGGACAGGTTGTAGAGGTAGGAGAAGCGGTTACAAGCTTAAAACCGGGCGATAAAGTAATCGTAGACCCGCATGGACCGTGTGGTTACTGTGATGCCTGCCGTGCCGGACTTCCGGAAATGTGTAAGAATCTGTATCTGGATGAGCCGGGACTGGAAGGCCAGGCGAATGCGATGGGCGTATTTAAGGATGGCGGATTAACCAGCTATACACTGGTTCCGGAAAAGTTTGCGTATAAAATCGCAGCTGATACACCGGCAGAACTGATGGCGCTGGCAGAGCCGCTGGCATGCTGTGGATATTCCCTTGAAAAGCTGAATATCCATGTGGGAGATACCGTCTGCATCCTGGGTGGCGGTCCGATTGGACAGCTTTATCTGGCACTGGCGAAGGCAAGCGGAGCAAGAAAGATTATTCTTTCTGAGCCGATCGAGTACCGCAGAAATAAGGCGCTGGAATTAGGTGCAACCAGAGTTGTGGATCCGAATGTTGAGGATATCAAACAGGTGTGCATGGAAGAAACAAACGGTGAAGGTGTCGATCATTGTATTGAAGCGGTTGCCGCAATGTTGATGGATTGTATCGACTGTGTACGCCCGAGAGGAAAAGTGCTTCAGTGCGGACATGATGAGACTGCATTAGCTCCGATCAAGGTTGGAGAGGTTCTGAAAAAAGAAGTAGAAATTCATGGCGTATTCCTTGGAAAATATTACATGGAAAAGACAGCCCGTATCATCGAAAGCGGTGTGCTTCCGCTGGAAAAGATTGTAACACATACATTCCCGCTGTCCCGTTACGGCGAGGCACTTGATCTGGCACGCAGCGGTCAGTGCATTAAAGTTTGTGTCATTCCAGAAGAATAAGAAATAAAGAAAAATGGGCAGAGAGGCTGGAACAGCTGCCTCTCTGCCAAAATGAAAATACTTAAAAAAATAGGCGTTCAGAGCAGGAGTGATGAATATGAAATTGGAAAATTATCATGTAAAGGGTGAAGAAAAGATTGTAAGCCCGGCGTTGATTTATTATAGAGATGCGATTGTGAAGAATACACAGAGAACCATTGAACTGGCGGGGGGAGCAAACCGGCTCTGGTATCATGTAAAAACACATAAAACCAGAGAACTGGTTAAGATGCAGATGGAGATGGGATTTACACATTTTATGTGCGCTACTATTTCCGAGGCAGAGATGGCAGCGTCGGTAGGGGCAGAAAATGTATTGGTTGCCTATGCGCTGGTAGGACCGAATATCGAACGGTTTATTGACCTGACGCTCGGAATGCCGGGTACCCAGTTCTGGGCGCTTGGAGATGACTACGATACGCTTCTTCAACTTTCGGCAGCGGCGAGGGAAAAAGGTATTACAATTCCGGTTCTTCTGGATGTCAATGTGGGACAGGATCGGACAGGAGTTTTGCTGTCTGAAACAGCCGATTATTATGAGAGATGCAGTCGTCTGCCGAATCTTCAGATGCGTGGACTTCACTGTTATGACGGACATAACCATCAGGTGGATGTGGAAGAACGACAGAAAGCGGTAGATGAGATGGATCGGAAGATTGAAGAGGTCCGTCAAGATATTCTCGGACGCGGAATTGTCTGCGATACAGTGATTGTAGGCGGAACACCGTCATTTCCGTGCCATGCAAAGGTAAGCGATTATTTCCTTTCTCCGGGAACTTCCTTTGTCATGGATGCCAGATACGGAAAAGATGCCCCGGATTTGAAGCTCTGGGAAGCGGGAGCGATTATGACGCGGGTTGTCAGTCATCCGGCATCAAATACATTTACACTGGATCTGGGAAGCAAAGGAATTTCCTGTGACCAGCCGGTTCGGGGCGAACTGGTAGGAGTGGCGGCGAAAGCAATGTTCCAGAGTGAGGAACACTGGCTCTGGAAGATGGAGGAAGGCCATGAGGCGGAACGCCCTCAGATTGGCGACATTTTATATGTGATACCAAGCCATATTTGCCCGACTACGGTTTTATATCCATCGATTCTTGTGGCAGAAAACGGAAAGATTGTAGATGAATGGGAGACGGTAGCAAGGGTTAGAATGTTGACGTATTAGGCAGAGTGGGAGGAAATTGTTATGAAGACGATAGGACTGATAGGATTTGGCCTGATTGGCCGGTATATAAAAGAACGTTTAGGTGAGCTTGGCGATGTGAAGCTTGGGTTCATATATGATATGAACCCAGAGGCGACAGCCAGTCTTCCGCCAGAACTTGTGATCAGTACACCGGAGCAGCTGGTAGAAAAAATGAAGGAGCTTTCCGTGGATCTGGTAGTAGAAGCAGCTACTTATCAGGCGGTACAGCAGCTTGCACCGTTAATTCTGCCATATGCGGATATGATGACATTTTCATCCTGTGCATTTGCAGAAGAAAAGTTTGAAAAACTGGCGAAGCACCTCTGCAGTGAATGGGGAAGAAAGATCTATATTCCGCATGGCGCTGTGCTTGGATATGATGGCATTTTTGACGGCAGGGAAGTACTGGAAGAGGTATGCATCACAACAACAAAAAAACCGGCGAATCTGGGGAGCAGCGTAACAGAGAAAACAGTTCTTTTTGAAGGAAGCACCAGAGAAGCTTGTAAGAAGTTCCCGCGCAATGTAAATGTGCATGCTGGAATTGCGATTGCGGGGCTTGGATTTGACAAGACGCGCTCCAGAATTGTGGCGGATCCGGATGTAAAGGGAAATACCCATAAAATCGAAGTGACCGCAGATGGAGTTCAGTTTGATATTGAAGTATGCAGCATTCCGAAAGGACTGGTGACAGGGGCATATACACCATTATCTGCTTTTTTTACATTGAAACGTGTGATAGGCGGAGAGAACGGATTGACAATTTCGTAAAAAGGAGGAGAAGGATATGGCAGATAAACAGGAAGTAAGACGCCTGGAAGAAATGGCGTACCAGCTTCGGACTAAACTCTGCAAGCTTTGTGGCAGTTATCAGGGAAACATTCATATGGGCGGGGATATGTCGATGGCAGATATTCTGACCTGTCTGTTCCACCATACAATGAAGATTGATCCGAATAATATCCGGATGCCGGAGCGGGATCGGTTTATTTTGAGCAAAGGACATGGCGCGGTATGTATGTACATAACCATGGCGCTGCGTGGATTTTTTGACTATGACGAGATAGTAAGGACGTACGGAAAACTGGATAGTGCATATGGACAGCATCCGTGTAAAGTGCGTCTTCCAGGCGTAGAGGCGTCAACCGGTTCCCTGGGGCACGGACTGGCTATCTGTGTCGGAATGGCAGCCCATGCGCGTTATAAAGGAGAAAAACACCGGGTATTCTGCATGATGGGAGACGGAGAAACCTGCGAAGGTTCTGTTTGGGAGGCAGCAATTAATGGTCACGCACAGGAACTTGGAAACTTGATAGCGATTGTGGATCGGAACCGTCAGCTGATGACCAGCTTTAGTGAAGACTCAGTAAAGTTGGAGCCATATGCAGACAAATGGAGAGCTTTTGGCTGGAATGTAGTAGAGATCGATGGAAATGATATGAACGCAGTTGTGGATGCACTGGATCAATTACCGGCACCGGATAGCAAGGTACCGACGGTAATTGTGGCAAACACAGTAAAAGGTCATGGAGTTTCCTTTATGGAAAAACAGATTAAGTGGCATTGTGGAAGCCTGAATGAAGAAGATTTAAAACGGGCACTGGCGGATCTGGATGCAGGGCTTGCCCGGGAAATGGAGGGATAGTTATGCAGGAATCGTATACACTGGAAAAATTCAATTCTGGGCGGACGGTAGTTGGAGATGCGATTACAGAATTGGCAAAAACAGATGACCGTATCTGGCTTCTGACACCGGATATTGGCTGGGGGTGTGCAGATTTTAAGGCAGCTTATTCGGGCAGATTTATCGATACGGGAATTGCAGAGCAGTGTGTAGTGGGAGTTTCTGCCGGTCTGGCACTGGAAGGAAGCATTCCGTTTATTATCGGTATGATGCCGTTTATGAGTATGCGGGATCTGGAACAGGTCCGCACGGATCTGTGTTATCAGAATCTCCCGGTTCGTATTATTGCAAATTACTCGGGGTTGACAGGTAACGGCGGTTCTACCCATTATGCAATGGAAGATATGGCATTATTTTCATCTCTGGTAAATATGACAGTGTGCGCACCGGCTGATCCGGAGCAGCTCCGTCAGATAATTTTAAAGAGCGTGGATTGGGCAGGACCGATGGCAATCCGCATGGATCCGGGCAAAAACAATGCGGTTTTATATCCGGAAGATGCTCAGTTTGAAATCGGAAAGGCATATACCGCATGCGAGGGCTCGGATATTACCATTATTGCCTGTGGAGAGATGGTAGCAGAAGCGATCAAGATTTCAAAGGAATTAAAAAAAGAGGGAATCAGTGTCCGTGTGCTGGATATGTTTACAGTGAAACCGCTGGATCGGGAAGCGGTTATCAGGGCAGCAGAGGAAACAGGAAGAATTATCACTTGGGAGGATCATTTGATGAACAATGGTCTGAGCAGTGCAGTCAGCGATGTGCTTACGGATAACTGTATCGCACTTGAATCCTTTAAGCGTTTTGGAATCCCGCAGGTATATCCGGGGTTTGGAGATGCAAAGGAACTTTATAAAAAGTATGGTTATGACAAAGAGAGCGTCCAGAATTATATTCGCAGCCTCTTTTAAGCGGTCATGATTTTGTTTCATGAGGGAAGGAGTGGGGAAACAGATGTTTAAACAGTATATTGGTGGAGAACTGGTGGAAGGAAAGGGGACAATGCTCCGCGTTATGAACCCGGCAAACGGCACCGATTTCGAATCGTTTAAGGCAGCTACCGGGGCACAGGCAGAAGAAGCGCTGGAGGCGGCTAAAAAAGCATTTTCGACATGGTCCTGGACGCCGCTGGATGAGCGTGTGGAATGGCTGAGAAAGTATACGAAAGAACTTTTGTCAGAGCGGGAATACATTGTAGATTTGTTATCACAGGAATCCGGCAAACCATATGCGGAAGCATGCTATGATTTTGATTGGGGGATTTCCAGTCTTCGGTTTTTCGCAGAAGAGATCCGCAGGGTGACAGGTACTACGTTTTCAGATAACGCAGGCCGCCGGGGAAATTTCTATCATCTGGTGGATCGCCGCCCGCTTGGCGTTGTGGTAGGACATCTTGCATGGAATTATCCACTTGGAAATGCAGCGCTTAAAATTGGGCCGACAATCGCTTCTGGCTGCTGCTGCGTTTTAAAACCATCCAGCCAGACACCGCTGGCAACCCTTTATCTGGGGGAGATTCTGCATCGGATCGGGCTTCCAGCTGGCGTGGTGAATATTATTTCAGGTCCGGCGGGAGAACTTGGAGATGTATTGAATAAGAGCCGGATTCCGAAAATGATTACCTTAATCGGTTCGACGGAAACAGGCCGCCAGGTTATGGCGCAAGGCTCGTCTTCAGTTAAAACATATTCACTTGAGCTGGGAGGCAATGCACCGGCGATTTTGATGGAAGATGCAGATGTGGATCTGGCAGCGGATCTGATTGTAAAAAGCCAGGTGTGCAATACCGGACAGACCTGTATCGGTTATAACCGTATTTATGTACATGAAAAACGTTATGAGGAGTTCTGCCAGAAAGTATTGGATCGCCTGAAAAAAGTAACGATTGGAGCGGGACGTGACGACGGGGAAATGGTCATGGGACCGATGATCAGTTTCCGCGAGCGGGATCGGGTACTGGATTTAATCGCAGATGCAAAAGCGCGCGGCGCAAAGGTACTTTGTGGCGGAGATGTTCCTGCAGGCTTTGAAAAGGGCGCTTATATCAGTCCGACAGTCGTAGCAGATGTGAATGAGGATATGAAGATATCCAGAGAAGAAATTTTTGGACCGGTTATTTCAGTACGCCCGTATACAGATTTTGAGGATGTATTGAAAAAAGCGAATGATACGGAAGCCGGACTGACTTCTTATTTATTCGGACATGATGCAAGGGCGATTGCCAGAGCATATGAAGTTTTGGAATTTGGAGAATTGTATGTAAATGGATTTAGTACCGGACCGATGCTTCCGCATTGCGGGGTTCGTGAATCCGGCGTCGGATGCGACGCTTCCGGTTGGGGTCTTGAGGAGTATTTCAGTCTGAAGAGATTGAGTATGCATCCATAAATAACAAAAGAAGGAGGAGAGAAAATGCGCAAATTAATTTCAGATGTCGGTCTTGCAAATGTAGCAGAGTCAATCGACCGGCTGATGAATGTGGATATTGGTGCGCGTGGTACGGCACAGGTGCTGTTTGATGCAGCCAGAGAGCTTTTAAATGGAAAGCCTATGACGCTGGCGGCGGTAGAATTAATGCAAAAGTCGATTAAGCCCGGCGATTATGTGTTTATCACAACCGGATGGGCGGATCAGCCAGCCAATATCCCGACGAAGAGTGAGACGGATGGACCGCCAGGTACGGCGGCTCTTGCAAGAGCTATCCGCTTGACATTAAAAGGTCTGCCGATTGTCATTACAGATGATTATCTGGTAGAAGATATGAAGAAGGTTATGTCAAGCTGTGGTTTTTCAATTACAGAGCCGGAAAAACTTTCAACATCTCTTTCGGATGAATTGGGATTTGAAATGGTTCCTACGATTGCGGTAATTGGTATGCCGATTGATCAGGAAGCCTGCCGGGTTCGTTCCGAAGAACTGCTGGAGCACTATAAACCATCCCTTTGTCTGGCGATTGAACGTGGAGGTATGAATAAGCATGGCAGGATCCACGGAATGGGAGGCTTTGACTTCTCTGCCAGCCAGGCGAAGATGGATTATCTCTTTACCGGCGCCGGTGAACGCGGGATCGCGACAATCGGTATCGGCGATGGCGGTAATGAGATTGGCATGGCAAATATTGAAAAAACAGTGCGAGAAAAGGTAAAGAACGGAAATATGTGTAAATGCCCGTGTCATTCCGGCATTGCACTGGATGTAGCAAAGGTGGATGTTCTGCTTTCGGCGGCTATCTCAAACTGGGCTGGTTATGGAATTGCCTGCCTGCTTGGACTGGCAGAAGGAAATCTGGACGCCATGTGCAGCGAGGAGATAGAAAAGAGAGTGCTGGACAGCTGCTGGCGCGTTGAATTCCATGATTCGATTGGTTCCAGAGTTGCACCGAGCGTAGACGGATGCCCGGAACCGGTACATCTGGCAATTATACGTCTCTTTAGGGAGATTGTTACAATGGGAATCAAGAGATTCCCGGCAGAATAGAACGAATCACATTGCAACTAAATATGATCAATCCCCATTGATACAAACAAAAATGCAGTCGGTTTCCCCAAACCGGCTGTATTTTTTGTTATATAGAGAGGATAAGGTTAAAAAGGTGTTCTGGCGGTAGAAATCGCGAGTAAACTGTGGTAGAATATATAAGTTAAACTGGGTTTACCAGCTGTTGACGAACGGCTTAGATACCAGAAGTGAAAACAAGGAATAATCTAGTCGGAATGCGATCAAAATTAAACGTTAAAGTTTAAGAATAGAAGTAGAGATAATTAAACGAAAAACAACAGACAGAAAGGAAGTACAGTATGCAGGCAATCATTCTGGCTGGCGGACTGGGGACGCGGCTTCGCAGTGTGGTAAGCGACCGTCCGAAACCGATGGCGCTGGTTGAGGGTAAGCCGTTTCTGGAGTATGTGCTTCAGGGGCTGAAAAAGAGCGGAATTGACGATATTATTTTTGCCGTTGGTTATAAGGGCGGCATGGTGGAAGAATATTTTGGAGACGGATCGCAGTTTGGCATCCGGGCGCGGTATGCGTATGAGGAAGAGCTGCTCGGCACGGCGGGCGCGATCAAGAATGCCGGGAATTATGTGACGGACGAGCAGTTTTTTGTCCTGAATGGCGATACATTTTATCAGATGGATTTCGGCGATTTAAGCCGGATTCAGCAGGAAAAAAATCTGGAGATGGCGCTGGTTCTGCGCGGTGTGCCGGATATTTCCCGCTATGGGGCGGCGCGCCTGACCGACGGGCTGCTGACCGCTTTTAATGAGAAAAATGGCAATACTGGGGCGGGCACGATCAACGGCGGTGTGTACCTGATGAAGCGGGCGCTGCTGGATGAGATTCCGGAGGGAAAAGTTTCGCTGGAAAATGAGTGCATTCCCAGGTGGATGCAGGAGGGAAGACGTCTCGGCGGCATCGTAAATGACGGCTATTTTATTGATATTGGTGTGCCGGAGGATTATTTCCGGTTTCAGGAGGACGTAAGAAAAGGAGACATTACATGGTAATCAGAGGAAGAGCGCCGCTGCGCGTGAGCTTTGGCGGCGGTGGTACGGATGTAGAACCATTCTGTGTAGAACAGGGCGGTGCCATTATCGGAAGTACTATCAATAAATATGCATATTGTTCGATCATTCCGAGGGATGATGACCAGATCACGGTTCATTCCCTGGATTTTGATATGACAGTCAAGTACAATGCGAAGGAAAATTACGTCTGCGATGGACGGCTGGATCTTGTCACGGCAGCGCTGCGGGCGATGGATATCAAGCAGGGATGCGAGGTTTATTTACAGTGTGATGCTCCGGCTGGTTCGGGACTTGGAACCTCCTCGACCGTCATGGTAAGTCTTCTGACCGCGATGGCGCGCTGGAAAGGAATTACGCTGGATAATTATGCGATGGCGGATCTGGCTTACGGCGTGGAGCGGATCGATCTGGGGATTTCAGGCGGTTATCAGGATCAGTATGCGGCGACCTTCGGCGGCTTTAACTTTATCGAATTTCACGGACGTAATAACGTCGTGGTAAACCCGCTCCGCATCCGCCGCGATATTATCAATGAGCTGCAGTATAACCTGTTGTTATGCTACACGGGCAATATCCATGTATCTGCGAATATTATCAAGGATCAGGTAAGCAACTATAAGAAACCGGATGCATTTCAGGCGATGTGCGAGGTAAAGGCGCTTTCCTATGCGATGAAGGACGAGCTTTTAAAGGGAAATCTCCACAATTTCGGCCGCCTCCTGGATTACGGCTGGGAGAGCAAGAAGCGGATGAGCAGCAAGATCACAAATCCGCAGATTGATATGCTCTATGACGAGGCGAAAAAAGCGGGCGCTCTCGGCGGAAAGCTTTTAGGTGCTGGCGGCGGCGGATTCCTTCTTGTGTACTGCCCATACAACGTCAGACATCAGGTGGCGCACCGTCTGGAAGCGGCAGGCGGACAGCTGATGGATTGGAATTTCGAACTGCGCGGCGCACAGAGCTGGATCTGCGATGAGGATCGCTGGGACTACCGCGATATTCAGGTGCAGATGCCGGATAAGGAGTATACATTCCATGTGTAAAGATAACTGTAAAGTAGTATTCCTTGACCGTGACGGTACGATGAACGTGGAGGTCAATTATCTTCACCGAAAAGAGGATTTGAAGCTGATTGACGGCACCGCAGAGGCGATCCGTCTTCTGAACAAGGCTGGATATAAGGTGATCGTCATCACCAACCAGGCGGGCGTGGCGAGAGGCTATTATACCGAGGCGGATGTAAAAATCCTTCATGATTATATGAATGAGGTGCTGGGGCGTGACGGAGCACACGTAGATGCGTTCTACTATTGCCCGCACCACCCGGAGCATGGGATCGGGATTTATAAGAAAAAATGCCATTGCCGTAAGCCGGAGACGGGAATGTTTGAGATGGCAGAGCGGGATCTGACGGAGGGCATTGATAAGATGCATTCCTATATGATCGGGGACAAGCGCATCGACGCGCAGGCAGGAAAAAACTTTGGCGTGACCGGAGTTCTTGTCGGAACCGGCTATGGGGCAAAAGAACACGCGGAAGATAGGGCGGCTGGACTTATAAAAGAGGACGGAAGCTGCCCGGCGGGCGGTTATGATGCGTATGCGGAGACGCTACTGGATGCGGTGCGCGGGATTTTAGGCGGGCGTATATAGAATGCGGCTCACAAAAAGATTCCGGGAGTACATAAACTAGAAAGAGAGGAACCATTGACATGCAGAATCAGAGACAAAACGGACGACCAGACGCAGCCGTGCGCATGGCTGGTCTTTTTCTGGTGCTGTTCTGTGTGGCGGCGGTTCTGATTCCGGTGAAAACGCTGTTTACGGGAAATGGTTTTTTTGCAGATTACATTCATTTCACGGAATCGAAATGGATGTATGTGGAGATTGCGATTCTGGCAGTCTTGATCTTTGGGGGGCTGGCGCTTTTGAAGCGCGGACGCAGCCGGATGTACTGGCTGACGGCGGTTGTGCTGGTGTTTTCCTGGATTCATGTGGTATTTCTGCCGATGGTGGTGTCGGCGGTGTATCTGATTAGCCTGTTGGCGATCGGGCGGTTTTTGAGAAAACGGGTGTTTTTCAGGGGAACGGTCTGGGAGCGGTCTTATTTTTCTTTTTATATGGACTTCCTTTTTGGCGCCTCCTTTGCAATCGTTGTGTATTGCCTCCTTTCTGCCCTTGGCGTTGGAAAAATCGCCTGGATGCGCCTGAGCGTCTATGCTCTGGGTGTGGCGGCGCTGGGCTTTGATTTTTCCTCGATTTCCTGCCAGTGCATCATGGGATGGCAGACGCTTTCCTGGATGCTGGATGGCAGGGACAAGGTGTCGGTTCAGGTGATTGAGGCAGAGAAACAGGCGTTACTGTTCACAGGTAGGCACTTTTGGAACCGAAAGTGCCGTAAGAAAACGTGGTGGCAGCAGGAATTTGCCGTATTTAAATGCGAAGCCACGGCAAATTCCGTTACTGGGCACGTATGCGTGAACAGTAACAAACCGGCTGGCAGCGGGGGATCGAGGGAAATACCGCGCCGGGTGCGCCGGGCATGGACGCTGGCGGCTGGCTGGTGTGTCCTGATGTTCCTGATTCAGGTGGGACGCCTGAATATCGCACTCGACTTTGATACACTCTGGTATGGTGTGCGTTCCCAGTACATTGTGGCAGGCGGAACCGGGCTGTATGAGAATCCGGGGCTGGTCGGCATGGTCTATGTGTATTCGAAGGGCTTTGAGGTACTGACTCTGCCGCTCTGCGATCTGGCGAGTCACAGCTACCTGACGTTCTTTAACCTCTGGCTGGCAGTTCTGGGAATTGGGGCGATGGTCTGGAATGCGGTGCTTCTGACGGGCAATCGAAAGCAGGAGACAGAGAGCCGGGAGGCGGGAACAGAGAAGAAACTAACGTATCACAGCGTCTTGCCGGGAATTATGGCAGCTGTTTTGACGGTTTCGGTGCCGGGCATCATGAATATGGCGCTCACAGCCAAGGCGGATTTGATTACGTGGCTGCTGCAGCTTATTATGCTGGGATGTTTCTTTCAGTATATTCATGTGTATGAAAATCATTGGATATTCCTCTCCGGGGCAGCCGGTTCCTATTTCCTGTCCCTCACGATGAAGCCGACCTCCCTGGTCTTTTCCACTGCCGTATTTGGCATGATGGGGCTGTACCTTCTGTGGTTCTGGTTTCATGAGCGCGGGGCGGCGGCTGACCTGTTTCACCATCTGGTCCGCCTGATTGGCTCCTTATGCCTGCCGTTTGGGGCATTGGTTGGTATCTGGGCGCGGACGATGAAGATCACGGGAATGCCGGTCACTTCGGTGTTTACTTCGATTTTTGCATTGTTTGGTTTTAAAATGAAATACCCATTTGCTACCTCGGAGCTGCCGCAGAATTATCAGGAGGAATCAACGCTTCATGTGCTGGCGCGGCGCATCTGGCAGATGCTGATGCAGCCGCAGGGTGAAGATATGGGGCATGTAATTCTGGCGTGGGGAACCTCGCTGATGGCGGTGCTGATTGTGATGCTGGTGCTTTATGGGATTTTCTCCAAAAAGGGAGAGGAGCAATCCCATATCTGGAACGCGGCATTGGTGATTTTCTTCCCATTTGTGATCGTCAGCCTGATCAGCCTGTCGATGCTTTACCAGATCGACGGAAATTATTTCATGCTTCTGTATTCTATGCTGATTCTGGGGGCATGCCGGGCGATGGTGTATTTTAAGAAAATCGGCTTTTATCCGCTCGCGTCGAAGTGCCTGGCGCCGTTGCTGGTATTAAATCTGATTGTCACGGCGATCAGCAGCTGGGCGTGGACGGCTGGATTTTCGGAGATGCATCTTCTGAATAAAGGGCGTGTCAATCACCGGGCGCAGGAACAGGCGCGGATAGAGGAAAAGGGAAACACGCTGATCTGGCAGGAAGTGTCGCAGGATCCGGAAAACCGGGTGATCGCATTTGGAACGCATCCGTACTGTTTGCAGTTCCCGTGCAATGTGGAGTCGTATAAGGATATTACATCGCCGTGGGGCAACGTCGAACTCGTCAACTCGCCGGAGGCGTTTGAAACCTATATGGCGTATGCGAAGACAGATTATGTCTACGCGGAAGCAGGCTATCTGGGACCGGGAAGCTGGGAGTGGAGTCTGGATCTTCTGCGGGAGCTGATCCGCAGAGGCAGCCTGACCGATCTGTTTTTTGAAAATGGAAATATGCTTGCGCGGGTATCCGACACAGCGGTGCCGGAGGAAGAAGCGCAGAACAATCTGGAACTGTTTGAGCGGGAGTATTTATTTTATGATGCAGAAGCTTAATAGACATCGAAAAAACTGACAGGAGGAAATAGAAATCATGAAGGAATACGAGTACCTAGACGAGCTGATCAGCCGCTATCCGGTTCTTGCACCGGTGAAAGCGGATATTCGCACTGCGTATGAGACGCTGAAAGAGTGCTATGAGCGCGGCGGAAAACTTCTGATTGCCGGAAATGGCGGAAGCTGTGCGGATTCGGAGCACATCGTGGGCGAGCTGATGAAGGGGTTTGTGAAGAAACGCCCAGTTTCGGAAGAGATAGAAAAGGCACTGAAAACGGTGGATCCGCAGATGGGAGCGGAACTTTCCGAAAAGCTGCAGCAGGGACTTCCGGCGATCGCGCTGACTGGTCATGCAGGACTGACCACCGCATTTATGAATGATGTGGACGGCAGCATGACTTATGCGGAACAGGTGCTTGGATATGGAAAAGAGGGGGATGTGTTCCTCGGAATCTCAACCTCGGGCAATTCAAAAAATGTCCTGTATGCAGCCGTGACGGCAAAGGCAAAGGGGCTTAAGGTTATCGGGCTTCTGGGACGCGACGGCGGGCGGATCCGTGGGTACAGCGACACTGCGATTGTCGTGCCGGAGCAGGAGACATTTAAGATTCAGGAGCTGCATCTTCCGGTGTACCATGCACTGTGCCTGATGCTGGAAGAATATTTCTTTTAAGATATATTTTGTTTCATGGAAAGGAAGTAATGATTCAGCAGGTTCATGAAGAAAACTGGATGATTACAAGGGAAAAGTATGTTATTTGGAAACAGGCCGGCAGACAAAACGGCGAAATGGAGAGTCAGTACCCGCAGCTTTGCAGTGCTGCTTGCCTATACGCTTTTTATCTGGTGGCTGGAAGTGCTGGATCTTCTGGCATGGCTTTTACATGTACCACAGGGAACGGTTTTGTCGCGGGCGGCAGCGCTCGTTTTATGTGGCGCTGTCATGGTGGCAATCGGAAGATTTGAATGGGACCATGCGGGAGTGAGTCCGCTTTTTATAGTGGGAAGCTTGTTCATCCTGGCGTTCTTTTCGGTCAAGGGATTTGCCCCGGATCAGAGCTATGACACGCAGAACTATCACCTGCTGTCGCAGATTCCCGGATTTGTGGACAACCTTCATTATCATGTGATACCGGGGCGGTTCCAGATGTTCGGTTTCCGGCTGGGCGACCGGATGTTTTATCCATTCCGGGCGCTTTTAGGGCTTCGGATGGGGACATTGTTAAACGCACTGGCGATGCTTGTGATTTATCGGCAGGTAACGGTGTTCCTGAGCATGGAGGCAGACCGGCTGGAAAGAAAATGCAGCTGGTCGAAGCATCTTGCGCCGGTACTGGCATTTCTGATTGTCAGCCGCCTGGAGTTGATTCAGGAGAGCGGCAGTTACATGGTCGAGCTTCTGGCGCTGCCGTTTCTTCTGGAAATGGTATTTCTGCTTCTGCGCGGGCTGGATGAGGCGAAGCGGGAGCGCGAGGCGGTTTTATTCTGCCTGTTTGGCGGAATCCTGTTCTGTCTCAAGATGACGAATATCGTGTATCTGGTGCCGCTGGTGCTTCTGTATCTGTGGAAAATCCGGAAGTATCTGACGCCGAAGCTGTTTCTGGGGTGTCTGGTGACGGGGATGATTCCCGTCAGCGTGTACCTGATTTACAATGGGATAGCGATGAAAAATCCGGTTTATCCTTATTATAACAGCCTGTTTCATTCGCCGTATTTTGGGGAAACGGACTTTAAGGATTCGAGATGGGGACCCAGCAACATAAAAGAGTTTCTTTTGTGGGCATATTCGATGATTCGGCATCCAGATTACCGCCTGAGTGAGATACCGGCGAAATACAACCTGGATCTGGCGCTGATGTATCTGGGAGCGGCGGGAGCCGGGCTCGGCTGGATTTGGAAGAGGGTCAGCAGCAGGACGGGAACCTTATTTCTGCTGTATGCCGCGTCTTTTATTCTCTGGGCGGCAACGACGGGACACAGCCGCTATTTTATGGGCGGACTCTTATTCGCCGGAATGCTTTGCGGATGCCTGGTGCTGCGGGGAATGGCTTCCATTTCTCGCGGTCTGACAGGCGGCGTTGTATTTGCAATGATGTTTATAGTTGTTTACGCCGGGCGCGCTTACGATGCTTACACATCCGTCTGGAACGGCGGGGAATGGGCGATGCGGGCGGTAAGCCGAGAGAGTATCCGCAGCAATCTGCCTTATGTATTTCACGATCATCAGCTGTTTACACAGGAAGAACGTTCCAAGATTGACCGCATTTTCCTGACCTGGTCGGATGTGGGAAGTTATGCGCGGCTTGCGGGCGAAGATGTGCCGGTCTGGAACCGGTATTCGATCGTCAATGAGCTGTCAGGGCAGAAAGACGCCTATATCGATGAAATCGAGGCGGCGATGGAGGCAGGCGAGGGCGTCTATGACATGATCCCGCAGGGACTTGAGACGTTGGAAAGCTATCTGGAATGGATGAATGAGGCGGGATGGTACGTGCATGATATGGAGTATCAGGAAACAATCCTGCAGGGCAGCCAGTCCTTTACACTGGCAGGGCTTGAGATGGCGCATGGACGCGAAAACTGCTGGTACCGCACACAGGAGATTTTCATGGATGCACAGGAAACGGAAAAAGAAGTACCAGAATGGCGCTGGGAGAATACCAGCGGGGACGATCATCCGACTATCCGGGCGGTTCTGTGTGATCCGGACTACTGGGTGCTGAAGCAGCCATTTGAAGTGGAAATCATCGCCTCGGATGGGACAAACAGCCGGACGGCTGCTGTGATCCAGGCGGGACAGAAGGAATATGAACCGATGGAAGTACAGCTTGATCTGACAGGGCTTCAGAGAGAGATAAAATTGGAATTGGTAAGTACAGCTGAGACAAAACGGGCTGTTGTGATTAATCCGGAATGGTCCGCCGGAACGGTGGAAGAGTGAAAACGGGAGGAGAAAAATGGACAAGATAGCGGTATTAATTCCGTGTTATAATGAAGGCCAGACGATTGCCAAGGTGGTCAAGGACTACCGCGAGGCATTGCCGGAGGCAACGATCTATGTATATGACAATAATTCATCGGATCACACGGATGAGATTGCCAGGGAGGCAGGCGCGGTTGTGCGCTATGAATACCAGCAGGGCAAGGGAAATGTCATCCGCAGCATGTTCCGCGACATTGACGCGGAGTGCTATGTCATGACGGACGGCGATGACACCTACCCGGCGGAGGACGCGAGAAAGCTGGCAGACCAGATTTTACAGGGAAAAGCGGATATGGTCATCGGCGACCGCCTTTCTTCGACGTATTTTACCGAAAATAAGCGTCCGTTCCACAATACGGGAAATCGTCTGGTGCGTGGACTTATCAACCTGATTTTCAAGAGCAATATCAAGGATATCATGACAGGCGCGCGGGCCTTTAACTATGAATTTGTCAAGAGCTTCCCGATTCTTTCGACCGGATTTGAGATTGAGACGGAGATGAGCATCCATGCGCTGGACAAGAACTTTAAGCTGGTGGAGATCCCGGTTGGATACCGTGACCGCCCGGAGGGAAGTGTGTCAAAGTTAAATACATTTTCGGATGGATTTAAGGTGCTACGCACGATCGCGAGACTCTTCCGGGATTACAAGCCATTTGCGTTCTTTGGATGGCTGGGACTCATTTGTTTTGCGATTGCAACGGCATTTTTTGCGCCGGTGCTCAGCGGCTATCTGGCAACCGGCATGGTGCCGAAGTTCCCGACCCTGATCGCGTGTTCCGGGCTTTATGTGATTTCGTTCCTGCTGTGGATCAGCGGTGTGATTCTGGAGGTTATCACGAAGAAACACCGTCAGTTATTTGAACTTTACTTGAACCAGCTGAGCATTTTAAAGAGGAGAGACGGATGAAACGCCGTGTATTTTTAGGGCTTCCGGTTATTTTGGGGATTTTATTTTATATCTGGTATATATTTCATGCCTCAGACAATGTGGCGTATTCGGATTATATCCGGCTGATCAATTCATATCTGCCGGATGTGACAAATCCGGCGAAATTCTTTGTACCGGATATCCTGACGCGCGTTCCGATCACGTATCTGGGGCGCATCATCAATGTGAAACTATTTGGCTATAATACGTATTTTGACATGATTCTGGGTGTTTTGAGCCTGGGTGCGGGCGCGGCGGTGCTGGCGCTCTACGCAGAGCGGAACCGCTCGGTCGGCTATCTTTCCTTCCTGTTGATTCAGTTTGTATATTTCAGCCTGAATAAATGGGAAATGATGACGAACGGGACCGGCTGGGTCTGCACTCTGTCGATCTCCGGATTTTTATTCCATTTTGCAGTCCTCGACCATGCAGCGGCGACCCGGTGCCGGAATATGTCTGACCGGGTGCTTCTGGCAATTCTGCCGATCCTGCTGGTCGTGCTGGTGGCAGGACCGTACAGCGGCGGCTATGCGGTGATTCTGGTGCTGGCATACGGCGCACTGTGGCTGGCGGATCGGCGCGGGGGTGCTGAAACAAGCAGCCGCTCCTGGAGCCGAAAGTGCCGGAGAACCTGGTGCATCGGGGCATTGACAACGGTTCTTGCGATGGTATTATATCTTTGGAGCAGTTCACAGGCAGTTTACGTACACCGTGGAGCAGTGACTGATGTTTCAATCGCTCAGGAATTTGCCGCCCAGCCGTTCTTTTTCCTGAGGTTTCTGCTGAAAGCGGTGGCATCGTCGGTGATCGGCGTGGCGCAGATTCAGGAGCTGGAGGCAGGAAGCCCCTGGTTTGTCCGGCTGCATCTGGTGTATCTGCTGGGGCTGGCAGTGTTTGTTTCGTATCTGCTGGCACTGTATCTGAATGTGCGGTTTCAGCTTTATAAAAAGACTATTTTTCCGCTTTTGCTGGTTCTCAGCGGCGGCTGTAACCATCTGCTGGTGCTGGCGGCGCGGTGGATTTTCCTGAAGGACGAGTACGGGATGTCCTCGCGGTACGAGATACAGTATCAGATGGGAATTGTAGGAATTCTGCTTACGTTTGCACTCGTCTGGAGTATGTGCCGGGAAAAGGCGCAGGAAACAGAGGCAGATAAGGCGAAAACACGCGTGCCGGAGAAACGGGCAGCCCGCACACTTTTAAAGGTCTGTATGCTGGCATTTACCGTGCTGACGGTCTTTGGAAATGCATGGACAACCCGGGCAGAAATCCGGACAGCGCCGTACCGGAAAGCATATTTACAGGTATCAAGGGAGCTGGGACGGAATTACCGGACGGCGAGCGATGAGGATCTGGAAACCTACTTGCATAACGACCCGGATGCAGTGCGGGATGCGATGAGAATTTTGGAAGAAAACCATTTGAACATATTTCGATAAAAACGATGGACGGAAGGAGAAGTGCAATGAAAGTTGTAATATTAGCGGGTGGATTCGGCACACGAATCAGCGAGGAAAGCCATTTAAAACCAAAGCCAATGATCGAGATCGGAGAACAGCCGATTCTCTGGCATATCATGAAGCACTATTCCCAGTATGGATTCAATGATTTTGTGATCTGTCTGGGCTACAAACAGTATGTAGTAAAAGAGTATTTTGCCGATTATTTCCTGCATACGTCGGATGTGACCTTCGATCTGGCGAAGAACGAGATGCAGGTGCATAACAACTATTCCGAGCCGTGGCGCGTGACGCTGGTCGATACCGGACTGCACACGATGACGGGCGGTCGTATCAAACGTATCCGCGATTACATTGGGGATGAGACGTTCATGCTGACCTACGGCGACGGCGTTTCCAACGTGGATCTGGACGCGCTGGTGGCATTCCACAAGCAGCACGGCAAGATCGCGACCCTGACCGGCGTCAACATTGGACAGCGTTTCGGTGTCATGGATGTTGACAGCGACGGACACATCCGCGAGTTCCGTGAGAAGAACGATGATGACGGCAAGATCGTCAACGGCGGCTTCATGGTACTCGAACCGGGCGTCTTTGACTATATCGAGGGCGATGATACCGTCTTTGAGAAAGCGCCGTTGGAGCAGCTTGCCAAGGACGGACAGCTGATGGTATACCGCCACGACGGTTTCTGGAAATGTATGGATACCCAGCGTGACAAGATGCAGCTGGAACAGATGTGGCAGGAAGGCAATGCGCCCTGGAAGCTGTGGAAATAATATGTTACTGTACACGCATACGTGCCCAGTAACGGAATTTGCCGTGGCTTCGCATTTAAATACGGCAAATTCCTGCTGCCACCACGTTTTCTTACGGCACTTTCGGTTCCAAAAGTGCCTACCCGTGAACAGTAACAATAATATACTGTAAGGGAAAATTCAGGGAATATACACAAATCCTGTAAGAAAGTATGATATAATGAGCGCAAGTGAGCCAGAAAGCTGCTTGCAGATTTATGGCGAACACGAAATAATTAAAAAGAGGAAAACCATGGAACTTTTTGATTTTTATAAAGGAAAACGGGTTCTTGTGACCGGTGACACAGGCTTTAAGGGAAGCTGGCTGGTCCGCATCCTACATCTGGCGGGGGCGGAGGTGACCGGCTATGCGCTGAAAGCGCCGACCGAGCCGTCGATGTTTGAGATCCTGCATCTGGGGGAGACGATTCACCATGTGGATGGGGATGTGCGCGATTTCGCCCATTTAAAACAGGTGTTTGATGAGACGAAGCCAGAGATTGTACTCCATCTGGCAGCGCAGCCGATCGTGCGCGAGTCGTACCGGGATCCGGTCGGCACGTATGCGGCGAATGTCATGGGTACGGTTCATGTGCTGGAATGCGCCAGACAGTGTGAATCCGTCCGCTCTCTCGTCAATGTGACGACGGACAAGGTTTATGAAAATAAGGAATGGGAGTACGGTTACCGCGAAAATGACCCGCTGGACGGTTATGATCCGTATTCCAATAGCAAATCCTGTTCGGAGCTGGTGACACACAGCTATAAGCAGTCGTTCTTCACGGACGGCCGCTGCGCCGTCTCAACCTGCCGTGCTGGCAATGTGATCGGCGGCGGTGATTTTGCGGCGGACCGGATCGTGCCGGACTGCGTGCGCGCAGCGGAAAAGAAAGAGCCAATCATCGTGCGGAATCCGCATTCGACGCGCCCGTTCCAGCATGTGTTAGAGCCGCTGTTTTTGTATCTGACGGTGGCAAAGGCGCAGTGGGAAAATGCGGAGCTGGCGGGCTGCTACAACGTCGGACCGGATGACTGTGACTGCGTCAATACAGGACGTCTGGCGGATCTGTTCTGTGAAACATGGGGCGGCGGGATGCATTGGATCAACCGCTATGACGGAGGTCCGCATGAGGCGAATTTTCTGAAACTGGATTGTTCCAAAGTGAAAAAGGTATTTGGCTGGAAGCCGCACTTCCATGTAGAAGAGGCGATGGCTGCGACGGTGGAATGGTCGAAGAAGTGGCTTGCCGGAGCGGATATGCGCGAGGTGACGGATGAGCAGATCCGGGCGTATGCGGCTCGGTTTGAAGAAAAACAGATAGATGCAGGCGGCTGCACGAAAGGTGTGTCTGGCAGCAGGCAGAGCTGATACAGCTGCGGCAGAGAACGGTAGCAAAAGCAGGAGGAGAAACATGTCAGAAGAAAAAGTAACCCTGTCGGACGGAAAAGAGGCTGCGCGTCAGCAGATTCTCGATCTGGTGGCAGAGTATTGTGATAAATATCATAATCAGAAAAAAGAATTTACTGAGGGACAGCGGATTCCGTATGCGTCCCGCGTTTACGATAACCATGAGATGGTCAATCTGGTAGACAGTGCGCTGGAGTTCTGGCTGACCTCCGGACGTTACACCGATCAGTTTGAGGCGGGGCTTGCGAACTACCTGGGCGTCAAATACTGTTCCCTTGTAAACTCCGGTTCCTCTGCGAACCTGATCGCATTTATGGCGCTGACTTCCCCATTGCTGGGAGAGCGCCGGGTGTGCCGCGGCGATGAGATTATCACGGTTGCGGCAGGTTTCCCGACGACGGTAACCCCGGCGATCCAGTATGGCGCAGTTCCGGTATTTGTGGATGTGACGATTCCACAATACAACATCGACGCCGATAAGCTGGAGGCGGCGCTTTCAGAGAAGACGAAAGCGGTTATGATCGCCCACACACTGGGAAATCCGTTTGATTTACAGAAGGTAAAAGAATTCTGTGACCGCCATAACCTGTGGCTGGTGGAGGACAACTGTGATGCCCTCGGAAGCCGCTATGAGCTGAACGGCGAGTGGCATTTTACCGGTACGATCGGAGATATCGGAACGTCCAGCTTTTATCCGCCACACCACATGACGATGGGCGAGGGCGGCGCCGTGTACACGGACAATCCGCTTTTAAACAAGGTTATCCGTTCCTTCCGCGACTGGGGACGCGACTGCGTCTGCCCGTCCGGCTGCGATAACCTCTGCGGTCACCGATTTGACCGCCAGTATGGTGAGCTGCCGCTTGGCTACGACCATAAATATGTATACTCCCATTTTGGATATAATTTAAAGGCGACCGACCTGCAGGCGTCGATCGGCTGCGCGCAGCTTGAAAAGTTTCCATCCTTCGTGGAGCGCAGAAAACACAATTTCGCCCGTCTGAAAGCGGGACTTGCCGGAACCGAGGACGCATATATCCTGCCGGTTGCCTGTGAGCATTCCGATCCGAGCTGGTTTGGTTTCCTTCTGACCTGCCAAGAGGGCGTGGATCGGAACAAGGTAGTCAAATATGTCGAGGAAAAGGGCGTGCAGACGCGTATGCTCTTTGCCGGAAACCTGATCAAGCATCCGTGCTTTGATGAGATGCGGAAAGAAAACTGTGGCTACCGCGTAGCCGGAACTCTGGAAAATACCGACCGTATCATGCGCGATACCTTCTGGGTCGGCGTTTATCCGGGCATGACAGATGAAATGATTGATTATATGGCAAAGACACTTCGTGAGGCATGCCGTCAGTAGGGACGGGGACCGCGGCAATTCACAGGCGGGGAGATACTCTGCCTGTAAGAAAATGCCTGTGAAAATGAGCAGCTGTGACAGAGAATGAGCAGTTGCAGGAGAAAATGAGGGGACAACCATCATGAATGAGGAAAAATCAGAGAGCCGCAGGGCGGTCAAACTGCCGCCGTATCCGGGGCTTGAGAAGGTTCACCGGGCGAATCTGCGCCTTTTGAAGGAGATAGACCGGATCTGCCGGAAATACAAGATTTCCTATATGCTGGATTCCGGGACACTTTTGGGCGCAGTGCGTCATGAGGGATTTATCCCGTGGGATGATGATGTCGATCTGGCATTTACACGTGCCAATTATGAGATGTTTTTGAAGGTAGCGCCGCGGGAGCTGCCGGAGGGAATGTCCTTGCTGCGCCCGGAGGAGATCCGGGGTGGCAAGGTGTTTTATGATTTTACAACGCGCGTCATCTATGACAACAGCCGCGTCCATGAGGACAATGAGCAGATGCAGTTTTATGAGGGAAAATTAAACCATCTCTGGGTGGATCTGTTCGTCCTTGACCGCCTGCCGGATAGTAAGGTGGGCGCGTGGAGCGCAAAATTTCTTCAGAAGGTCATTTATGGAATGGCGATCGCACACCGTGATCAGATTGATTTCAGCAAATACAGCCTGATGGATAAGCTGCGGGTTGGTGTGCTGGCAGGTGTGGGACACCTTGTCCCGATGCCGGTTTTATTTAAGCTGCAGAGACTTGCAGCGGCGAAGGATCACAAAAAGAAGACGAAACACTGGTATTACAGCAATTACCAGCCGGATTATCTCTATGTAACGCTGGAGGGCGCATGGTGCGAGCACGCGGTGGATCTGCCGTTTGAGGACACAAAGCTGATGGTGCCGGTGGGCTATGAGCATGTGCTGGAGTGGATTTACGGCGACTATATGACGCTGCCGCCGGTGGAAAAACGGGTTCCGGCACATTCTTCGATAGCGATCGAAATTTTGGATGACCCGGATGCTTAATTGAAAGATGAAATATGAGTAAGAAAGATAAGAAAAAACGGACAGACAGCATGGAAGACAAGAAGAAAAATGAAACCAGACAGTCAACCATGCAGAACAGGATGGAAAATATGAACGGACAGAAACCAAAGACGATCTCGATCGTGATTTCTGTTTACAACGAGGAAAAGGCGCTGCATGAGTTCTATCGGGAGGCAACTCCGGTTTTTGAGACGCTGCCATGGAATTACGAACTGATTTTTGTCAACGACGGAAGTGCGGACGCCTCGGGGCAGATTCTGGCAGAACTGGCAGCAGCGGATCCGCGGGTACGTGTGATCAACTTTTCCCGTAACTTTGGCCATGAGGCGGCGATGCTTGCGGGGCTGGACCACAGCAGCGGGGAGGGCATCGTGTGTATGGATGCCGATCTGCAGCATCCGCCGGAATGTGTGGCGCAGATAATCGAAAAATTCGAAGAGGGCTATGAGGTTATCAACATGGTTCGGACGAAAAATAAATCGGCTGGATTCATCAAAAACCTGACGTCTTCTGCTTTTTATAAATTTTTGAACAAGATTTCAGATGTGAAGCTGGAAAATAACGCATCCGATTTCTTTGCGCTGACTGCCAATGCGGCGCAGGTGTTAAAGACCAATTACCGGGAAAAAGTGCGTTTCCTGCGCGGCTATGTGCAGAATATCGGATTTAACCGGACGACCATCGAGTATGAGGCGAGAGCCAGGGTGGCGGGCGAGAGCAAGTACAGCATCCGGAAATTATTTAAATTTTCGATCAATACGATTCTCTGCTTTTCGGATCTGCCGCTAAAGCTCGGCATTTACTCGGGAATTATCGTGGGCTTTCTGGGGCTGCTCGTGATGCTGGAAACGATTTATGAGTGGGCGGTCAAAGGAACGCCCAATGGTTACGCGACGATCGTAGTGCTTTTATGCTTTATGTTCGCGATGCTGTTTGTGATTGTGGGAATTATCGGGGAGTATATCGCGATCCTGTTTACAGAATTGAAGGATCGTCCAATTTATATCGTTCATGATACAAAAGGATTTCCGGAAAAGGAAAGCTGACAGGAAGGAATCGTATGAAGAGATTAAGACGTTTACTGATAAGTTTGATGATTACGGCACTGATGGCTGCCGGAATGCCGATGACGGCATTTGCAAAGCCGGACTGGCCCTCGGATACGGGGATCGAGTCGGAGGCAGGCATTGTCATGGATGCGGACTCCGGGGCGGTTTTATTTGGGCAGAACATCCATGTGCAGAAAGCGCCGGCAAGTATCACGAAAATATTGACGGCGCTCGTAGTCATTGAGAACAGCAGTCTGGATGATACGATCACATTTTCCCACGATGCCGTTTACAACGTGGAAGATGGCAGCGGAAACAAGAACGCCATCGAGGAGGGCGACACGCTTTCGGTGCGCGATTGTCTCTACCTGCTACTGATGCGTTCTTCCAACCAGGCGGCGAATGCGTTGGCGGAGCATGTGGGCGGAAGCCGCGACGGTTTTGTGAAGATGATGAACGAGAAGACGGCGGAGCTTGGCTGTGAGAACAGCCATTTTGCGAATCCGTCCGGTCTGAATGACGACACACAGCTCACTTCGGTGTATGATATGGCGCTGATCGCATCGGCGGCGTATAAAAATGACACGCTTTTAACGATCAGTAAGGATAAGAGCTACCGATTACCGGCGACGAAGAACAATCCGGACGGTGTGACCATCCAGCCGGAGCACAAGCTTCTTATCACGACTGACACAGAGAGTCCGAACTATTATCCATATGCGGTGGCCGGAAAGACCGGTTACACATCCGTTGCGGGGCAGACGCTTGTTACCTATGCGATCAAGGATGACAGACGCCAGATTGCGGTCACGATGAAGAGTACGCAGGCGACCCATTATCAGGATACGATTGCATTGCTGGATTTCGGCTTTCTACGGTTTGAAAATGTAAATATTTCGGAAAATGAGACGGCATACACAAGCGGCGATCAGCCGGTGCAGATCGGAGACAATAGCTATCAGCCGTCCGATTTATCGATGGATACGTCGGCAGTCATCACGATCCCGAAGGATGCTTCGTTTGCGGATGCGGAGAAGACGGTGGTAACGGATCTGCCGGAGGATGCACCGCTGGGCGCGGTGGCACTGCTTTCTTACAAATACAACGACCGCAAGATCGGACAGGTGTATCTGATCAGCGCATCGGCGGCAGAAGCGGCAGCAAACGGGGAGACGGCTCCGGATGACGGAAATACGGCATCGGATCCGGCAGCATCCAATACAGGCGCGTCCGGAAAACCGAAGCAGGCGAAATCTTCGTTCCACCTGACCCTGCCGAAACTTCCGAAAGTATCGGTGAGAACGGTGCTGATTGTGGTCGTCAGTGTGCTTCTGGCAGCGGCGTGTGCGGCGCTTGTATGGTTGTTCTACCAGCGTCATCAGGAAGAAAAGAGACGCCAGGAGGACCGGAGAAAACGGAGAAGACAGCGTCTGCAGGAGATCGGCTGTTCGCGGGAAGAGTTTGAAAAACTGCTTGAAAAGCGGATGGGCGCGTCCTACAGGGCGCCTGGCACAGCGGAGGCAGATGAGAGCACAGAGCAGGCGGAGTCTGACATGGATGTGCGATCTGGTTCAGGACAGGTTCCGGCGGCAGATGCAGCCGCGTCCCGGCTGGCAGAGAGTGGAAAAGTAAGAACTGGTTCCACGGAAAAGAAGCCGCTGAAAGAAAAACCTGCACAGAAAGAGGCAGAGGATGCCAAAACACAGCAGGGTGTGCAGGAGGATGACACAGAGCTTACGGTTGAGGATTTGGATTGACAACCTGGATGCGCTAAATGGCGGTAAAATGGTCCAGATGGATTGTTTACGGGAAATTTTGGAAAGTATGAAGATTTTTTGAATTTTTCTAAAATGACTACAAAAACAAAAGGCGATATTATATAATAGCCATGCGGTTCGGGCTGGTTCCGGCTGTGAATGAGTGAATGAAGGGATAGAAGAACACGATGAAAAAACTTCTGATAATGATGGTTGCGTGTATGGCGCTGCTCAGCGGATGCACGGAGAGTACGATTGTAAAACCGACTTCTGAGACGGTAGTCGGAGATCCGAATTTTGAGACCCAGGAAAATGTTGAGATCGACTGGACACAGGTCAGCACGGACGCGGAAGACATGTTCAAGGATACAAGTACCTACGAGTACGGCCGCGATTTCCATTTCTATATGGAGCCGAACAAGAAACAGATCATGCTGATCTGGGTAGTGGCAGATGATCTGCCGGATGATCAGATAGGAACCTATGCGGAAGATTTAATCAAGGGATTCAACGACATTGTCCACACCCAGGACTTCTCAATTGAGCTGTCCGATAAAGATTCCTACGGCGGACTGTGGAAACAGTATGCACTGTCCTACAGCATCGTTCCGGAGAGCGACCAGGATAACGAGGACGCATGGTTTATCAGCGGTTCCTATGAGGCTGGCGCGGATTTCAAACTTCCGGATACCAAAGAGCTGATTTCCAAGGTGAAAGAGAAGGAAGCAGCAGGCGAGTACGATACGACTGAGGCGGAGGAAGAGACAGAGAACGCAGAATAAGAGGTTGTCTGCACAGACACGGGATATTTTCTGTGTATAATAAGAGAAAAGTGATCACAAAAGCTGTCATATGAGAAACAGATGAGTGTTTCTCATATGACAGCTTTTATTTACCAGGAACCGAAGTACGTGTTTTTAATCAACCGGTAGTCCGCTGTGATAAGACTCATTCCCCAGTTCCGTCAGAAGCGGCGATAAATCCTGTTTATCTAACGGCACGTTATCTGTGACGGCGCTGTTTAAAAGCGCATAGACACGGCTGCATTTGTCCAATGTTTCATGGAAGAGATCAACAAACGAGGCGGTTGAGACGCGGGTCGGATCCCACGGGTTGCCCCATGCTTCGTGGTTTAGGTTACAGCTGCTCCGGTAGTCGGTTACGGAGTCCGTTACCATTTTCGCGGAAGCAACTGGGTGGTTGACGAAGATGGATTCGACCTGTGCAATGCCGAATTTTTTCTTGCCGTTCTTGTCCGAGAGTGTCCGGCAGCCGAAGCGCAGCGCCCAGATGGAGCGGTGCACCATCGCCGGAGTAACCTGGAAGTTGTTGCGGTAGGTGATCGGATAATAGGTTTCGTTGATGCAGGAAGCCAGGAAATGGGAAATAAACTGGATTTCCTGTCCATTTAGACAGATCGTGGCGGTCTGGTTAAATTCGGACGGCTTCTTTTTTTTATATTTCCAGAGCAGGATCGCGTCGAGCTCATTTTCCAGATGTGCGTGCATCCCGTGATGCATGGAGGTCGGGGCATCCACCGGATAGCCGATGCGCCCGTACACGTAAGGATGACAGATCGAATCGGCAATGTAATGGTTCATAAATCCGGCCAGATAGGAGATGGCTTCCTCCTGCTGCTGGCGCGAGCGGATGGTTCCAATACGGCGCAGACAGCACTCAAAAAAGGCGTTTACCTTGTGTTCGTGCATATAGGAACCGACGTTGCGGTAATCGCGGTGGCGCAGGATCGGGATATTATAGAAAAACATATCCGGTCCCTGCAGACCGAGCTGGTAGAGCCAGCGGTATTTGGCGATCGTGTGTTTTAAGGGTGTGAACGGCATATCGTTGTATGCTTTCATGCCGAATATATAGTGCGTGGTAAAACCTGGCATATTGTTTTCATCCTTTCCAGAAGGACAGAGATTTGGAAATTTGTCCGCCTGTCCGATATGCTTATTGTAGCACTGCCGGTCTGGTTTGTCATGGGGTTTGCGGATGTTTACAGAAAGTGTAAGAAAATGTGGATGGAAAGAGAGTTCTAGGAAGGCAATATCACGGCTTGGAGAATAAAATATCATAGTAAATCATAAGATTGGTTTGATAGAGTGAAAATAGATATAGAAAGGTGCTCGGATGGAAGCGCTCAGAATCGTACAGAAAATGGTGTGGGGACCGTGGCTTCTGGGACTGTTTCTGGCGGTTGGAGTTCTCTGCATGGTGCGTCTGCGGGGATTTCCGATCCGTCATATCAGAGTCTGGTGGGGAGAGACGGTTGGGAGCGGCGGGAAAGGACAGCTTTTGACGACCTGCACCGCGCTGGCGGCGACGGTCGGAACGGGAAATATCACGGGCGTGGCAGCCGCGTTGGCGATGGGTGGTCCGGGTGCTGTGTTCTGGATGTGGGCGGCGGCATTTCTGGGGATGGCGCTGGCATATACGGAGGTTTATCTGGGAATTTTGTATGGGGGCGGACCTTATGTCTATCTGGAAAATGGGGTTGGAAGCTGTTTCGCTGGAAAATGCTATGCCCTGTTTTGCGTGCTGGCGTCGCTTGGAATGGGATGTATGGTACAGGCGGGGGCTCTGGCGGATAGTCTGCGCTATGCAACATCCCTGCCGCCGCTTGGAACCGGTATCATACTGGCAGTTTTGACTGCCGTGGTGCTCTTTGGTGGGGCAAAACGCATCGGATGGACGGCTTCGGTGCTGGTACCGGTATCGGCGGGGCTGTATCTGCTGGCAGGTGGAATCGCCGTGTTCAGCTTTTACGATCAGATACCGGAAGTATTGGGGAAAATTGTGGGCGGGGCATTTGGACTGGCAGATAATGCAGGACAGACGGATGGAAGCAGTATTTTGAATTTTTCAGGAATTTCGGGCGGGATGACCGGGTACGGAATGGCAGCGGCGATCCGGAGCGGGGTATCGCGCGGTGTGTTTTCCAATGAGGCGGGCCTGGGGAGTCTGGCGGTGCTGCATGGGATGAGTGAGGGAAAGGAGCGGCTAAGACAGAGGCAGGAAGCGCAGAAACAGGGAATGTGGGCGATTTTCGAGGTGTTTTTCGATACGATCATAGGGTGCAGCCTGACCGCTTTTTTACTGCTCTGTGTATTTCCACACAATCTGACCGGGAAGATTGGTTCCCTGGGCGGCAGCGGCGCGGTGGCGGCGGCTCTGGCAGCCCGTTTTGGGAATGCAGGCGGCATGGTGACGGCGGCGTGCATGGTGCTGTTTGCCTTTGCCACGATCCTTGCCTGGTTTTACATCGGCGATCAGGCCCTTGGATGGCTGATGCGGGATGTCCCACAGAAGCGCGCCGACAAAATATGTATTTTGTATCACGGGGGTTATCTTGTTTCGGTCTTTCTCGGCTGCGTCAGCCGGATGGAAGCCGTCTGGGCGGTATCTGATATTTTCAATGGGCTGATGGCGGTGCCAAACCTTGCAGCGCTGGTGGTGCTTGGCAGGAAGGTGCGAAGACCGGAACAGTGAGAGAATTGAGGGATTCAGATACAACAAAAGACCTCTCCAGCAGTGAGAGGTCTTTTGGTATTGAAAAAGGGAGGAGAGCTGATATAAACTCAGCTCGGTATTATGAAAAAAATTTGTAAGCATTGCTTGTTGCTATGGTTATAGTATAGGGAAAAATCGTGAAGAAACCATGTTAATTGTGTAAAAGGTTTTTTAATGAAGTGTGAACGAAATATGAACGCGGAACATGGATTCCATGATCCTGGTAAGTATGTTTTATCTCAGTCGAGAAGACTCCCACCTCTTCAGGTGGTGAGTAATATCAAATTTGTCTCAGTGGGAGTTGGGTCTCCGACTGAGATAAACGCTCCGCGAGGATGCGCAGTGATTCTGATAGGAATATGTCAGCTTCGCTGACCAGAATCACGCGCCAAGTCTCACGGACGTTCGACTTGAAGTTCAGAGGATCGAAAATGGCAGCCTGGGCAGGAAGCGCAGATATTTTGCGTGCTTCGTCTGTCAAGACTGCCATAAAAAATACGGGTATAAAGTGTGTCAACAATCCTTATTCCGCTTTTTTAACTGATAAAACGGTTCCGCTGAATGCATCCACTTCACTGACGGTTCCCGTATACGTTACGGTAACTTTATCCCCATCTTTTACATCAGAAAGCCCGTCCGGTTTCTGATCCTGCTCGAAGCTGAATTCATAATCGGTTCCGTCGGCGGTGATCGTAAACATAAAGTCTTTGATGTCGCTGATCGTACCAGTCATTGTGGACTGTTTTGCATCGGCAGTTCCTTCGGATGGAAGAACGGCGTCTTTGGCGTCTTCTTTTAAATCATCCATCGGGCTGCTTTCGTCCATGCCATTCGAGCTGGACTCGGAGGAGGCGGACTGGGACGATTCATTAGCAGTCGGTTCATTCACGTTTTTGGAAGAGCAGGCGGTTGCGAGCGAGAGGATCGCAGCCGCGCCCAGGATAGCAAAATATGTTTTTTTCATAGTACATTACCAACCTTTCTTTTGACTTAGTTTGCTCACAGATGTATGATGCAGGACAGATGATGATTCCTGAGCGCAACATTCATCTTTTCGCATAGAATGTCCATTTCGACATTGTGCTATACATCTTAAGCCATAAATGTGAACGAATTGTGAGGAGAAACTTACGAAATGTAAAGAAAATGGACAAATATGGAACGAAAAACAGTCGATTTTCGAACATTCTTATGGTATAATGTGACCACTTAATGAGGTATTTTTTAAAATTCAGGAGGAAACATACATGAAAAATCCAGTTGTTACCATTGAGATGGAAAATGGCGATATCATGAAGGCAGAGCTTTACCCAGAGATTGCGCCGAACACAGTCAACAACTTTATCAGCCTGATCAAGAAGGGCTTTTATGATGGTCTGATCTTCCACCGTGTCATCAAGGGCTTTATGATTCAGGGCGGATGCCCGAATGGAAACGGTATGGGCGGTCCAGGGTATACCATCAAGGGTGAGTTCAGCCAGAATGGTTTTACGAACAATTTCAAGCACACCAAGGGCGTTCTCTCTATGGCGCGTGCGATGGACCCGAACTCCGCAGGTTCCCAGTTCTTCATCATGCATGAGACTTCCCCGCATCTGGATGGTCAGTATGCATCCTTCGGGAAGGTAGTTGAAGGTCTGGATATCGTGGACAAGATTGCCGGTGTCCGCACCGACTGGGGCGATCGTCCGCTCAAAGAGCAGAAGATCAAAAAGATGACCGTTGACACCTTCGGCGAGGAGTACCCGGAGCCGGAAAAAGGAAAAGAAAGATAATCTATGACAATCGAACGAGAAGTAACCATTGCGGGACAGACATACCCGGTAATTCTCTCCGATGAAAACGAAGCTCTTCAGGCTGCGAAAGCAGCCGGGAGAGCTATTGTTGGCTTATGGAGGGAAAATGAGGAAAAACAGCCGACCGACTATTCATTTTGCCTTTACCTTATTACAGACCCTGAAGACGCCGATGAAACATTCCTGGAACGCGTCGTCCGCCGCCATCTGGCTCTCCCGTGGTTCATCGCGGAAACCGACCGCCTCATCATTCGTGAATTTTCCCGGGACGATCCGTTGGAACCGGCATCCGCTGAGGATGCCGACGGAACTTTCTCCGACTGGAACAAACGCGAGGAATACAGGAAACACCAGTACCGCTTTGCCGAGTGCGGTTTGTGGGCGCTGGAACGCCGCGCGGACGGGGTGCTGGTTGGAAAGGCGGGGCTGACAGACGGAGAACTGGGATATCATATTTATGAACCGTTCCGCCGTCAGGGTTATGCGCTGGAAGCCTGCCGGGCGATTGTGAAATACGGGTTTGAAACGTTGGAGCTGGATAAGATCCGGCTTCGCACGAAGCGTTCCAACACGGCTTCACGGATATTGGCGGAAAAAATGGGATTCATTCAGGTACCTTCATCCTGCAAGGATTCTATTGTATTTTGTATGCAAAAAGGATATAATAGCTTGTATACAAAATAATGAAAAAATACAATCTAGTGTGATTACACTAAGGGAACGATGGGAGGAATGACCGATGATCAGGCATCTGGAGCTGAAAGCATATGGAAAGATCAATCTCGGTCTGGATGTAGTCCGCCGGAGAGAAGACGGCTACCACGAAGTGCGGATGATCATGCAGACGGTGCGCGTGTACGACGCGATCGAACTGAACCGGACGGAGGAAGAGGGAATCCGTCTTTCAACGAACCTTTATTATCTGCCGGACAATGAAAATAACTTAGGTTACCGCGCGGCAAAGCTTCTGATGGATGAGTTTGGAATCCGCGACGGTGTGGAGATCAAGATGAAGAAATTTATCCCGGTGGCAGCTGGGATGGCAGGCGGCAGCAGCGATGCGGCCGCAGTCCTGTTTGGTGTCAACAAGATGTTCGGACTGGGGCTTTCGAAACAGGAGCTGATGGAGCGCGGCGTCCGTCTGGGTGCGGATGTGCCGTACTGTATCATGCGGGGAACGGCTCTTTCAGAGGGAATCGGGGAGATCCTGACACCGCTTCCGCCGATGCCGCAGTGCCGCGTGCTGATTGCCAAACCGGCGGTCAGCGTTTCAACGAAGCATGTGTACGAGAGCTTAAACCTGCCGTCTCTGGGTGCAGAGGCGCATCCGGATATTGATGCGATGCGGGCGGCGATCGAGAAAAAAGACCTCTCCGGCGTCGTTTCACAGCTTGGAAACGTGCTGGAAATGGTGACGATCCCGGAAAATCCGGTGATTCAGACACTCAAAGATAAGATGATAGAGATGGGCGCGGACGGCTCTCTGATGAGCGGGAGCGGTCCAACCGTATTTGGCTTGTTTACGAATCAGGCGGCGGCCCAGGCGGCGTATGAGGAACTCCGCTATGGCAGCAGCCAGGATCTGGCGAAACAGGTATACCTGACTAGTTTTTACAACAGGAAGGGGCATGCAGATGGGGAACAATTTTGAGGTTAAAATGAATGAATATCTCCCACTCAGGGATGTGGTATTCAACACACTCCGGCAGGCGATCTTAAAGGGAGAGCTGGCACCGGGCGAGCGCCTGATGGAGATTCAGCTGGCACAGAAGCTGGGCGTCAGCCGCACCCCGATCCGTGAGGCGATCCGCAAGCTGGAGCTGGAAGGACTTGTTCTGATGATTCCACGGCGCGGCGCGGAGGTGGCGCGGATTTCGGAAAAAAGCCTGAAAGATGTGCTGGAGGTGCGCCGTTCGCTGGAGGAACTGGCGATTGAGCTGGCGTGCCAGCGCATGACGGAAGAAGATATGCAGGCATTGGAAGAAGCACAGAAAGCATTTAAAGCGGCGATTGATCAGGGCGATGCGATGAAGATCGCGGAGACGGATGAGGCATACCATGACGTGATCTACCATTCGACCCGCAACAAGCGTCTGGTGCAGATTTTGAACAACCTGCGTGAGCAGATGTACCGGTTCCGTCTGGAATACATCAAGGACGAGGATAAACGGCAGATTCTGCAGTTAGAGCATGAAAAAATATTGGCAGCACTGCGTCTGCGCCATATGGCGGAGGCAAAGGCGGTAGCCAGGGGACACATAGATAACCAGGAAATTACGGTACTGAAGAATTTAAAGGAGCGGAAGGAAGTATGACATTTAAAGAATTGTACCTGTCCGGTCAGATTCCATTTGAGGAAATCGATCGCTACATTTCCCGCTGGAACCGGTCGGATGATGAGCGGACACTGGCAAAATATCTCGGTCTCAACGCCGATGAGGAGGATGTCTGGATCGATGACAGCGACGAGGCGCTGAAAGAGATGCTGGATAAAAGAGAAAGGGTAGCCGGTACGCCGGTTACCCTTGGAAAGACGGATATTATCGTCAATAAAAATGGATTTGGCGCGCTGCCAATCCAGCGTATTTCTTTTGATGATGCGAAGGTACTGCTTCGCAAGGCGTATGATGCGGGTGTCCGTTTCTTTGATACGGCGCGCTTTTATACGGACAGTGAGGAGAAGATCGGCTATGCGCTGAGCGACGTGCGCGAGCATATCTATATTGCGACCAAGACAGCGGCAACGACGGCGGAAGGCTTCTGGAAGGATCTGGAGACGAGTTTACATAATTTAAAAACAGACTACGTGGACATTTACCAGTTCCACAATCCGGCAGTCTGTCCGAAGCCGGGAGACGGAAGCGGTCTTTATGAGGCGATGCTCGAGGCAAAAGAGCAGGGGAAAATCCGTTTCATCGGCATCACGAACCACCGCATGAGCATTGCGGAGGAGGCGATCGAGTCGGGGCTTTACGATACCCTGCAGTTCCCATTTAATTATCTTTCCACCGAGCGGGAGATCGCGTTGGCGAAGGCCTGTGCGGAGCACGAAATGGGATTTATCGCAATGAAGGGTCTGTCGGGCGGTCTGCTGACCAATTCGGCTGCGATCTATGCCTATATGGCACAGTTTGAGAATGTACTGCCGATCTGGGGTGTACAGAAGGAAAGCGAGCTGGACGAATTTTTAAGCTACATCGGCAATCCACCGGAACTGACGGACGAGCTGAAAGCTGTTATTGAAAAAGACCAGAAAGAGCTGGCAGGTGAATTCTGCCGGGGCTGCGGCTACTGTATGCCGTGTTCGGCAGGAATCGAGATCAACAACTGTGCGCGTATGTCCCTGCTTCTGCGCCGTTCTCCGTCAGCGAGATACCTCTCCCCGGAGGGACAGGCGAAGATGAAGAAGATAGAGGACTGCCTGCATTGCGGACACTGCAAGTCGATGTGCCCGTATGGTCTGGATACGCCGAGGCTTTTGGAGGAGAATTATAAGGATTATAAAGAGGTTCTTGCAGGGAAGAGACTGTAAAGAGAGGATAAATGCAAGAGGCATTTTTCCGTAACTGGGCACGTATGCGTGAACAGTAACTAGAAATGTGGTGAAATAGACCAGGGAGGCGGAAACAATGGATATAAATCAGAAACAGAAAGAACGTCTGGAGCAGCAGTTTGCATTTATCCGGGAGATAGACAAGGAGAAATTTATCGGTCGCCAGACGTATCTGACAGACGGCGAGCGGAAGGAAAATGACGCGGAGCATGCATGGCATATGGCGATCATGACGGTGCTTCTGGCGGAGTATTCCAATGAGCCGATCGATGTGCTGAAAACGGTTACCATGCTTCTGATTCACGATCTGGTCGAGATCGACGCCGGCGACACATATGCCTATGATGAGGAGGCGAAGAAAACCCAGCGGGAGAGAGAATTAAAGGGTGCAGAGCGCATTTTCGGAATGCTGCCGCCGGATCAGGGCGAAAAACTGCGCTCTCTCTGGGATGAATTTGAAGCCGGGGAGACGCCGGAAGCACGGTTTGCACATACGATGGACAACATCCAGCCGACGATGCTCAATGATGCTTCCAATGGAAAGGCGTGGGCGACGCGCGGCGTGCACCTGAGCCAGATTCTTGGAAGAAATAAGAATACCGCCAAGGGATCGGAGACGCTGTGGAACTATTCCTATGAGAATTTCATCACTCCGAGCCTCCGGGAAGGAAAGATAAAAAACGACACGTTACCCGAAGAGTAATCGAATTGTCGGAGGAAGCATGAGCTTTATCCAGCAGACTGCTGTCAGCGGAAACGGCGTGCGTGGCTGCTATTTTTGAGTTCGAAGAAGATTCTGTCGGTTCGGTGGTTATTTTTGAATCTGAAGCTGTTCCAGAACGTTCCGAGTGATTGGAGCAAGTCATCGGGTCAGCTTTAGAGGAAATCAGAGCAGCAGCTTTCTTGTTTACATCAAAAATGATATGCTTCTTTTGCGACAGCCAGTTCATATCGTTATCAAAAATCAGAGCGTCAGAGACGGAATCGGCGCTCTGATTTTTTGAGTTTTCTTCCGGCATGACACCTCCGGACAGGGCGGGCGGCGGATAGAGAACACCCCACCAGTTGTCGATCACATGAGTCTGTAGGATCGGCGGGGCGACCGCGTACGCCAGGACTTTCTGCTGAATCTGGTTTCTGGTAAAAGTCAGAAGAGGCAGGCAGAAAAGCAGAAATAAGAGCATGGAACATAAGGCGAGATGCGGGAGTGTTCCACCGTATAGATGGGAAGGTTTACAGGAACCGGTGGAAAAATGGCGGCATTTATTGGTGACAGGTGGATGAATCCTGGATGTGGGTGACGGACAATTGGGTGACGGACAATTTTCAGGATGGAACGAAATCATTTGATTTATCATAATGGCTCTCCTTTTACTGAAAGAAATCGAATCTTCTTGTCGCAAGTATTGACAGTTATGGTATAATCTAAACTATATTTTGGAATAGCATTCCGGCGTGTGGTGAAGCTTCCCACACCCGGCAGAAAGGCGGATATTATGAAAAAGAGTGTACTTGTGGTATTTGGCGGACAGTCTTCGGAACATATTGTTTCATGTATGTCGGCAATCAATGTCATTAAAAATATAGATACAGAGCGCTATGATGTAACCCTGATCGGAATTACCGAAGAGGGAAAATGGCTGCTGGTTGACTCGGTCGAGCAGATCGAGGATGAGAGCTGGAGAAAGAACACGACGACCGCGATCCTTTCCCCGGATGCAACGGAGAAATCCGTGATCGTCCTGAAAGATGGTAAGGCGGAAATGATCCGCATTGATGTGGTATTCCCGGTTCTGCATGGACTCTGGGGCGAGGACGGCACCATTCAGGGCATCTTTGAGTTGGCAAAAATCCCGTATGTCGGATGCGGTGTGCTGGCGTCCAGCGTTTCGATGGATAAAGTGTATACAAAACAGATTGTTGACCACACAGGCGTGCGCCAGGCGGCATATGAGCTGGTCATCCGCAAAGAACTTGAAAAGATGGATGAGGTTGTGGCACGCATCGAGAACCGGTTCTCATATCCGGTATTTATCAAGCCGTCCAATGCAGGTTCTTCCAGAGGTGTCAGCAAGGCGTCGGATCGCGAAGAGCTGATTGCAGGCTTAAAGGAGGCGGCGCACCATGACCGCAAGATTCTGGTTGAGGAGACGATCGTCGGCCGTGAGATCGAATGTGCGGTCTTTGGAAATGGCACAGAACCGGTCATCGCTTCCGGTGTTGGCGAGATTCTGGCAGCAGCCGATTTCTATGATTTTGATGCGAAATATTACAACGCAGAGTCCAGAACCGTGGTAAATCCAGAGCTTCCGGGCGATGCGACCGAGCGTGTGCGTCAGGCGGCGAGACGTATTTTCAAGGCGGTAGATGGCTATGGTCTGTCGCGTGTCGATTTCTTTGTGACGAAGGACGGCGAGGTTATCTTCAATGAGATCAATACCATGCCGGGCTTTACCGCGATCAGTATGTACCCGATGCTCTTTGAGGCGGCCGGAATCCCGAAGCCGGAGATGGTGACAAAGCTGATTGAACACGGACTGAAACGCTACGAAGCCTAGAAATAAATAAAACTGTTTCAGAATCCTGAAACAGTGTGAATGAATCTGCTTTTGGACGTTTTGTGATTCGATATACACAGATGCCCGGGAAAAAATGGAAACATGACAATAAGAATTTTGCCGAAAGGAAGGTAAACATGGATAGAAATGCCCCGATCGGAGTTTTTGATTCAGGCATCGGCGGTCTGACGGTAGCCCGTGAGATCATGCGTCAGATGCCGCAGGAGCGCATCGTATACTTTGGAGATACGGCGCGCGTTCCATATGGAAGCAAATCGCAGGAGACGGTACTGCGCTATTCCCGCCAGATCATCCGTTTTCTGAAAACACAGGGAGTCAAGGCGATCGTGATTGCCTGCAACACGGCCTCGGCGTGTGCACTGGAGACGGTCAAACAGGAATTGGATATCCCGATCATCGGGGTTATCTACGCGGGCGCGCGCACGGCTGCCGAGGCAACCCATAATGGAAAGATTGGCGTGATTGGAACCGAGGCGACCATCCGGAGCGGTATTTATACCAGAGAAATGCAGAAGCTGCGCCCGGATATTGAGGTCATTGGAAAACCGTGTCCGCTCTTTGTGCCGCTGGTGGAGGAAGGACTCTTTCATGATTCGGTAACAGACGAGATTGCCTCCCGGTATCTTTCTTCGCTGAAAGAAAAATACATTGATACGCTGGTTATGGGATGTACGCATTATCCGCTGCTGCGTTCGACGTTGCATCGGCTGATGGGCGACGAGGTGACTTTGGTAAATCCGGCATATGAGACGGCGATTGAACTTAAAACTCTGCTGCGGGACATGGATCTGACACGCAGTTCGGAGGATCTGGAACGTTTTTCGGAGGAAAACAGCCGCCGCGCTGCTGCCGGGGAGCCGATTCTTGACCAGTATCAGTTCTTTGTCAGCGACCGGGCGGAGAATTTCACGCGTTTTGCCAAGGCGATTCTGCCAAAAGAGGTAAAAGACACGAAACAGATTAACATTGAGGAGTATTAAAATATGACGAAAGATGTGCTTGTATCCGTGCGCGGTGCCCATATTGCGGACGGGGAGACGAATAACCTAGAGGTTATCACGGCAGGCAGCTATTATTTCAAAAATGGCAAGCATTATATCATCTATGATGAGATACTGGAAGGCGAGGAAGGAAGCATCCGCAATACCATCAAAGCCAATGCGGACAGCGTCGATATGATCAAGGGAGGCGATGCGCGGGCGCATATGATTTTTCAGGAGAACCGTCCGAATGTCAGCTGTTATGTGACTCCATACGGTCAGATGATCGTGGGCGTCACGACCGACCGCATCAAGATCAATGAAGGTCCGGATCATCTGAAAATCCAGATTGATTATACGCTGGAACTCAACTATGAGCAGACCAGCCAGAGCCATATTGAAATTGATGTGAAATCGAAGGCGACGGCGAAATTGAACCTGAAAGAGCAGTAAATATAAAAGAATATAGAAACAAAGAAATAAAATCGGTGAATCAAAAATCCCGGAAACGTGTAATCAGTTACATTTCCGGGATTTTAAGATCCATTATTTATTTTTCTTGGACTTGGAAGCTTCTTTCTTTGCTGCCTCTTCTGTATTTTTCTTGAAACGGTCAAAGAATTTTTTCTTCTTCGGCAGCGGCGGGATGCCTCCGCGCACGCTCTTGATCTCTGTGATATAAAGACCGCTGATGACAACCTTTGCCTCGGTGCGGAGCGGTAACTGAAGGAATACCTTCTCATCCGCGATCATGGTCACAACCTTCGGTCCGATCTTAGCCTTTACGATCGGGAGCTTCGCCCACTTCATATACCATGGAGTCTGGTCAATAACCATCTTCGGGAGACCGGAATCTCCGATTTTCAGTTTCTTTTTGTCAATCGCCAGAATCGAAACTGTCTGTTTCGAAGCGTCGATCATAGTCTGCTGCTCTGCCTGACGTTTCTGCATCCGGGAACCCAGAATATACAGTACGACAAGAAGGATAGCCAGAATGACGATAATAACTAGCAGTACATTCCAAAATGACATATATATACCTCCGTTGTAGATAGCGGCGGGACGAAAATCCAATCCCATTTCGCATGGAACACGAAAATAACCGCGCAATTACTATGTATTATAGCATTGGAGTGGGGAAATGGCAAGAAAAAGCTGAATCTGTAAGTGCTGGTGTAAGTGCTGGCAGGGTCAGAAAACCTGCAAATAGCTTGACAATTAGAGTGACTGTGTGATATGCATATGATAGTTGATATATGAGGGATGATAACATATATTAGCATTGAAGTTGATGGATGTGAGGGAAGTATGGTAGAAAAACAGCTGGGGTATAAATACCAGGTATATAACGAAATAAAAAAGGGGATCATGACGGGCGTTTATCCCCCGGGGTTCGTGATGAATGAGAGAAAATTGTCAGAAGAACTCGGAATCAGCCGCACGCCGATCCGTGAGGGGATGCAGATGCTTGCCAGAGATGGCTGGCTGCAGATGGAAACCTATAAGGGAACGGTGGTGCGTGAATTTGACCCGCATTATATGTGGGAGCTGACTCGTGTCAGAAGCGCGCTGGAGTTATCTGCGATCGAGGATGCTGTGAAAAATGTCACAGAGAAAGATCTGAAATGTCTGGAAGAGATTCAGAAGAAACAGAAGGAAGTCCTGGAACATTATGATATTACGAGATTTATTCAGCTGGATCGGGAATTTCATACCTATATCTACCAGATGAGCCAGAACCGTGAGCTTTTAAAACTGCTGAGCAATTATTATGATATGTTCCGCTTTATGGGAATGCAGGCAGTGAGGGGAACGGATAAACGGCGTCAGACAACGATCGATGAACACCAGGGAATTTTAGACGCTTTGAAACAGAAAAATGTGGAAGCGGCAGTTCGGGCGATGAAGATCCATATGGAGGAAACAGAAAAAAATATCAACCAGAACCATGCAATGAAGCAAAATGTCAGATAAAATTGGAAGATCATCCAAAAAGAGATTTCGGTTTTTGTGAAAAGAGTAGATTGACGATAAAAAAAGAGAGTGTTATTATTCTAATTGTTGGTATACCAAATACCGAATACCAAATACCGTAAAATGGAGGTCAGGTATGAGAGTTGCGATGATTCAGATGGATATGCAGTTGGGGAAGCCGGAGGCAAATTTTGAAAAAGCAGAAAAGCTGGTCCGGATGGCTGCAGAGCTGAAACCGGATGTGATCACACTTCCGGAGACATGGAACACCGGTTTTTTTCCGAGAGAAAATCTGAAAGAGGTGTCGGATGTGAATTTGGAACAGACCAAAAAGCTGTTTTCCAGATTGGCGAAAGAATACCGTGTCAATATAATTGCCGGTTCCGTGGCAAATTGCCGGGATGAGAAGATTTATAATACAGCCGCTGTCTTTAACCGGGACGGCGAAGTGGTGATGGAATATGACAAGGTGCATCTGTTCAGCCCGTCCGGCGAACATGAGTATTTTGAACATGGAAAAAACATCTGCAATTTTGAATTGGATGGAATCCCGTGCAGTCTGGTAATTTGTTATGATATCCGGTTCCCGGAACTGATTCGTTCCGAGATGCTTGCGGGTTCAAAAGTCCAGTTTGTGGTAGCACAGTGGCCGGATACGAGACTTCTTCACTGGGATACCTTGAACAGGGCGAGGGCAATTGAAAGTCAGAGCTTTTTATGCTGTACTAATTCGGTCGGAACGGCTGGAAATACAAAGTGCGGCGGACATTCTGCCGTCTATGGACCGATGGGAGAGTGCTTGGTGCTGGGCGGAGAAGCGGAACAGATACTGATGGCAGATATGGAGATTGGAGCAGTCGATGGGGTCAGAGATTCGATCAATGTTTATCGGGATCGGCTGCCGGAAGTATATAAGATATAAAAGAGGGAATGGAATAAGGAGGAAACAGGATGGATACAATGTGTTTTACGGTTCAGGGAAAGAACGGAGAAAAGCCGCTGGAGCTGAATTATGAGAGGGTGTTTGCCATTGGATATGCAGGCAGAAACATTGAAAAGACGATGGAGCATATCAAAGAACTGGAACGGGAATTAGGCGTTCCGGCACCGAAGAAAATACCGACCATTTTCCAGTGTGGCAATTACGTTTTAACACAGGAAAAGAAACTGGCGTTTGTGGGCGAAAAGACCTGTGGAGAAGTCGAGTATGTGATTGTCATTAAAGATAAGACGATTTACATCGGATTGGGAAGCGACCACACAGACCGGGAGCTTGAGGCAGCCAGTGTTCCTAAAGCGAAACAGATTTGTGCGAAGCCGATTTGCGATACCGTTTGGGAGTACGAGGATGTCAAGGATCACTGGGATGAGATAGAGCTTCATTCCTGGCAGACATTGGACGGAATGGAAGTTTTATATCAGGAGGGAACGTTGGCAGATATTCTCCCAGTGGAGACCATCTTAAAAGAACTGGACGAGCGGGTTGGCGGAATTGATAATTGTGTGATCTTTTCCGGAACGGTCCCGGTCAAGGATGGATTCCGTTTCGGCAGTAAATTCCGCTATGAGATGGAAGATAAAAAGTTGAACCGGAAGTTATCGTCGGAGTATGAAGTGGATGTCATCAGCGAGGAGGAACGGTAATGAAAAAAGGTTGGGCAGGGACGTTCGCGGTACTTGTCTTGGGAGCAACGGTGTTGACCGGCTGCGGCAGTACATCAGACAGCGGACATATCAAGTTGAAAATAGCGACAGTTGGAAATGAGAAGCACCAGTCAACGATGGCGGCAGCGGCATTTCAGGAAAAGCTGGAGGAACTGGCAGGTGATCGGTTCGAAGTGACGATTTACCCGAGCGCGCAGCTGGGCGGTGAGCGCGAAATGGCGGAAGGCGTCAAGATTGGTTCGATAGAGCTTGCGATTGTAACAACGGATGGCGCGCTTCCAAGCTTCGTGCCGGAGACGCAGGTTCTGGCAATCCCGTATCTCTTTGCAGATAAGCAGGAAGCATACTATGTCCTGGATAATACGCTGCAGAAAGAACTGGAACCGAAGTTTGAGGCACAGGGCTTTAAACACCTGGGTTTCTGTGAGTTAGGCTTCCGTCATTTTACGAATAATAAAAAAGAAGTGACCAAGGCATCCGACATGAAGGGATTATCGATCCGTGTACAGGAGTCGCCGATCTGGTTCTCATTGGCAGATCACCTTGGATTTATTGCGACGCCGATCGCATTTAACGAGCTTTATACTGCTCTTCAGCAGGGAACCGTAGATGGTCAGGAAAACCCGATCGCGTCTATTTCCAGTTCTGCGTTTGATGAAGTGCAGAAATATATGGTTCTGGATGGTCACACATATGCGCCGGAAAGCATGATCATGAACCTTGACTTTTATAATAAACTGACCGATGAAGATCGTGCTTGGATTGATGAGGCGGCTGAATACGCAAAAGATACACAGCGTCAGGAAGTAACGGACATGGAAGAAGAGATGCTTGCGTCGATTGAAGCGAACGGCGTAAAGGTATGCAAGGATCCAGATTTACAGTCCTTCCAGGATGCAACGGCCAGCCTGTATCAGGAACCGGCTGTAACGGCACTGGTTCCGCCGGAATTGACGGAAAAGGTAAAACAGGCGGTTGAAGAGTATAGAAATACGCATGGGAAAGAATAGGGGGATGGGAAATGTCTGGTCTGGTCGATAAGATTACAAAAGCTGTCATGGGAATCAGCGCGATTGTGGTATTTGTCATTACCTTTTTACAGGTTTTATGCCGCTTTGTTTTAAAATCTCCGCTTCCGTGGAGTACGGATATCCTGCGTTTGGCATTTACCTATCTGGTATTCTGGGGCGCTGCGTGGTGTGTGCGGGAAAAGGAACACCTGAACGTGGATGTTCTGCTGATGTCGTTTCCAGTTAAAATCCGCAAGGTGGTGGAACTGGGAATTGACCTGGTATTGTCTCTCTTTTTCATTTTTATGATTGTATTTGGAATTAAATTCTGTGCGTTTGGATGGACGCAGACGACTTCCTATCTGCCGATTCCAATGAGTGTTTACTATGCAAGTATTCCAAGTGCCGGAGCGATTATGCTGTTCTATATGATTAAAAATATGGCAGAGCAGCTGAAAAAGAATGATTAGGAGGGAAAGGTATGATTTATATTGTCTTATTATTTGTCTTGTTTTTAATAGGAATTCCGATCTGCTTTTCACTCGGAATGGTATCGGTGGCTGGAATTATCCAGGGAGGAACCCCGTTAATTGTTGTTATCCAGAGAATGTTCACCGGTGCTGACAGCACGGCGCTGATTGCGATTCCGCTGTTTATCCTTGCCGGAGGTCTGATGGTTCAGGGCGGTATTTCCAGAAGAATCGTCGATTTTGCCGATGCGCTGATCGGACATTTTCCAAGTGGTCTGGCACTGGTAAGTATTCTGGCGTGTATGTTCTTTGCGGCGATCACAGGTTCTGCGATCGCGGCAACCGCAGCGATCGGTGGCATTATGATTCCGATCATGCGTGAGAAAAACTATGAAGATACGTTTTCGGCTCCGTTAATCGCCTGCGGCGGTTCGATTGGACCGATCATTCCTCCGAGTATTCCACTTCTGCTATACGGAACGATGGCAGGTGTGAGCGTTGGTAAATTGTTTATCGGTGGATTTATCCCGGGCATTATCATGGGACTCGGACTGATGATTTACAGTTATTATGTAGGAAAAAAGAGACATTATGTAGGACGTGAGAAAAAGGCGAGCCGTGAGGAGAGAATCCGTACCGGAAAAGATGCCCTTCTTGCCCTGATTATGCCGATTATCATCATTGGAGGTATCTTATCTGGTATTTTTACGGCAACCGAGTCCGGCGCTATCGCGTGTGCATATGCGATTATCATCGGCGGTTTTGTTTACCGGGAGTTAAAGCCGTCCAAGATGTTTGACCTCTTTGTGGACTGTGCAAAATCAACGGGACAGGTTTTAATCGTTGTGTCCTGTGCGAGCCTGTTTACCTGGGTTATCACGGTTGCACAGGTTCCGCAGACCGTCAGCGCCCTGCTGTCCAGCACGGTCAGCAACAAATATGTATTGTTGATGATCATCAATGTGATTCTGTTAATTGCAGGCACCTTCATCGATACGACAAGCGCGCTGGTTATCTTTACCCCACTCTTCCTGCCGCTTGTTAAGGCAATGGGAATTGACCTGATCCATTTTGGCCTGGTCATGGCAGTCAACCTGACAATTGGTATGTGTACGCCTCCGCTGGGCGTGTGCCTGTTTGTATCGGGATCGATTGCCAAGGTAAGCCTGAAAGACCAGATGCGGGATTTGCTCCCTATGTTAGCAGTCCTTCTGATTGTCCTTTTGGTGATTACCTATATTCCACAGACCGTTACATTTTTACCGAATTTATTTGCATAAAATTTCTATAAAAAATCGGACGCCGCTATCATCTGGGGAGCGGCGTCTGTTGTCTGTCCGGATTCTGGCGTTTCTTGAGAAAACTTTTTCATAATCATTCCAAATTTATTCCAAATCTATCAAAAAAACCACTTGACACCCATCAAATCCCATGCTAAGATGGAGAATGCACTATTGTGGAAAACTGTGTTTTCCGGGTATTCGTATGCCCAAATGACAGTGCAGCTCCGTCAGCATGAAACAAGGCTGGTTCGGAGATGGAAAAATGCAAACCATAGAGATAGAAAGAAAACAGGGGTGAAACATCGAATGGAGAAAAGCAGGATGCGTCCGGTAAAAACCGGTAAAGGTGTAAGGATGACCTTCTCAAGACAAAAAGAAGTTCTGGAAATGCCGAATTTGATTGAGATTCAGAAAAACTCGTATCAGTGGTTCCTGGATGAGGGACTGAAAGAAGTGTTTGCTGATATCTCCCCGATCACGGATTTCGCAGGTCACTTGAGTCTGGAATTTGTGGATTTTACACTGTGTAAAAACGATATCAAATATACGATCGAAGAGTGCAAAGAGCGCGATGCGACCTATGCAGCTCCTCTGAAGGTAAAGGTAAGACTTTGCAATAAAGATAAAGATGAGATCAATGAACATGAGATTTTCATGGGTGATCTTCCACTTATGACCGACACCGGCTCCTTCGTTATCAACGGAGCGGAGCGAGTTATCGTCAGCCAGCTTGTTCGTTCCCCTGGTATTTATTATGGAATCGCGCACGATAAGATCGGTACAGAGTTATACAGCTGCACCGTTATCCCGAACCGGGGTGCCTGGCTGGAGTATGAGACAGATTCCAACGACATTTTCTACGTGCGTGTAGACCGGACCAGAAAAGTTCCTGTTACTGTTCTGATCCGTGCTCTTGGTTACGGTACTAACGCCGAGATCATTGACCTGTTCGGCGATGAGCTGAAACTGGAGAAGAGCTTCGAGAAGGATCCGTCCAACAACTACCAGGATGGTCTTCTGGAATTATATAAGAAGATTCGTCCGGGTGAGCCGCTTTCCGTAGACAGCGCAGAGAGCCTGTTAAACAGCATGTTCTTCGATCCGCGCCGCTACGATCTGGCAAAGGTAGGTCGTTATAAATTCAATAAAAAGCTTCACTTTAAGAACCGTATCGTAGGTCACGTTCTGGCTGAGGATGTGGTTGATACAACTACCGGAGAGATTCTGGCGGAGCAGGGAACCAAGGTCACCAAGGAACTTGCTACTGACATCCAGAACGCAGGCGTTCCGTTTGTATGGATTCAGGGTGAGAAGAAGAATCACAAGGTTCTTTCTAACATGATGGTAGATCTGGGCGCTTATGTGAATTTCGATCCGGAAGAAGTAGGCGTCACAGAGTTAGTATTCTATCCGGTTCTCCAGGGTATTCTGGAAGAAAATGCCGGCGCTTCTGATGAGGAATTAAAAGAGATTATCCGCAGAGATATCCATGACCTGATTCCGAAGCACATTACGAAGGAAGATATCATCGCTTCCATCAACTACAACATGCATCTGGAAGGCGGCATCGGCAATCCAGATGATATCGACCATCTGGGCAACCGTCGTATCCGTGCGGTCGGCGAGCTGCTTCAGAACCAGTACCGTATCGGTCTGTCCCGTATGGAGCGTGTGGTACGTGAGCGTATGACAACACAGGACATGGAAGGTGTTTCTGCCCAGTCCCTGATCAATATCAAGCCGGTTACAGCAGCAGTCAAGGAGTTCTTCGGAAGTTCCCAGCTGTCCCAGTTCATGGATCAGAACAACCCGCTGTCCGAGCTGACCCATAAGAGACGTCTTTCCGCCCTGGGTCCTGGCGGTCTGTCAAGAGACCGTGCCGGATTCGAGGTACGAGATGTACACTACACACACTATGGCCGTATGTGCCCGATCGAGACACCTGAGGGACCGAACATCGGTCTGATCAACTCCCTGGCATCTTACGCACGTGTCAATGAGTACGGTTTCATCGAAGCTCCGTACCGTGTAGTAGATAAAACCGATCCGTCCAACCCGGTTGTTACGGATGAGGTTGTATACCTGACAGCAGACGAGGAAGATAACTTCGTTGTTGCACAGGCAAACGAGCAGTTAGACGAAGAAGGACACTTCGTCCACAATAACGTATCTGGTCGATTCCGTGAGGAGACCTCCGAGTTCCAGAAGAAGAAAATCGACCTGATGGACGTATCCCCGAAGATGGTATTCTCCGTAGCTACTTCCATGATTCCGTTCCTGCAGAACGACGATGCGAACCGTGCTCTGATGGGATCGAACATGCAGCGTCAGGCGGTACCGCTTCTGACCACCGAGAGAGCCGTTGTCGATACCGGTATTTCCGCGAAGGCAGCTGTTGACTCCGGTGTGTGTGTCGTTGCAAAGAATGCCGGTGTGGTTGAGCGCTCCGCTTCCAACGAGATCATCATCAAGAGAGATTCCGATGGAAACCGCGATGTATACCATCTGACAAAATTCAAGAGAAGTAACCAGTCCAACTGCTACAATCAGAAACCGATTGTATACAAGAATGACCATGTCGAAGCTGGCGAGGTTATCGCAGATGGTCCGTCCACCTGCAACGGTGAGATCGGTCTGGGCAAAAACCCGCTGATCGGCTTCATGACCTGGGAAGGCTACAACTATGAGGATGCCGTTCTTCTGTCTGAGCGTCTGGTTCAGGAGGATGTATATACCTCCGTCCATATCGAGGAATACGAGGCAGAAGCACGTGATACCAAGCTGGGACCGGAAGAGATCACAAGAGATGTTCCGGGTGTCGGCGAGGATGCACTGAAAGATCTGGACGAGCGCGGTATCATCCGCATTGGTGCAGAGGTTCGTGCCGGTGATATCCTGGTAGGTAAGGTTACTCCGAAGGGAGAGACCGAGCTGACCGCAGAAGAGCGCCTGTTACGTGCGATCTTCGGTGAGAAGGCAAGAGAGGTTCGTGATACTTCCCTGAAAGTACCGCATGGTGCATACGGTATCATCATTGATGCGAAGGTATTTACAAGAGAGAACGGCGACGAGCTGGCTCCGGGTGTAAATAAGACCGTTCGTATCTACATTGCACAGAAGAGAAAGATTTCCGTCGGCGATAAGATGGCTGGTCGTCATGGTAACAAGGGTGTCGTTTCCCGTGTACTTCCGGTTGAGGATATGCCGTTCCTTCCGAATGGCCGTCCGCTCGACATCGTACTGAACCCATTGGGCGTACCGTCCCGTATGAATATCGGACAGGTCCTGGAGATTCATTTAAGCCTTGCTGCCAAAGCACTTGGTTTTGATGTATCCACCCCGATTTTCGACGGAGCAGACGAGAAAGATATTCAGAACACTCTGGAGATGGCAAATGACTATGTCAACACCTCCTGGGAAGAGTTCGAAGCAAAATATAAAGATATTGTAGATCCGGAAGTTATGGAGTATCTGGGTACCCATCTGGAGCACAGAAAACTCTGGAAGGGCGTTCCGATCGGACGTGACGGTAAAGTCCGCCTGAGAGATGGACGTACCGGCGAATACTTCGACAGCCCGGTTACAATCGGACACATGCATTACCTGAAACTGCATCATCTGGTTGATGATAAGATTCATGCACGTTCCACAGGTCCTTACTCCCTCGTTACACAGCAGCCGCTGGGTGGTAAAGCTCAGTTCGGTGGCCAGCGTTTCGGAGAGATGGAGGTTTGGGCTCTGGAGGCGTATGGCGCATCCTATACGCTGCAGGAGATCCTGACCGTGAAGTCCGATGATGTGGTAGGTCGTGTGAAGACATACGAGGCAATCATCAAGGGCGAGAATATTCCGGAGCCGGGTATTCCGGAGTCCTTCAAGGTACTCTTAAAAGAGCTTCAGTCCCTGGGTCTGGATGTCAGAGTTCTGGCAGAAGACGGTTCCGAGATCGAGCTCAAGGAGAACATCGACGAAGGCGATACCGATCTTCGTTCCGTCATCGAGGGTGACAGCAAGCGTTACTCTCAGAATGAGTCCTTCGGCAACTACGGTTACCAGGAGCAGGAATTTAAAGATGGTGAGCTGACCGATGTAGAGCATGATGAGTATACAGCAGAGGCAGACGGCTATACAGACGATGACTATGCAGACGTTTCCGATGATAATGGATCTGACGACGAAGAATAATCGATAGGAGGGAGTACCGCTCATGCCAGAGACAAATGAAACATATCAACCATTGACATTTGACGCAATCAAGATCGGTTTGGCATCCCCTGAAAAGATTCTGGAGTGGTCTCACGGCGAGGTTAAAAAGCCGGAGACCATCAACTACAGAACATTAAAGCCGGAGAAAGACGGCCTGTTCTGTGAGAGAATCTTTGGACCGAGCAAGGACTGGGAGTGCCACTGTGGTAAATATAAAAAAATCAGATATAAAGGTGTTATCTGTGACCGCTGCGGCGTTGAGGTTACAAAAGCCAGCGTCCGCCGTGAGCGCATGGGTCATATCGAGCTTGCAGCTCCGGTTTCCCACATCTGGTATTTCAAGGGAATTCCGAGCCGCATGGGTCTGATTCTGGACATTTCTCCGAGAACTCTGGAGAAGGTTCTGTACTTCGCTTCCTATATCGTGCTGGATCCGGGACAGACCGGACTGCAGATGAAGCAGGTTCTGTCTGAGAAGGAGTACCGTGACGAGATCGAGAAATACGGTTACGGTTCTTTCCGTGTCGGCATGGGTGCCGAGGCGATTCAGGAGCTTTTAAAGGCGATCGACCTGGAGAAGGATTCTGAGGATCTGAGAAACCAGTTACAGGATGCAACCGGACAGAAGCGTGCCCGCATCATCAAGCGTCTGGAAGTCGTAGAGGCATTCAGAAATTCCGGCAACAAACCGGAGTGGATGATCATGACCGTTGTCCCGGTTATCCCGCCGGATATCCGTCCGATGGTACAGTTGGATGGCGGACGTTTCGCAACTTCCGACTTAAACGATCTGTATCGTCGTATTATCAACCGTAACAACCGTCTGGCAAGACTTCTGGAGCTCGGCGCACCGGATATCATCGTGCGCAACGAGAAACGTATGCTTCAGGAGGCAGTTGACGCATTAATTGATAATGGCCGCCGTGGCCGTCCAGTTACCGGTCCTGGCAACCGTGCCCTCAAGTCCCTTTCTGATATGTTAAAGGGTAAACAGGGACGTTTCCGTCAGAACCTTCTGGGTAAGCGAGTTGACTATTCTGGACGTTCCGTTATCGTCGTAGGACCGGAGTTAAAGATTTACCAGTGCGGTCTGCCGAAAGAGATGGCGATCGAGCTGTTTAAACCGTTCGTTATGAAAGAGCTGGTTTCCAACGGAACCGCTCATAACATTAAAAATGCAAAGAAGATGGTAGAGCGCCTTCAGCCGGAGGTTTGGGACGTTCTCGAGGATGTAATCAAAGAGCATCCGGTTATGTTAAACCGTGCTCCTACACTGCATCGTCTGGGTATCCAGGCATTCGAGCCGATTCTGGTAGAAGGTAAGGCAATCAAGCTGCATCCGCTTGTTTGTACCGCGTTCAACGCCGATTTCGATGGCGACCAGATGGCGGTACATCTTCCGCTTTCCGTGGAGGCACAGGCAGAGTGCCGTTTCCTGCTGCTTTCCCCGAACAACCTGTTAAAACCGTCCGATGGTGGTCCGGTAGCCGTTCCTTCCCAGGATATGGTACTTGGTATTTACTATCTGACCCAGGAACGTCCGGGCGCCAAGGGCGAGGGCATGGCATTCAAGAGCATCAACGAGGCGATTCTTGCATACGAGAACAAGGTTGTTACCCTGCATTCCCGTGTCAAAGTAAGAGTAACCCGCACGATGCCGGATGGCACAACGAAGACTGGTATCATCGAGTCTACCGTTGGACGTTTCATCTTCAACGAGATCATCCCGCAGGATCTGGGCTTCGTAGACCGTTCCCAGAAAGAGAACGAGCTGAAACTGGAAGTTGACTTCCACGTAGGCAAGAAGCAGTTAAAGCAGATTCTGGAGAAGGTTATCAATGTCCATGGTGCAACCCAGACAGCGATCACCCTGGATGATATCAAGGCGATTGGCTACAAGTTCTCTACACGTGCAGCCATGACCGTATCGATTTCCGATATGACCGTACCGGCAAGCAAACCGAAGCTGATTGCTGACGCGCAGGCAACGGTTGACCATATCGCAAAGAACTTCCGCCGTGGTCTTATCACAGAGGAAGAGCGTTACAAAGAAGTTATCGAGACCTGGAAGGCAACCGATGATCAGCTGACTCACGACCTGCTGACAGGACTTGACAAATATAACAACATCTTCATGATGGCTGACTCCGGTGCGCGAGGATCGGATAAGCAGATTAAACAGCTTGCTGGTATGCGAGGACTGATGGCAGATACGACCGGTCATACGATTGAACTTCCTATCAAGTCCAACTTCCGTGAGGGTCTGGACGTACTGGAGTACTTCATCTCCGCACACGGAGCTCGAAAAGGTATGTCCGATACGGCTCTGCGTACTGCCGACTCTGGTTACCTGACCAGACGTCTGGTAGACGTATCCCAGGATCTGATCGTCCGCGAGGAGGACTGCTGCTGGGATAAGCCGGAGATTCCGTATATGGAGATCAAGGCATTCATGGATGGTCAGGAAACCATCGAGACATTGCAGGAGCGTATCACAGGACGTTTCATCGCTGAGACAATCACAGACCCGGATACAGGTGAAGTGGTGATCGAGAAGAATCATATGTGTACGCCGAAGCGTGCAGCGGCTGTTATGGCAGCATTGAAGAAACAGGGCAGAGATTCCATCAAGATCCGTACCGTCCTGACCTGTAAATCCCATATCGGTGTGTGTGCGAAGTGCTACGGTGCCAACATGGCAACCGGTCAGCCGGTCCAGGTCGGTGAGGCAGTCGGCATCATCGCGGCACAGTCCATCGGTGAGCCTGGTACACAGCTGACCATGCGTACGTTCCACTCGGGCGGCGTTGCCGGTGGCGATATCACACAGGGTCTTCCGCGTGTCGAGGAGCTTTTCGAGGCACGTAAGCCGAAGGGACTTGCTATCATCGCTGAGTTCGGCGGTGTGGCAACCATCAAAGATACCAAGAAGAAACGTGAGATCATTATCACGGATAATGAGACGGGCAATTCCAAGACATACCTGATTCCTTACGGCTCCCGTATCAAGATTCAGGACGGCGCGGTTCTGGAGGCTGGTGACGAGCTGACCGAAGGTAGCGTGAACCCGCACGATATTCTGAAGATCAAGGGCGTCCGCGCCGTACAGGATTACATGATCCAGGAAGTACAGCGTGTATACCGCTTACAGGGTGTAGAAATCAACGATAAGCATATCGAGATGATCGTACACCAGATGTTAAAGAAGATTAAGATTGAGGAAAGTGGAGATTCCGACGTACTGCCGGGCGTATCCATGGATGTACTCGATTTCAACGAGATGAACGAGGCGCTGGAAGCTGAGGGCAAAGAGCCGGCGATCGGACGTCAGGTTATGCTGGGTATCACCAAGGCATCTCTGGCAACCGACTCCTTCTTATCCGCTGCATCCTTCCAGGAGACAACCAAGGTTCTGACCGAGGCTGCCATCAACGGAAAGGTAGATAAGCTGATTGGTCTGAAGGAGAACGTTCTGATTGGTAAGCTGATTCCGGCTGGTACCGGTATGAAGCGTTACCGCTCCATCAAGCTGAACACAGATGTTGAGGAAGAGGATGATATCGATCTGGCAGAGGACGACTTCAACGAGCCGGCTGAACTGGACGAGGCAGACAAGATTGTACTCAACGAGGATGAGCTGAGTGAAGAATAATTAAAAATGAAAAACGGAATCGTTTTTTGGAGATCGCCGCAGAGATGCGGCGGTCTTTTTTTGTGCCAATGATGCGCACTCGCGCGAAGCTGTAGGTTGTCGCAAGCGACCGCGCGAGACGCCCGAATGTGCCAAGGCACATTCGTTCCTGCCATATCATAGACAGAAAACCGTAAGAAATAGAAGCGCGGGATTGGTTGAATCGAAGGGGAAAATCCGTTATACTTATAAAGGAAATGTTTAAAATCCAAAGTAATGTGATTGAATTGTATAAATTTAAAAAACAAATTTAACGATTTTAGACTTTCAAAACAGAAACAATTATTTAAAAAATAGAGACATTGGAAGGAGATTATATAGATGAAGAGACACAATCGGCTCAAAAAACATGCACTGGGACTGGCGGCGGCTCTGCTGATGACAGCCGGTATGTCGCAGATCGCGCTGGCAGGTGACTCGGTGTATGTCAATACGTCTTCCCTGCGCTACCGGACATCGGCGCAGATCAAGGACAATAATATCGCGGGCAATCTGTCCTACGGTCAGAAGCTGGAGCGCGTGGGAACCAGCGGGCAGTGGACGATGATTCTTTTGGATGGAAAGAAGTATTATGTTTCATCCGCCTATGTGACAAGCAAAAAACCGGCATCCGCAGGTGCTGTCCAGACAACCAGCCAGACAGCAGCGGGAGCGCAGACATCCGGCGGCACGGCGATCGCACTTTCTTCTAATTATAAATACGCAAATCATTCAAAGATCAACAGCGGAACTGCGACCCTGTACCGCTCGACGGCTTCCAACAAGAAAAATAAAGTGGTCTGTGTCAATGCCGGACATGGAACAAACGGTGGCGGAAGCGTCAAGACCCAGTGTCATCCGGATGGAAGTGCGAAAGTAACCGGCGGCACAACCGGAGCCGGTGCTACCTCAGCAGTGGCAGTTTCCAGCGGTATGACCTTTGCAGATGGAACAGTAGAGAGCAAGGTAACACTTGCTATGGCAAAGGTGCTTAAGACAAAACTTCTGAATGCAGGCTATGATGTACTGATGATCCGTGAATCAGATGATGTACAGCTGGATAATATAGCCCGTACGGTCATTGCGAATAACAACGCGGACTGTCATATAGCCTTGCACTGGGATTCAACCAGCAGCAACAAGGGTGCTTTTTTCATGAGCGTTCCAAGCAATGCAACCTACCGTGCGATGGAGCCGGTTGCCTCTCATTGGAAGCAGCACAACCAACTGGGCGAGTCGCTGATCAGCGGCTTAAAGAGCGCGGGTGTGAAGATTTATTCCAAAGGCAGCATGGAGATGGATTTGACCCAGACTTCCTATTCGACGATTCCGAGTGTGGATATTGAACTGGGAGATAAGGCGTCCGATCATTCGGGTGCGACGCTTGAGACGCTGGCGAACGGACTGCTGGCTGGCGTGAATACGTTCTTCGGACAGTAAAAGCTGAAAGGAGGAAAGCATATGGGATTGCTGGCGTTTATTATGGCATATGCATTATTTGCGTTTATCTTTTATATTCTGCAGGTAATTGCATACTGGAAGATCTTTACAAAAGCCGGGGAAGAAGGATGGAAATCCATCATTCCGATTTACAATGGCTATGTACAGTACCGGCTGACTTGGGATGTACAGTATTTCTGGGTGGCACTGGGACTGGCGGTCGGCGGAGGTATTTTAAATTCCTTCGGCGGAATCGTGGGAGTTATCGGTTCGCTTGCGCTTCTGGGAACAGCACTCATGAATGTGGTGGCACTCTATAAGCTGGCGTGTGCCTATGGTTACGGGATAGGATTTACTATTGGTTTATTTTTCCTGAATCCGCTTTTTATGCTGATTCTTGGTTTTGGTGATTCGGAGTACATGGGACCGCAGGAGTAGCGGAAATGAAGTTCCGGGATATTTAAGATATTTTCCGGACAAAAAAGAGTCAGACGAGACAATAGAGGGTTTTGCACTGTACCTGGCTACAGCACAAAACCCTTGTTACTGCTCACAGGTAGGCACTTTTGGAACCGAAAGTGCCGTAAGAAAACGTGGTGGCAGCAGGAATTTGCCGTATTTAAATGCGAAGCCACGGCAAATTCCGTTACTGGGCACGTATGCGTGAACAGTAACAAAACCTTTATTTTACGGGAAAAATTTGCATTTTATACCTTGACAGTGAAACTCAAACTAGCTATAATAAGTAAGCGTGCAAAATTCAAGGAATTTCTGCGCGGAAATACAAGCTTAAAAAAGCAACCACAGACAATATCACAGGAGGTGAAAAGGATGCCTACATTTAACCAGTTAGTAAGAAAGGGAAGACAGACATCTGAAAAGAAATCAACAGCTCCGGCTCTGCAGAAGGGATACAACTCTTTACAGAAGAAAGCTATCAACGTTTCTGCACCGCAGAAGAGAGGCGTGTGTACAGCCGTTAAGACTGCAACACCTAAAAAGCCTAACTCTGCTCTTAGAAAAATCGCCAGAGTTCGTCTTTCCAACGGTATCGAAGTAACAAGCTACATCCCGGGTGAGGGACACAACTTACAGGAGCACAGCGTTGTTCTGATTCGTGGTGGTCGTGTAAAAGACTTACCAGGTACCAGATACCACATCATCAGAGGTACTCTTGATACTGCAGGCGTAGCCAACAGAAAACAGGCGCGTTCCAAATACGGCGCTAAGAGACCGAAAGACAAGAAATAATTTTAATTAGGTAGAAGTTCTATTAGATTTAGAATGAATGTGCCGGACTTTGATATTGATCCTGTAGGTTGCAGGGAATCATAGAACCGCGCACGAGACGCAGGTTGAACTTAGAGAGAACCTGCCGAGTAGGAAGAGAGGAAGCACCATGCTCAATGTCGCGCTGAAAGACGCGCTCGTTTCGCAGGTGCGCTTTCACACTAAGCTCGTGAGGAACCTCGCTAAGTGTTCAATGCGAGTACCTAAGATCTAATGAATGGCTCCCGCGGCTCCCCGCCGGAGCAGATATTAAGGAGGGAAGTAACGTGCCACGTAAAGGACATACTCAGAAAAGAGACGTATTAGCGGATCCGCTGTACAACAACAAGGTTGTTACTAAATTAATCAACAACATCATGCTGGACGGCAAAAAGGGCGTTGCTCAGAAGATCGTATACGGCGCGTTTGATCGTGTCGCTGCAGAATCCGGTAAGGAAGCTGTAGAGGTTTTCGAAGAGGCAATGAACAACATCATGCCGGTTCTGGAAGTTAAGGCAAAACGTATCGGTGGTGCTACCTATCAGGTACCGATCGAGGTTAAGCCGGAAAGAAGACAGGCTCTTGCACTTCGCTGGATCACTCTGTACTCCCGTAAGAGAGGCGAGAAGACTCAGGAAGAGAGACTGGCAAAAGAGATTCTGGATGCAGCTAACAACACTGGTGCATCTGTGAAGAAGAAAGAAGATATGCATAAGATGGCAGAGGCTAACAAGGCATTTGCTCATTACAGATTCTAATAGGAGGAAAAAGCTTTGGCTGGAAGAGAATATCCGTTAGAGAGAACCAGAAATATTGGTATTATGGCTCATATCGATGCTGGTAAGACTACCACTACTGAGCGTATTCTGTATTATACTGGTGTTAACTATAAGATCGGTGATACTCATGAAGGTACTGCTACCATGGACTGGATGGCTCAGGAGCAGGAGAGAGGTATTACCATCACTTCTGCAGCGACAACCTGTCACTGGACTCTGCAGGAAAACTGCAAACCGAAACCAGGCGCTCTGGAGCATCGTATCAACATCATCGATACTCCAGGACACGTTGACTTCACGGTTGAGGTTGAGCGTTCCCTGCGTGTACTGGACGGTGCTGTAGGTGTATTCTGTGCTAAGGGTGGTGTAGAGCCGCAGTCTGAGAACGTATGGCGTCAGGCTGATACCTACAATGTACCGCGTATGGCATTCATCAACAAGATGGATATCCTGGGTGCAAACTTCTATGGCTGTGTAGAGCAGATCAAGACCAGACTTGGTAAGAATGCTATCTGTTTACAGCTTCCGATCGGCAAGGAAGATGATTTCAAGGGAATTATCGACCTGTTCGAGATGAAAGCATACATCTACAATGATGATAAGGGTGAGGACATTAGCATCCTTGATATCCCGGAGGATATGAAGGATGACGCTGAGCTTTACCACACCGAGCTGGTAGAGAAGATCTGCGAGCTGGACGACGATCTGATGATGGCTTACCTTGAGGGTGAAGAGCCGTCTGTAGATGAGTTAAAGAAAGTATTAAGAAAAGCAACCTGCGAGTGTCAGGCAATCCCGGTATGCTGTGGTACTGCATACAGAAATAAGGGTGTTCAGAAGCTCCTGGATGCAATCATCGAGTTCATGCCGTCTCCGCTTGACATCCCGCCGATCAAGGGTGTTGACCTGGATGGCAACGAGACTGTAAGACATTCTTCCGACGAAGAGCCGTTCTCCGCTCTTGTATTCAAGATCATGACCGACCCGTTCGTAGGTAAGCTGGCTTACTTCCGTGTGTACTCAGGTGTTATGAACTCCGGTTCATATGTACTGAATGCAACAAAGGACAAAAAAGAGCGTGTTGGACGTATCCTTCAGATGCATGCCAACAAGCGTCACGAGCTGGAAAAGGTTTACTCCGGTGATATCGCAGCAGCGATCGGATTCAAGTTCTCCACCACAGGTGATACTATCTGTGATGAGCAGCATCCGGTAATCCTGGAGTCCATGGAGTTCCCGGAGCCGGTTATCGACATCGCTATCGAGCCGAAGACCAAAGCTGGTCAGGACAAGATGGGCGAGGCTCTTGCAAAACTGGCAGAGGAGGATCCGACCTTCCGTGCTTATACAAACAAAGAGACTGGTCAGACAATCATCGCTGGTATGGGCGAGCTCCATCTGGAGATTATCGTAGACCGTCTGCTTCGTGAGTTCCACGTTGAAGCTAACGTAGGTGCTCCGCAGGTAGCTTACAAAGAGACCTTCACAAAGGCTGTAGATGTAGACAGCAAGTATGCAAAACAGTCTGGTGGTCGTGGTCAGTACGGTCACTGTAAGGTACACTTCACTCCGATGGATCCGAACGGCGAAGAGACCTTCAAGTTTGAGTCCAGCGTTGTCGGCGGTGCTATCCCGAAAGAGTACATCCCGGCTGTAGGCGAAGGTATCGAAGAGGCTGCTAAGGCAGGTATCCTCGGCGGATTCCCGGTACTCGGCGTTCACGCTGACGTATACGATGGTTCCTACCATGAGGTCGACTCTTCTGAGATGGCTTTCCATATCGCAGGTTCCATGGCATTCAAGGATGCTATGCGTAAAGGTAACCCGGTACTGCTTGAGCCGATCATGAAGGTTGAGGTAACCATGCCGGAAGAGTATATGGGTGATATCATCGGTGATATCAATTCTCGTCGTGGTCGTATCGAGGGTATGGAAGACATCGGCGGCGGCAAGCTGGTTAAGGCTTATGTTCCGCTGGCAGAGATGTTCGGTTATTCTACCGACCTTCGTTCCAGAACTCAGGGACGTGGTAACTACTCCATGTTCTTTGAGAAATATGAGCAGGTTCCGAAGAGCGTTCAGGAGAAAGTTCTTGCTGGAAAAGCTGAGAAATAATTAAAAATGTAACTATATTGCCTTTTCCGGGCAGATAACTGCCCGGAAAAGCAATATTAGGCTTGAAAAAACGGCTCTAATCGAATATAATTAGAGTCAGCCTAACATAAATTGAGATACCCGTATTGGGTGTAAATTAAGGAGGACGTCTTAAAATGGCAAAAGCAAAGTTTGAAAGAACTAAACCGCATTGTAACATTGGTACTATCGGACACGTAGACCATGGTAAAACAACCCTGACAGCAGCTATCACAAAAGTTCTGGCTGCAAGAGTAGCTGGTAACACAGCTGAGAACTTCGAGGATATCGATAAAGCTCCGGAAGAGAGAGAGCGTGGTATTACTATCTCTACTGCACACGTTGAGTATCAGACAGAGAAGAGACATTACGCACACGTTGACTGCCCAGGACATGCTGACTACGTTAAGAACATGATCACTGGTGCTGCTCAGATGGATGGCGCTATTCTGGTTGTAGCTGCTACCGATGGTGTTATGGCTCAGACAAGAGAGCACATCCTGCTTTCCCGTCAGGTAGGCGTACCGTACATCGTAGTATTCATGAACAAGTGCGATATGGTAGACGATCCGGAGCTGCTTGAGCTGGTTGAGATGGAGATCAGAGACCTGCTGAACGAGTACGAGTTCCCGGGCGATGACACACCGATCATCCAGGGTTCTGCTCTGAAGGCTCTTGAAGATCCGAACGGCGAGTGGGGCGACAAGATCATGGAGCTCATGGACGCTGTAGATTCCTACATTCCGGATCCGGTACGTGCTACTGATAAGCCGTTCCTGATGCCAATCGAGGACGTATTCACCATCACAGGTCGTGGTACTGTTGCTACCGGCCGTGTTGAGCGTGGTACTCTGAAACTGAACGATGAGGTTGAGATCGTTGGTATTCACGAGGAGACTCGTAAGACTGTTGTAACTGGTATCGAGATGTTCCGTAAGCTGCTTGATCAGGCTGAGGCTGGTGATAACATCGGTGCTCTGCTTCGTGGTGTTCAGAGAACTGACATCCAGCGTGGTCAGTGTCTGGTTAAACCGGGCTCTGTAAAATGCCATAAGAAATTTACTGCTCAGGTTTACGTTCTGACAAAAGACGAGGGTGGTCGTCATACTCCGTTCTTCAACAACTATCGTCCGCAGTTCTACTTCAGAACCACTGACGTAACAGGCGTTTGTGAGTTACCGGCTGGTACCGAGATGTGTATGCCGGGCGACAACGTAGAGATGACTGTAGAGCTGATTCATCCGGTAGCTATGGAGCAGGGTCTTCGTTTCGCTATCCGTGAGGGCGGCCGTACAGTAGGATCTGGTAGAGTTGCTACTATCATCGAGTAATCAATGAATTAAACAAAGGTGCTTCTTGTATGCGCAGCAGGCAAGAAGATGTACCGTATATATATTATAAAGTCGCTTCCAGGAAGCGCATTGTGTCCAGACGTAAGAGATACCCCGGAACTGTAAGGTTTCCGGGGTTTTTCTGTTGTTTCATAGGAAATTGCGTTCTATGAAACAACAAACGCTCCGCGAGGATGCGTACTCGCGCGAAGCAGAAACATGTCGCAAGCGACCGCGCGAGACGCCCGAATGTGTCAAGGTACATTCTTTTTCACAGAATTTCAGCCTTTTACGCATTGTCGGTTGCCAGAAGTCCGGCGGCACGCAGGTTGGCAAGAAGTTCATTGAAGCGTTCAACGACATCTTCAGCACTTGTTGCATCTGCGACGGGAGCAGCGGCGGTAACGGTGGCGGCGGGACCGGTAGGACCTGTAGCGCCGGTAGGACCCGTTGCGCCGGTAGCTCCTGTAGCGCCGACAGCTCCTGCAGCGCCGGTAGGACCTGTAGCGCCAGTCGGACCCGCAGCGCCGGTAGCTCCTGTAGCGCCAGTTGGGCCGGTAGCGCCGTCAGCCCCGGTCGGCCCAGTCGGACCCGCAGCCCCGTCAGCGCCAGCCGGCCCAGTCGGACCAACAGCCCCGGTAGTGCCGGTCGGCCCAGCTGGACCCGCAGGACCGGTAGCGCCGGTCGGCCCAGTCGGCCCAGCCGGACCCGTAGCGCCGTCCAGTCCATCGAGTCCGGCAGCACCAGTGGGACCGACAGGTCCGATCGGTCCGGGGCAGCCGCGTGGTCCTATGGGACCGGGACGACAGCAGTTGTAGGGTTCAAAAGAACCGGGACAGCCGCGATCGCGTCCGCAGCGCCCATAGCCGTTATTTTCATAGTCACTATCATCAAAATAGTAGGGAAAATTACATGAATGACGAAACATAAAAAACTCCTTTCCAGATTTAGGACATCCATCCTGATGTAGTATATGTGTGCGATGAAAGAGATGTGCATTAGCAGAAAGGGGCGGGGAAATTGAGGGTTGGGAACTGTGGAATATTATAAGTGTGGAAGACGGTAAGAATGAATGTAGAAAGTGTGGATGCCGCTGGATGGAACGACTCCCAGTCCGCTGCTCAGACCACTGCAGAGGTCGGAGCGAATGTCACAAGATAGGTAATCCGTTTGTTTTATGGTTTGAGGATATGGTTTGAAAGTATTCTTCATTTGTCAAAACCGCCGGAGAATCCGGGCGGATTTTTTTTGTTTCCTTATGATAATACAGTGCCTTATCATAGTTTCCCATCCGATCATAGCAGACGCATAGCTGGATTAAAGGAATGAAATCATAGTAATCGGCTTCGATAAAGGCATTTGGATGATATTCTGGTCGGTCTTTGAGGGCAAGCTGGTACCAGAAAACAGCCTGGGAAATTTCTCCGAGGGAAAGTTTCAACCGTCCGATCTCACAGCAGGTTTTAGCACGTGGGCGGTCGTAGAGAAAACTCTGGAACAGAGAAAGCTGGCTGGCAGCCGTATTTCTGAGCATTTCATGGCAGCGCGCCAGAAGCAGACAGGCGTCCGCCTTATTTTCATACCACCCGTCCGGTTCGTTTAGGAAATGTTCCAGAACCGGGCGGGCTTTTTCGTATTGTTTGTGGTCGATGAGTTCGCGGGCGTAGTAGTATTGATGGCGCGGATCGAGCAGTTCGCCGTCTGCAAGCATTGTTTCATAGATTTTCAGGTTCCGGTCAGAATGGGTGAGAGCGGAAGCAGGCTTCCGGTGTTCGATCTGAATAGGAGAATAGAGAATTCTGCCGCGTGGCGCGATGGCTTCGTGGACGCGTCCTTTCCAGCGAAAATGCCGGTCCGTTCGCAGAATCCGTTCGCGATCGTAGGTAAATGCAGGTGTGCCGTCCGGCTGGAATCCAGCGATGTATTTCATCATGACAACGTCGGGCTGCGGGGATTTGCTTAAAGTTTCTTTCAACTTTAAAATCGCTGTAATTGATTCTGCGGGAACGACATCGTCGGCGTCGAGCCACATCCAGTATTCGGTTGTGACCTTTTCACAGATGAAATTGCGCGCGGCGGCGAAATCATCGTTCCACGGGTAGTGATAAATATGTTTGGTGTATTGCCGGGCGATTTCTACAGTTCGATCGGTGGAACCGGTGTCGGCGACGAGGATTTCATCCGCAAATTGTATGGCAGATGCTAAAACACGCGTCAAAACGGCTTCTTCATTTTTGACGATCATACATAGGCTGAGGCGGATCATGGGATCTCCAAAATCAATATCAAATTGATATTAATATATGAAAGAAGTTTTTTGATGTGTACAGACATTATATATATAATTATATAAGGATAAACAGGAGAAAAGTAACGTACTTTTCTCCTGAAATGATGGCTGCAATTCACGCTGCGCTATTTAACAGCACTTGAAAAAAATATTATAGAGCTTCGAAAAAAGCATCGGTCAATTTCTGTATATTCAGATACGGGTTCTCATAATCAAAACTACGCATCCGTCCCTTGGCAGCCAGAACACCGAGCTGGATCGGCTCAGCGATATCCGAATTGAGCCGATCATCGAGCATACCGCTGATGAAACCGCCGGCAAAGGAATCACCGGCGCCGGTATCGTTGTTTAACTGGTACTGGTAGAGCTTTTTGTGGCGGACTGTGCGGATCTGACATACGCCGTCCTTAAAATGGATCAGCTCATGGCGGTCATCGTGCTTGACAATGAGGGTGCGGGTGGGATCCGGGTTGATCGCAGAAAAATACTCACAGAGGTTCGCGTAGAGCGGACGGGCGCTGCGGGCATTGAAGCCGAGGTTTTTCTTTTCGGATTTATTTAAGAAAACATAATCGGCATATGCGATCAGTGGCTGTAAGCGCTCACGGCGCAGCGATGTATACTCAAAACCAGGATCCATGCTGACTTTCATGGCAGGATTTAAATGTTTTGCCTGGATGACCGATTGCATGATTGCCTCGAATTGGTCGAAATCAGACAGGGATGACAGGTGGATCCAGCGGGCCTGCGCGAGGTACTCCGCCAGTGTGGTTCCCGTCCGGGCTTCCTGTTCATGGATGCGGTCTAAGAGAGTGTTGTTGGCACACGGCGCGATCTTGATGCAATTGCGCGTGTGATTATAAAGGCGGACAATCGATTTGGCAATCGCTTTGGAATATGGATCGTCGAAGCGCTCGCGCGTGGTAAACAGCCAGTCACGGTTATCCAGGTGCGCCAGCTCGGCGTCAATGTCATTTGTCTTGCCGAAGCGCAGATCGAATGGACTGGGCGTGCCGCACACGCCGACGTAAGCGACCTGCAGGTTAGGGAGAATATGCTTTGCCACTTTCAGGGTGATGAAAGCAGAACCGCCGATCTGGGTTGTGTATTCCTTGCCTTTTATCGCCAGCTCCTGAATATCGTTTTCCACATCGGAAATCGGGTTGCTTAAGTTCTCGTCGCCTCCACCGGCGGATGTCTCCACCAGATCAAGCCCGGTGCAGTGAAACATATAGTCATAATTGATAGCGCCAATGCAAATAATATCTAAACCTGCCATGAGATTCTACCTCTTTTGTCCGTGTATTTTTTAGTATTTAAAATGAAGAGCGGTGCGGGATTTTTGCTTTTTCAGCAGGATCTCGCACCAGCACCATTTACAGAATATAACACGGTTTTTCGTTTGTCAAATAAAATGTAAAATTAATGTAAAAAAGACGCGGAAAAGTGCCGAAAACCCTTTATTTATAAGAAAAAATGGCATTTTTTTATTAGAGAAAATAGTAACTGTTCAGTAGGTCTGCGCATTTACTGCGCGTGACTGTGAAGGTACTGAACAGTTACAGAAAATTAAAGAAAAAAATGGGTAGAAAGAGTGGAAAATGAGAATGGGAAAATAGGGGAGAAGGAGAAAAAGAGAGTGGAAAAGTGCGGATGGACAGAGAGTGTAATATTCAGTATAATTTGATGGAATAGAGATAGAACGGACAGGGGATGAAGGGAGGAAAGTGCGATAAAAGACCGAATCAATGAAAAGCAGAATGAGAAATCAGAGAAAATGCAAAGAGCGGTTTTAACCCGCCTCCATCTCAGCACGTTCTCCCTTAAATATTTAGCACTCCTGGCGATGACGGCAGACCACATTGCGGTGATCTGCAGACCGGTTCCGGGATTCCGGACATTTGGGGATCTGGCGTTTCCATTGTTCGCCTTTTTATTAGTAGAAGGTTTTTTTCACACGCGGGATCGCAGATGTTATGGACGGAGGCTGCTTTTGGCGGCGGCTGTGTCGGAAATTCCGTATGATCTGGCATTTTCCGGACGGTGGATGGATGCACAGCACCAGAATGTCTGCCTGACCTTTTTTCTGGCGCTGGTTGCGATGGAGCTGTTAGAGCGGTATGGAAACGATATCTGGGAGAAGCTGGTGCTGACGGCAGTGTTCTGTACGCTGACAGAAGCGGCGGGAGCAGACGGCGGCGCATGGGGGATGGGACTGGTGCTGGCATTTTATTTTTGTGTAATAGGAAATTCAGGCACTAACGTGCCAAAGCACATTCTTTTTCATGAGAAAACGGCGGGGGTGTTTATGAAGATGATTGCCGCCGTCCTCATCGGCGCGTTCGCGTGGCAGGAACCCCTCTGGGTACTGGCGCTCACGGCTGTCTGTTTCATGTTATATGACGGCTCCAGAGGTCGGAGCAGATTTCGTTCCTTCTTTTATGTCTATTATCCGGCGCATCTTTTGACGCTGTATTTTGTGGGAAAATGGCTGGGATGACTTTTATCCTATGGGAATTTTTGACAATTTTCGGGCGTAAAACACGCCCTTTTTTTATTTCCAGGTCAGGCAAAAAAACTTGACAATAAAGTTAGCATGTGCTAACCTTATGTATGGGTTAGGAGAAACTAATGAAAATTAGTCTCATCTAATGAAAATTAGCTTTCTCTAACAACTGTTAGCAGGCACTAATGAAAATTAATGTACGCGAATCAATTAGATTACCGGCAGATGAAAACAGCCGTTTCCGCCAAGTGAGACATCATGACGGGCAGAAGGTGGAAAAACAGAGGAAGGAGAATCGTATGCAGGGAGCAATGCCGATTTCGATGGCAACCGTAGGAACCGCCTATACGATCAAAAAGATCAGCGGAAACACAGAGGTTCGTTCTCATTTAAAATCCATGGGATTTAACGAGGGAACCGAAGTAAAATTGATAACCCAGCTGGACGGAGACGTGATTATTCACGTAAAGGAGTCCAGAGTGGCTATAAATAAGGATCAGGCAAGACACATTCTGGTCTAAGACAAGGGAATGGGGATATTCCGGAGCAGGTTGTATGGTAGAAAAGCAGACGGAATCCCGAGTAAAAAATTGGAATGGTTAGGAGGAACAGAGAATGACGCTTAAAGATGCACAGGTTGGATCTACCGTCAAAGTTGTCAAGATTCATGGCGAAGGCGCATACAAACGCCGCATCATGGATATGGGCATCACGAAGGGAAGCGAGATTTTTATTCGAAAAGTAGCTCCGCTGGGCGACCCGGTAGAGGTTACGATTCGTGGATATGAGCTTTCACTTCGTAAAGCCGATGCTGAGTGCGTAGATGTTCAGACAGTTTAATAAGTTTGATTAAAAAAGCAGGAGGATGAAAAATGGCAATTCATATTGCTTTGGCGGGTAACCCGAACTGCGGTAAAACAACCATGTTTAACGCACTGACGGGTGCTAACCAGTACGTAGGTAACTGGCCGGGTGTTACAGTTGAGAAGAAAACCGGTAAATTAAAAGATGCTTCGGGAGAAGAAGTAAATGTAACGGACCTTCCAGGAGTTTATTCCCTTTCTCCGTATACACTGGAGGAAGTTGTAACCCGTGATTTTATCTTAAAAGAGAATCCGGATGTCATCGTAGACTTAGTCGATGCAACCAACATTGAGCGTAACCTGTATCTGACCACACAGCTGATCGAGACAGGTATTCCGGTTGTTATCGCTTTAAATATGTGCGATCTTCTGAAGAAGAACGGCATTAACATTGATGTAAAGGCACTGTCCAAGAAACTTGGCTGCCCGATCATCGAGACTTCCGCGCTGAAGAAAACCGGTCTGAAGGAAGTCATTGCAGAGGCAATCAAAGTTGCAAAGAGCCATGCAGCAGGCACTGTAAGTGCTATTTTCGAGAGCAGCGTAGAGGATAAAGTAAGCGCAATCGAGGCAGAGCTTCCGTCCAGCATTCCGGATGCAGAGAAGAGATGGTATGCAATCAAAGTTCTCGAGAATGACAGCAAGGTTGCAGAGCAGCTTGGCCTTAGTGCAGACAACCGTTTCTCCCGTTACACCAAGGAACTGGAGAAAGAGTTTGATGATGACGCTGAGTCCGTTATCACTGACCAGAGATATGTATACATTCAGAAGGTTATCGAGGAGACCGTAAAGAAACCGGCTCAGAAAATGAGTCTTTCTGATAAGATCGATAGCATCGTAACCAACCGTTTACTTGGTATTCCGATCTTTGTTCTTGTTATGTGGGCGGTTTACTATGTATCCGTTACTACCGTGGGTACATTCGTAACAGACTGGACCAATGATACATTTGTTGGTGCAATTCAGGGCTGGGCTGGCGATGCGCTGGCAGCAGCAGGCGCTTCCGACCTGATTGTAAGCCTTGTAGTGGATGGTATCATCGGCGGTGTTGGCGCCGTTCTTGGTTTCGTTCCGCAGATGGCTATCCTGTTCCTGTTCCTTTCCATTCTGGAAGATTGTGGCTACATGGTACGTATCGCATTCGTTATGGACCGTGTATTCCGTCACTTCGGACTGTCCGGTAAGAGCTTCATCCCGCTGCTGATTTCCTCTGGCTGCGGTGTTCCAGGTATCATGGCGTCCAAGACCATCGAGCAGGACAACGACAGACGTCTTACCATCATGACCGCTACATTCGTTCCGTGTGGTGCGAAACTGCCGGTTATCGCTCTGATGGGCGGCGTTATGGCTGGCTATATGAGCGGCGACATGGATCTGGCTACTATGATGGCTCCGATCATGTACTTTGTAGGTATCGCTGCGGTTCTTGTATCCGCTATCATGTTAAAGAAGACAAAACCGTTCTCCGGCAAACCAGCTCCGTTCGTTATGGAGCTTCCGGCGTACCACATTCCGTCCGCTAAGACCGTTCTCCTTCATGTTTGGGAGCGTCTGAAGGGATTCATCATCAAGGCTGGTACAATCCTGTTCCTGGCTTGCGTTGTTATGTGGTTCCTGTCCTCCTTCGGATTTGTAGACGGTGGATTTGGTCTGGTAGAAGAATCTGCAGATTCTATCCTGGCTATGCTGGGTGGTGCTATCGCAATCCTGTTCCGTCCGCTTGGTTTCGGCGAGTGGCAGCCAGTTGCAGCTTCCATCACTGGTTTCACAGCAAAAGAGGCTATCGTTTCCACCATGGGTGTTCTGGCGAATGTATCCGAGGATCTGTCTGAGGAGACCGATGTCGTAGCAGCAGCTATCCAGACATGGTTCCCGACAACCATCGCAGCCTTTACATTCCTGCTGTTCAACCTGCTTGACTCTCCGTGTCTGGCAGCTATCGCAACGATGGCACAGCAGCTCCAGTCCAGAAAATGGTTCTGGTTCGCTATCCTGTATCAGAATCTCTTCGCTTACGCTGTATCCCTGATTGTATATCAGTTAGGTGGTCTGGTACTTGGCGCAGTTGCATTCAACGTATGGACTATCGTGGCAGCAGTCCTTTTGGTATTCATGCTCTTCATGCTGTTCCGTCCGGATCCATACAAGGATCAGAAGAGCTACACAAGAAGCTCTGTAGAGGCAGCTTCATAAGTTAGTTTCTAAATGAAAAATAAAACAGGTTCTGCCGTCCGGCCGGTGGTTTTGCGTTTCCGCTGACCGGGCATCGGCAGGTGCCTGTAATCATAAGTGATAAAATCAATCCTTTATAAGGCTGCCTCGGATAGCAGAATGAAAGTCTGCTGTTTGGAGGCAGTTTTATTCGATTTCAAAAAAGAAAAGGAGAAAGCATAGATGGGAGATTCATCCGGATCCATGTTTTATGGTGTGATTGGTTTTCTGGTAGTTTATTTTGTAGGATATTTTATCTGCCGTGTGTATGATAAAATAAAAAAGATACTCCGAAGCCATTCATCGAAAAGTCAGAGAAGAGAGGACGATAACGTATGAGACCGATTGATATTGGAATTTTAATTGTAGTAGCGATTTTGCTTTTGCTGGCATTACGTTCGGCGATCCGTCATTACACGGGAAAAGGCGGCGGATGCTGCGGATGCTCCGGTGGAAGCTGCGGTTCCTGCGGCAGCGATGGGAATGCTGGTGCGCGCGGCGAAGATCTTTCCAAGAAAGCGGTTACAGCGGGTACCCCGTCCAAGATCATGCGGATCGAGGGTATGCACTGTGCAAACTGCAAGAAATCCGTTGAAAAAGCCCTGACCGCCCAGAACGGCGTCATCCGTGCAGATGCGGACGTAGACAGAGGCATTGCCCGCGTGTTCTATGAGAATGGCGTGGACGATGCGAAGCTGCAGGAAGCGGTTGAAAAAGAGGGATTTGTGGTTAAGAATATTGAGACGGTTGTCTAAGAGAAAAGTGAGATCCTGTTCTGGTGTTACTGTTCACGCAAACGTGCCCAGTAACGGAATTTGCCGTGGCTTCGCATTTAAATACGGCAAATTCCTGCTGCCACCACGTTTTCTTACGGCACTTTCGGTTCCAAAAGTGCCTACCCGTGTACAGTAACGTTCTGGTTTCAGATGTGCTGGATAGGTTTATTTTGTATCGCAAAATAAAAAGACTTGTGGTATACTTGGAAAAAATGATAAAACTTATACAGAGAGGCAGAACGTATGATCAAGATTATAAAAGAAGCACAGGTTCGAAGCGAGGAAGATAATCGGAATCTGCGGGAGAACGTGGCGGGGATTATTGGTGAGGTCCGGGGGCGCGGGGACGCGGCACTGAGGGAGTATAATGAGAAGTTTGACGGATGTACCCGTGAATCGCTGCGGGTCAGCCGGGAGGAGATTGATGCGGCTTATAAAGAGCTGGGCGAGCAGGAGCTGGCGGATCTGAAAGCGGCGCATCACAATATTGACGCATTTGCGAACGCGCAGAGGCAGACAGTGAAACCCCTTGACAATTTCAGCCCGGAGCCGGGAGTCTTTTTAGGACACCGCATCATTCCGGTGGAGTCCTGCTGCTGTTATGTGCCGGGTGGCAATTATCCACTGTATTCGACGGCACTGATGTTAGCGACTCCGGCGAAGGCAGCGGGAGTAAAACGTATCACCGCCTGCTCTCCGGTAGTGCGTGGAACGGGTCATATCAATGCCAGGACGCTGGTAGCGATGGATCTGGCTGGCGTGGATGAGATCTATGCACTGGGCGGTGCACAGGCGATCGCGGCATTTTCCTATGGAACGGAGAGTATCAAGCCGGTGGATATTATTGTAGGACCGGGTAACCGCTTCGTAACCGAGGCGAAACGTCAGTGCTACGGGCAGGTCGGCATCGACTTCGTAGCCGGGCCGAGCGAGGTCCTGGTAATCGCCGACGGAAAAGCGAGTGCGAAGGTGGTGGCGGCCGATCTGCTGGCACAGTCTGAGCATGATGTCAATGCGAAAGGCATTCTTCTGACAACGGATGAGGCATTTGGAAAGAGCGTGATTGAGGCGGTAGAGGAAGAGCTGAAGATTCTGGATACGGCAAAGATTGCGAGACAGTCTTGGGATACGTTTGGAGAGATTGGCGTGGTAGACAGCCTGGACGAGGCAGTTCAGTATGCGAATGAGTACGCACCGGAGCATCTGGAGATCAACGTGGAAGATCCGGATGCACTGGTTCCGAAGCTGGTTAATTACGGTTCCCTGTTTATCGGTCAGAATACGGCGGAGGTATTTGGTGATTATGCTTCCGGAACCAACCACACACTTCCGACTCTTCGGGCGGCACGTTATACCGGCGGCGTCTGGGTTGGTACATTCTTAAAGACCTGTACCCACCAGAGCATGACCCCGGAGGCATCCGCGCGGATCGCACCGCTTGTATCGCGTATGGCGCATGGAGAAGGATTATCTGGACATGCAGCGGCTGCGGATGCAAGAAAATAGGAAAAATAGAAAATAATAGAATAAAACCCCTCAGATGCTGCAGCATCTGGGGGTTTTGTGTTTCAAAGCATACCGCCTGCTATTCTTGTCTTTTATTCCGGATAAACCAGTCTCTCCGGACCAATTCCATCTAAGACTTCGCGCAGAAAGCGGTCAGCCAGCCAGTTTGCCATCGGCAGGTTCATATCGAGGTAGTTGCCGCAATCTTTTGCACAAGCACCCGGAACCTCGTCTTTGTAGTCGCGCATGAAAGTAAAGAGCCCCTTCATCAGCGGAACGATCTCCTCGGATGTCAGGTCGCCTGCGAGAAGCAGGTAGAAGCCGGTGCGGCAGCCCATCGGTCCGAAGTAGAGGACGCGGTCTTTCCATTCCTCGTTATTTCGCAGCCAGGTGGCAGCCAGGTGCTCAATGGTGTGAACCTCGGCAGTATTCATGACCGGCTCATAGTTTGGACGTGTCATGCGGATATCAAAGGTGGTGATGACCTGATCGCCCACGCGGTCCTTGCGGGATACATAGACTCCAGGGAGCAGTTTCAGATGGTCGATAGTAAAACTGGTAATTTTATCCATAAAAAAATACCTCCTAAATCAAAAATGCCTGTTCTTATTATATAAAAAACTTACTAAATTTCTGATTATCTTTTCATAAGTTGGTAAATGCCGATATATCCCGTATTTTAGGGCTTTATCGGTATTTTCTTTTTGGAAGATACCTTGCATAAGCTGGCATTTACCAGCATGAAAATGCAACCAAAAGTAGTAAATGAGTAGTAAATATAAGCTCCGATATTAACAAGCCAGTCTTTCCAGTTCCGCTTTTGCAGATTGAAATGTACCGTGTGCGTAATAGCCAAGTGTCATGGTTATGTTAGCGTGTCCCATGAGATATTGCAGGGTGTTTGGGTTCATTCCTCTATTTGCCATATTCGTACAATAAGTATGCCTGAATGAATGTGGTGTGATGTTCGGTAACTTATCCGTGTGATACTTGTTATATTTCTTAATCAATCCTCGCACCATACCCTCATAGTTTCCTGCAACTTTAGGCAAGCCCTCACGGTTTAAGAATAGGAAATTGCTGTAACCACCTACAATCAGCGGTTGTGCTTTTCCTCTGCTCTTTAGTATTCTTTGGATTGCTTGATAAGCCCGTTCTGTCAATGGAAGTTCCCGTTTTCCGTTTTTGGTCTTTGGTGTTTCAATATAGTAGCCTATTTCGCTATCTTTCAATAGCTGGTGGTCTATATTGAGTATTCTGTTCTGCATATCAATATGCGTCGTCAGTCCGCAAAATTCAGAAATACGAAGTCCCGTTTCCAGCAGAAGCACAACCTCATCATAATACTTGCTGTAAATCTTGTCCTTTTCCATAAAGGCAAGCAGGCGTTCTTCCTGCTCTGGTGTAAGGATAACTTTCTGCTCCGTATCATCTTCCAGAACATCACTTAGCTTAAATTCAAACGGGTTCTTTCTGATACAGTCGTCTTGTATCGCCATGTAAAATGACGCTTTCAAGGAACGCTTATAGTTATCAATCGTTTTATAGGCATATCCTTTTTCACTCATTCTGATAGCCCATTCTTTAGCGTCCGATTGCTTCACAGTATCAATCGCCCTCATACCCAACGGGTCGTTTTTCAGAGCGTTCATAAGATACTGTCGTCCTTTTTCAGTAGCCCTTTTGATGTTCTTTCTTTGGCTGTTCTTCTTGTCGTAGAGCTGGCAGACTGTCATTTTACCGCCGACTGTGTCGATACCGTCGTTAAGGTCTTTTTTTATCTGTGCTTCTTTTTCCCTCAACGATATATCATCACGCTTTCCAGCAGGTGTCTTGTCTGTCGGTACAAGTTTCCAAGAATAGACAAATTGTGGCTTTCCGTATATATCGGTATATTTATAAACGTATCTTCCGTCTTTTCGCTGGCTCTCTCCATTACGCAAATTGCGATTTTTACCGTCTTTTCGTTTTACATTAGACATAGTGTAAAGCTCCTTTCCGTCATGGAATGAGCCGTGATACGCTATATTTATTATACCATATCTACGGCTCAATGACATTAGATTTCGTCCAATGTATCTATGATTTTTTCAAATTGTTTTCGCTTAATCTGAATACGGTTACCGTTCACGATAACCCAGCCAGCGTCAATATTTTCTTCGGCTAATTTACGCAATTTCTTTTCGCCAATGCGGAAGTATTTGGACGCTTCTTCAATCGTCAGCGTATATTTTTCCCAGATAGGCACATCAGTATTGTTCATAATCTATGCACCCCCTTTACTGTGTGTCATTTTTTACAAGCAGGCAGACGGCTTTGGAAAGCTCCGTTAGTATCTCAACTATTCCCATTCTTGTGGGCAGAACCGCACCATGCGGACGTATCATTATTCTGTGAGGATAGGTCGTGGCAAAACGACTTTTCCAACAGTCGCTCTCGGATCACTGCGTGGGTCGCTCGCTTTCTTTTGAAAAGGTCGTGGCGTACAGTCCCCGTGGCTCGCTATCTCACAAACGTATCTGTCTGCTTTATTCAGTTGTCAAAGAGCTGTGGCGAAAGCGTGTTGCTTTCATGTAAAAGCAGGGGCAGAGCAGGAAAGAGGGGATTGAACAAATCATGCTCTGCGGTTACTGCTTGTTATTCTTCGGTTTCTAAAGGAATATCAAAGTCCAAAATCATTTTGATAAGTGCTTCTCTGATACGTCCTTTTAATTCCATGTCTACGACTATGCAGACATTACCATATTTGTCGTAGAACGGACGCAAACAACATTTTGATATGTACGGGTCATACAACGCCAGTATCTTTTCAATCGCATTTACGTTGCCGTCCACAGCCGACGAAATAAGGTAAAATGACGGGCGTGTGTTATTCATCATTCATGTTCTCCTTTAATTTTTTCTTGATTTCTTCAAGTGAGTTCTTCCTACTGCGGAACGACGTTGAACGGTTAATCTTTAATCTGTCGCCGATTTCTGTATCGCTCATGCCTAAGAAGAAATACATCAACAAGATTTCTCTGTCTTTTTCAGACAGATACTTAATCGCTTCTGCTAAATCATCATCAAGGACACGAACCTCAATACCACATACATCAAAGGCGGTATAATCGCTTTCGTATTCGTCCCAGACTGCCAGCTTTTCTACGACGATTTCTGGAAGTTCACAATAGGAAATTTCCTTATTTCTTCGTCGCTTTAATTCTTTGCGATAATTACGGACAATGCCTTTCACTACACGTTTGAGCTTGCAGTCAAATTGACATTGTATTGTCTTTTGGAAGTCCGACGGTTTCATATCATCACACCCCCTTTCCGTTATGACGTGAAAAGTGTTTATCCCTCTTTCCGCACCATATCTGTACAGCAAGGTGTGATTTGTTGCATGATTTTGAAAAAAAATGAAAAAATTTTTTCGGGTACAAAAAAAGCCCGCACAAAACATATAGTCTGTACGAGCTATTAAAGCTGTGAGATATTCAGTTGTTAATAAAATGCTGTTAGGTAGTGTATGACCGTATAAGATTATGCTTAAAACTTTCCATGACACAAGCCCCCTTACAGCACTTGATTTCTATTAAACTTTTGTCTTTTTTGTAATCTTGTAAATATATTCTTCTGGAGTAGGGCGTTTATTTCCAAAATACTTTCTGAAATTCTCCTGCACTTCTGGGTCGGTGCTGTTCATAGCTTCATCAATCGTCGCTTCAATATCAGCTCGAACATCAGCTAATGACACACCGCCAGCTTTTGCACCAGCTTTCAATGCTTTTTTAATATCTCGTTTTTTAAGTCCTATCATAGTATTACCTCGTCACAATTTACTGAATGTTTTAGAAATGTTTTTCAAAATGCTTATATAGAATAATCCCTAAAAATGTTTGCAGTAGGAATAAACCAAATATAATGCCTATAATCCATGCTTCAATATGAAGTAACGCAAGTACAAAAGCAACAAACAAATACACGAAAGTCATTAACTGATATACTAAAGAACCAGCTTTCATTCTTAAAAATATTTTTCTTTCATCAACATTATTGATGTGATTTTCTCTATTTATATTTTGTAATTTTTCTTTATTTTTTGGCATTTCATAATAACAAATTTTCAATAATTGAACACCAGAAGCAAAAGCTAAACCGAACCCCATTGCGTAAAAAAGTGTAGCGTAATAATCAGTATCAATAACGAAATATCCAAAACATATAAAGATTATACCTATAATAATCTCAATGATAAATGATAATTTTTTCTTCATTGTTAATTCCACCTTTCAAAAGACTACATTTTCTTATTTAAAGAAACAGGCATAAGAACAAGCATTTATTTCAGTCGAGAAGACTCCCATCAAGACTTTAATTTTTTGCAGTAAAAAAATACGGAAGCCAGCTATTACATTTAAAGCAAGAAACACAGGAATGCATAAAAATACATAAATAACGCATAAAGAGCATAAAAATGCATAAAAAATCTCTTGACGCATAGAACTTTACTATGCTATAATCTTTCAGAATATGAACAAGGGCGTTCATGGGCTTAGGCTCATGGACGCTTTTTCTGCATAATCAGACAATTTATAAAATGTGTCTGTAATGATGTAAAAAAAACATCTAAGGAAAACAGATTTGCTCAAATGTAAGGTTATTGAGAATGAAAAAGTAAACTGCCGGAACAGACAGTAAAAAGAGCCAGCTGCCGCATACATCCTATGTAAACGGAAGCGGTAAATCGTCCAAATACAAGAAAAAGCGGTCTGGCGACGAAGCGGTTTGAGAAGGCAGGGTACGAGAGAGAAAGGAATGGTGACCAGATGGAGAAACCGGTATATCTTCTGTTGGAAAACGGCGACTATTTTGAGGGAAAAAGCTTTGGCGCTCCTTTACGTGAAGTGACCGGAGAAGTCGTATTCACAACCGGTATGACAGGATACCTTGAGACGATCACAGATCCCAGCTATTTTGGACAGATTGTCGTTCAGACATTTCCGTTAATCGGAAACTACGGAGTGATTCCGCAGGACTTCGAGAATGAAGAGGTATATTTATCAGCCTATATCGTAAAAGAGTGGTGTCAGGAACCTTCCAACTTCAGATGCAGTGGGGATCTTGACACCTTTTTTAAAGAAAGAAACATCCCGGGCGTCTATGGAATCGATACGAGAAAGCTGGCAAAAACCATTCGTGAATCCGGTTCGATGAACGGCTGGCTGACCGAGGTGAAGCCGCCGTATGACGCGAAAAAGCTGGAGGAAGTGAAAAACTTCCACATTACAAAGGCGGTTGAAACCGTTACACCAAAGAAATGTGAGATCAAACCGGCGGATGAGAAAGAAGAGTTCCAGATTGTGCTCTGGGATTTCGGCGCAAAGGAAAATATCATCCGCGAGCTGACCAGGCGCGGATGCCGCGTGGCTGACCTTCCGGCAGGTACGACGGCGGAGGAGATTCTTAAGATGAATCCGGACGGAATCATGCTTTCCAACGGTCCAGGCAACCCAGAGGACAACCCGGAGATCATCGAGGAGATCCGAAAGATTACGAAGGCTGGAAAACCGATGTTCGGCATCTGCCTGGGACACCAGCTGCTGGCGATTGCCAAGGGTGCGAAGACTGGAAAGATGAAATTCGGTCACAGAGGTGCGAACCAGCCGGTCAAGGATCTGACCACCGGACGCGTCTACATCAGCAGCCAGAACCACGGCTATGAGGTACTGCGCGATACGCTGCCGGAGGGCGCGGAGGAGACATTTATCAATGTCAACGACGGCACCTGCGAGGGCATCACCTACCACGATATGCCGGCATTTACCGTCCAGTTTCATCCGGAGGCGTGTGCAGGTCCGAAGGATACGGAAGAGCTGTTTGGGCGTTTCATTCAGATGATGAGAGATTATAAGGAAAAGGAGGGCGCGTCATGCCGTTAAATAAATCCCTGAAAAAAGTTATGGTAATCGGTTCCGGCCCTATCGTCATCGGTCAGGCGGCAGAGTTTGACTATGCAGGAACGCAGGCGTGCCGGGCTTTAAAAGAGGAAGGTCTGGAGGTCGTTTTAGTAAACTCCAACCCGGCAACCATCATGACGGACAGCGCCATTGCGGATCACGTATACATCGAGCCGCTGACCCTGGAATTTGTCAAGAGAATCATTGAAAAAGAGAAGCCTGACAGCATCCTGTCCACCCTGGGCGGACAGACCGGACTGACACTGTCCATGGAGCTTGCCAAAGAAGGTTTCTTAAAGAGCCACAATGTAACGCTTCTCGGCGCGTCCCCGGAGACCATCGATAAGGCGGAGGACCGCCAGTGCTTTAAAGACACGATGGAAGCTATCGGTGAGCCGGTCATTCCGTCCAAGGTTGTCACCACCATCGAGGATGCGCTTGATTTTGCCGAGGTTATTTCTTACCCGGTTATCGTGCGTCCGGCCTTTACCCTGGGCGGTACCGGCGGCGGTATTGCGGCAAATAAAGAAGAGCTTTACAACATCGCGGAGGCGGGTATCCGCCTGTCACCGATCAATCAGATTCTGGTTGAGAAATGTATTTCCGGATGGAAGGAGATCGAGTTTGAGGTAATGCGCGATGCCATAGGCAACGAGATTACGGTCTGCTCGATGGAAAACTTTGACCCGGTCGGCGTCCACACCGGCGACTCCATTGTTATCGCACCGGCTGTGACGCTGGCGGATAAGGAATACCAGATGCTTCGTTCCGCAGCGCTGAATATTATCCAGGCGATGGGCATCGAGGGCGGCTGCAACTGCCAGTTTGCGCTGAATCCGGAGAGCTTTGAATATGCCGTTATCGAGGTAAACCCGCGTGTATCCCGTTCTTCCGCCCTTGCTTCGAAAGCAACCGGATATCCGATTGCCCGCGTGGCAACCAAGATTGCGATCGGTTATCATCTGGACGAGATCCCGAACGAGGTAACCGGCGAGACGATGGCATGCTTCGAGCCGGCCCTTGACTATGTAACGGTTAAATTCCCGAAATGGCCATTTGATAAATTCGTTTACGGACGCCGGAAGCTGGGTACCCAGATGAAGGCAACCGGCGAGGTTATGGCGATCGGCCGCAACTTTGAGCAGGCGCTCATGAAGGCAGTCCGCGGCGCGGAGATCTCCCAGAACAGCCTGAACATGAAGAAACTGGCGCCGATGAGTGTGGAAGAGCTGAGAGAAAAAATTCTGGCGCAGGATGACGAGCGTCTGTTTGCAATCTATGAGAGCTTCAAGCGCGGCGTGACCGTTGCCGAGATTCATGAGCTGACCAAGATCGACGAGTGGTTCTTAAATAAACTGATGCATATCCTGTCTCTGGAACGCCGGATGCAGTCTGAGACTCTGAGCGATGCGCTTTATATGGAAGCCAAACAGAACGGATTCCCGGATGCAGTCATCAAGGAGATGACCGGGCTTTCGGAAATCAAGCATGTTCCGGCATGCTACCGCATGGTTGATACCTGCAGCGCTGAGTTTACGGCAAGTACCCCTTACTTCTACAGCACCTTCGGCGAGGAAGATGAGGCAGAAGAATTTATTAAAGAGAATGCAAGCGGAAAACCGGTTGTTATGGTATTTGGTTCCGGTCCGATCCGTATCGGTCAGGGTATCGAGTTCGATTTCGCCTCTGTTCACTGCGTATGGTCGTTAAAGAGAGCCGGTTATGAGGTTGTCATCGTAAATAACAACCCGGAGACCGTTTCCACCGACTTCAACGTAGCAGACCGTCTGTATTTTGAGCCGCTGACACCGGAGGATGTGCTGGATATTATCCGGATCGAGAAGCCGATCGGCGCAGTTGTGGCCTTTGGCGGACAGACAGCGATCCGTCTGACAAAATGCCTTGTAGAGAACAATATTCCGGTTCTCGGCACTCCGGCAGACAGCATCGATATGGCGGAGGATCGCGGACGTTTCGCAGCCCTGCTGAAAAAATTAAATATGAAACAGGCAGCGGGTCAGACCGTTTATACTGAGGATGAGGCAATCCAGGCGGCAAATCATCTGGGCTATCCGGTTCTGATGCGTCCGAGCTATGTATTAGGCGGACAAAACATGATTATCGCGTACAACGACGCCGATATTCATGAGTATATGAAGATTATTCTCTCACACAAGATTGAGAATGCGATCCTGATTGATAAATACCTGATGGGTACCGAGCTGGAGGTCGACGCGATCTGCGACGGAGAAACGGTTCTGATTCCGGGTATCATGGAGCACATCGAGCGTGCGGGCGTCCATTCCGGCGACTCCATCGCGGTATATCCGGCATTTATGCTGACCGAGAGCCAGAAAGACCGTCTGGTGGACTATTCCATCCGTCTGGCGCTGTCCATGAATACGAAAGGTCTGATCAATATCCAGTATGTCCTGCATGAGGATACGATCTATATCATCGAGGTCAACCCGCGTTCGTCCCGTACCGTGCCGTACATCAGCAAGGTAACCGGCGTGCCGATGGTCGATCTGGCAACCCGCATCATGATGGGCGAGAAGCTGGATGACATGGGCTACGAGACAGGTCTGTATCCGTGCTCTCCGTACTACGCAGTCAAGGTTCCGGTCTTCTCCTTTGAGAAGCTGTCCAACGTAGATACACAGCTCGGACCGGAAATGAAATCGACCGGCGAGGTACTGGGTATCGCCCGGACGATGGAGGAAGCGCTGTTCAAAGGCCTGGTAGCAGCCGGATATACGATGAAGCGCGAGGGCGGCGTCTTAATCAGTGTCCGCGATACCGATAAGAGCGACCTGCGCGAGCTGGTCAAAGAGTACGTGGCGATGGGATTCCACATCTACGCGACCTCCGGTACCGCAAGCCGGTTAAACAGCGTCGGCATTTCTTCAACGTTAGTCAAGAAGCCGAAGGAAGCCAAAGAGGGCGAGGAGACGACCATTTCCCTGCTGGAAGAAGGAAAGATCAGCTATGTAATTTCCACTTCCAAGACGGGACGCCAGCCGGGACGCGACAGTGTCCGCCTGAGAAGAAAGGCGGTCGAGCTTGGTATTCCGTGCCTGACATCGCTTGATACCGCGGCTGTCCTGGCGCTGACACTGGAAAGCCAGTACAACGAGGACAACGTTGAACTGGTGGACATCGCGCATATTGCACATGGTGCAGCTGCTAGAAAAGAGCTGAGCCAGATGGAAAAACCGGAAGAAATCCAGATTCCGGGTTATGTGCTTCAGGAGCATGAGAACGACTAAAAAGAACGATGGTCTGCATGGATTCTGCGTTTTGAGGGTTGCGGAATCCGTGCAGGCTGAAATCTTTTGCGAAGGCAAAATTTGACAGAATCATATATGACGGAAAAAGTGGATTAATATTTTAAAGAAAGGAAGAGGAGGAAAAGCAGATGGCAAAATTTATTTTTGTGACAGGCGGTGTTGTATCGGGATTGGGGAAAGGTATTACAGCAGCGTCTCTGGGCCGTCTTTTGAAGGCACGGGGATTTAAGGTAGCAGCGCAGAAGCTGGATCCGTATATCAACGTCGATCCAGGAACCATGAGCCCGTATCAGCACGGCGAAGTATTCGTAACAAACGACGGTGCGGAGACGGATCTGGATCTGGGACATTATGAGCGTTTTATAGATGAAGATTTAAACCGGTATTCCAACCTGACGACCGGTAAGGTCTACTGGAATGTGTTAAATAAAGAGCGCCGCGGCGAATATCTGGGCGAGACGGTACAGGTAATTCCACATATCACAAATGAGATAAAATCATTTATCTATTCCGTGCAGGAAAAGACCGATGCGGACATCGTTATCACAGAGATCGGCGGAACAACCGGCGATATTGAGTCACAGCCGTTCCTGGAAGCCATCCGCCAGGTGTCCTGCGAGGCGGGACGCAGCAACTGCCTCTTCATCCATGTAACCCTGATTCCATATCTGGAATCTTCAGGCGAGCATAAATCAAAACCGACGCAGCATTCGGTTAAACAGCTGCAGTCCTTTGGTATCATGCCGGATATCATCGTAGCGCGCTGTGACCGTCCGGTGGACGATCCGTCCATTTTCCGCAAGATCGCACTGTTCTGCAACGTCAAAGAGGACTGCGTCATCGAGAACCTGACCCTTCCGGTTCTCTACGAGGCGCCGATCATGCTGGAGGAAGCAGGACTTGCCAAGATCGTGCTTCGCGAGCTGGGCATCGAGAAAGCGCCGCAGGAGTGCGATCTGACGGAGTGGAAACATATGCTGGACCGCATCAAGAACAGCCGCAAGACGGTCAAGATTTCCCTGGTCGGCAAGTACGTCAAACTGCACGACTCCTATCTGTCGATCGTAGAATCCCTGCACCATGCCGGATGGGAAAATGGCGCGCAGGTGGAGATCAACTGGGTGGATAGTGAGACGATCACTCCGGAGACGGCACCGGAAATCCTGGGCGGTTCAACCGGTATCATCGTGCCGGGCGGCTTCGGCATCCGAGGCATCGAGGGCATGATTGCGGCAGCGGATTATGCGAGAAGAAACAATATCCCGTACTTTGGCATCTGCCTTGGTATGCAGATCGCGGCGATCGCATTTGCCAGAGGCGTGTTAGGCTATGAGGATGCGAACTCAACCGAGTTTGCGCCGGACAGCAAGCATCCGGTCATTGCCCTGATGGAAGAGCAGATGGATCTGGCTGACATGGGCGGAACGATGCGTCTGGGTGCATATCCGTGCCGCATCAGTCCGGATACGCTGATGATGAAAGCCTATGGAAAAGGTCTGATCGAAGAGAGACATCGCCATCGTTATGAATTTAACAACAAGTTCCGGGAAGTTTATATGGAGCATGGCGCTATCTTTTCCGGACAGTCTCCGGACGGTACGCTGGTAGAGGCGATGGAGATTCCGGGACATCCGTTCTATCTGGGAGTTCAGTACCATCCGGAGTTCAAGAGCCGCCCGAACCGCGCACATCCGATCTTCCGGGAGTTTGTGAAAGCGGCTCTGGAGGTAAAGGAAAAAAATTCTTAAAATATGGAGAAAATAAAGTATGAAGATCAACGAAAACTATAAAAATCTGGAAGAAAGCTATCTGTTTTCTACCATTGCTAAAAAAGTAGATGAATACACCAAAGCCCATCCAGAGGCAAAAGTAATCAAAATGGGTATCGGTGACGTAACCCTTCCGATCTGCCAGAAAGCAGCTGACGCATTTGCAAAAGCAGCTATGGAGCAGGGCAAGGCGGCTACGTTCCATGGATATGGTCCGGAGCAGGGATATGATTTTCTGCGCGTAGCAGTTCAGAAGTATTATGCGTCCTTCCAGGTTGAGGTGGCGGCGGAGGATATATTCATCAGCGACGGCGCGAAGAGTGATGTCGGAAATATCCTCGATCTCTTTGATGCGGACAACACGGTCCTGATCCCGGATCCGGTATACCCGGTTTACATGGATACGAACGTGATGGCAGGCAGAAAGATCGTATTTATGGATGCCAATGTGGAAAATGGCTTTCTTCCGATGCCTCCGAAGGGACAGAAAGCGGATATTATTTATCTCTGCTCCCCGAACAACCCGACTGGCGGTGTGTACAACCGTGAGCAGTTAAAAGAGTGGGTTGACTATGCGAACGAGCAGGATGCGATTCTTTTATTTGATGCGGCGTATGAGTCCTTCGTAGCAGATCCGGCGCTTCCGAGAAGTATTTTTGAGATTGAGGGCGCCAAGACCTGCGCGATCGAGTTCTGCTCCCTTTCGAAGTTGGCAAGCTTTACCGGAACCCGCTGTGGCTATACCGTGGTTCCCTCTGAATTAGAGCGCGGTGGTTCTTCCATCCGCAAGATGTGGCTGCGCCGCCAGACAACCAAGTTTAACGGCGTTTCCTACCCGGTACAGCGCGCCGCAGAGGCAGCTCTTTCACCGGAGGGAATGGCACAGTGCCGCGAGCACCTGGACGTATACCGCACCAATGCGAAGATCATGACCGAGACCTTAAAAGAGCTTGGCATCTGGCACATCGGCGGCGAAAATTCACCGTACATCTGGATGCAGTGCCCGAACGGCATGAAATCCTGGGAGTTTTTCGACGATCTGCTTGCCAAGGCAAATGTGGTCGGCACACCGGGCAGCGGATTTGGTAAGAATGGAGAAGGATTCTTCCGTCTGACTGCATTTGGTACGACTGCGAATACAAAAGAGGCAATGGAGCGGATCAAGAAGGTTTACGGAAAATAAATAGCTCTATTTTATAAATAAGGGGGCTGGTGCATCTGGGGCATTGTTATCCTACGCACCGTCCCTTTTTTGCTGAAGCAGGGAGGTGAGGACCATGGTGACCTTAAACGATTATCTGTATTCCGGCGATACGATGTTTAAGATTTTAAAGAATTACAGCCGGGATTTGAAAGCGGAGGCAAAACAGACAAACAATGAGATAGACCTGATACATGCAAATTTTCTGATTCAGATCCGGGAGCTTTTGGAACACAATGATTTCCTGACGACCCAGTCACAGAAGATCCGGGAATTTTATATTCATATGGCAAAGGAATATCCGCTTCTGGCATTTAACTTTAAGGGAAGAATCAAGTCGCTGATCCGCTCGGAGGCGAAATTTAACGGATATATCGTCGAATATATTTATGACTGTTATACAGAACATAAGGCATTTCCGTCGATCTCCGATTTGAAGCAGAGATTGAGCTGTTTCCGCGACCTGATCGCGTACCGGATCGTGATTTCACTGCCGAAGTGTTACCTGAAACCGGGGGAATCGCAGCAGGATGCGGATATCCGGTACCTCTACCAGATAGCGAATGAACTTCCGGGATTTCTGGAGGAACGCGGGTTTACGGCGGAACCGGCTTACGGGGTGAAAGAGAGTACCTCCCCGTTGATGGATGAGGAGGCAAGGCCGTACTACCGTGATTATGTCTGCGGAAATAGTTCGGATGATTACCAGTCTCTGCATATTACGTTTTACGATAATTGTTCCAGAAGCTATGTGGAGGTACAGCTTCGCACAAAGCACATGGACGATATCGCGGAGATCGGCGTGGCCAATCATTTAAGCTACGAAAAGCGCCAGGAGGGCGAGCGGGCCAGACGGGATGAGATTCCGGAGGGCGCGTGCGTTTATTTTGACGAGGCATACGAGCGCTGCCAGCGCCTGGTGTCGCTCAAGTTGGCTGAGCTCGATGTCAATATGTTTTCGGCGATCAACAATGACCTGGTCAATGACGGCTGCGGGCTGTACCGGGGGCGGCTGATTCTGCCGTATGAGCATTTGTCGAGGCATCAGAATGAGCTGGTGGATTGAGGGGTTCACGGGCAGGCATGAATCCGGTTGCGAATAGTTGACGAAACGGGAAGATTCATATATAGTTGCCTGTAAAGGAAAAATGACCGAAAATGATAGGGAGGAACCAGTTTATGGATCATACATCCTGCCGCCTGCGTCTGGCTGCTATCGCCGATGCACCTGCGATATTGGAAATTTATGCACAATATATGGACACGCCGATCACGTTTGAGACGGAGCTGCCGTCCCTGGAGGAATTTGAGGGGCGCATCCGGGCGATCACGACAGAATATCCGTGGATTGTCTGCGAGGATGAAACGGGCAGAATCATTGGCTATGCATATGGGCATAAGCAGCTTGAGCGCGCGGCGTACCGCTGGAATGCAGAGCTTTCTGAGTATTTGGACAGTCGGGTGACGTCGAAGGGCATCGGCAAACGGATGCTTCTGGTGCTTCTGGAACTTTTAAAGGCGCAGGGCATCCACACCGTCTACAGTCTGGTGACGAGTCCGAATCTGAAGAGCGATGCGATGCATAATGGATGCGGCTTCCGGACGATGGGCGTGTGCAGGAATACCGGCTATAAGAGCGGAAAATGGCATGATGTTACCTGGTATGAGAAAGCGCTGCTGCCGTATGAGGACGTACCGGCGGAGATGATTCCGATTGGGAAGATGGAGAAGGAGACGGTAGATAAGATTTTGGCGTCTTTTTGAACAGAGACATAAAACAAATCTGCATAAAATAAACAGGGCGTGTGAAAAAGGAATTTCCCATTTTCACACGCCCTGATCAGTTCTCTTTTATTCACCAGCGCCGTAATGCGCTGTCCATTCATTCACTCAGATTAGTTGAAGTATCTCTTTAACAGACCCTCAAATGCCTTGCCATGTCTAGCCTCGTCACGAGCCATCTCATGAACGGTGTCATGGATTGCATCCAGGTTAGCAGCTTTCGCACGTTTTGCAAGGTCAAATTTGCCTTCGGTTGCGCCGTGCTCAGCCTCTACACGCATCTCCAGGTTCTTCTTGGTGGAATCAGTTACAACCTCACCCAGAAGCTCTGCAAACTTAGCAGCGTGCTCAGCCTCTTCGTAAGCTGCCTTCTCCCAGTACAGACCGATTTCCGGATAGCCCTCTCTGTGAGCTACACGTGCCATCGCCAGGTACATACCAACTTCTCTGCACTCGCCTTCATAGTTAGCTCTTAAATCTTCGAGAATATCCTCGCTGACACCCTGTGCCACACCAACTACGTGCTCAGCTGCCCATGTCATCTCGCCGGACTGCTCTTTGAACTTGGAAGCCGGAGCGCCGCATACTGGACATTTCTCCGGAGCAGCCTCACCCTCGTATACGTAACCACATACTGTACAGACAAATTTCTTCATAGTCAATTCTCCTTTTCTAAAATAAATTTTTAATTTCGTGTTTTATAGAAACAATAAATAGATAGTAAAGTTGCTTGCAACCATTCTGTTTCATAGGAGCTTTTAAAACGAAATCGTTTATTTGGCTTAAATGAAATCAGTAATGATTACTGATATTAAGATATCATAGATTCCTGTGTTTGTCAATAAAAAAATAGAAATAATTCTTATTTTTTTCATTTTTATCGATAACCTGGATATTCTCAGAACTTTTTCGCTGGTGATGTATTCATACCCGGTCAGCGCATGGCAGAAATCGGGAAGCGGCTCATTTGGTCCCGTCTGTTCCGATACAAAATCAGCCGCTTCTATATTAGTGTTTTTCCCCTTTCAGACACTCATCGCATATCCCATAGAAAAACACGGTATGGTCATCGATCGTTCCCGGCACAAATTCTTTGGCGGCTGTCTCCAGCTCCTTGGTTGCTTCCATCGGAATATCCATGACCCGTCCGCACTGGCGGCAGACGTAGTGGTAATGTGGGGATGTATCATAATCGAAATGATCCGTGCCGTCGCCGCAGGACAGCTTCCGGATCTCGCCCAGCTCAACTAACAGGTTTAAATTGCGGTAAACGGTTCCAAGGCTGATATTCGGAAACTGTTCCCGGATGCTGGTGTAAAGGGCGTCGGCGGTCGGATGATCCTTCCGGCTCATCAGGCAGGCTTTGATCGATTCGCGCTGACGGCTGTATTTTAAGGTTTTCATAAGCGACACTCCAATCCTTCTAAATAATATTGATAATGATTATTATTTATATTATGCGTCCTGACGCGATGAAAGTCAATCTTTTTTCAAAGATTTCCGTGAGAAATTTTACTATGAAAATTCTGCCGCCGATTAGGCGGCATGGATTCAGGGATGCCAAATGCGCCTGCCAGAGCTTTCATTGTGGGGCACACCTGACTGCCAGGCGCATGAAGGTTTAGCATCAAAGTTTAACATTACCGATGCGTAAAAGATCCCGTCCTCATACCGGAAATCCACCAGACCCTGGTACCGCTCAGCGATCGAACGGATGGAGGCGGTTCCCGTGTCGAAGCCGTCATGTTTGGTCGAGCGGAACCGCCCATTTTCCTCGATCGGCGGATGGCAGCAGGTGTTGTCAACGGCGATCACGATGTGACCGGCATCCTCCTGGGCGCAGATGCGGATAAACGGCGCGCTGTCTGTACATTCCCGACAGGCGTCGAGGGCATTTTCCAGAAGATTGCCGAAGATCGAGCAGAGCTGTGGCTCACCCAGCGGGAGAGAGGGCGGAAGCTGGATGCGGACCGAAAAATCGACTGACGCCTTGCGCGCCTCCTCGCCGTAATAGCTGATAATCGTGTTGACCGCATAATTTTCACACCAGGTCCGCGCAGTGTCCGGCGGAAGCGTCATACGGTATTGTTCGATGTAGGTATTCAGATCCTCCGTTTTCCCGCTTTGCAGGTAATGCTCGATGAGATTTAAGTGCTGGCGCAGGTCGTGGCGCGCCTCCCGCACCTCTTCGATGTGGCGGGAAAGCTGCTGATACTGTGTGTACTGCATCGCCAGGAGGGTGTCCTGCTGTGCCGCGCGTTCTTCCAGCTGCGCCTGCTGGCGGACTGCATTGAGCGCTTCCAAAAGGACATAGTAGATGAGAATCGTCATAGCAAAGAGCCAGAGGCGCGTGAGGATAAAACGGAACTTGCGGACGGTATCAATGTTTAAATCAAAGTTATAAGCGCAGATAATCAGGGTGCATGAAAATGGAATAAACCAGACTTTCTGCCAGAATGCGGAGCTGTCTACCTGAAAAACGCGTTCCGTGGCATTTTTCATAAATTTGAGCCCGAGGGGGAGCGTCAGAAGCAGAAGAATCGAGATGAGCAGCAGGCTTTGATCGCGGAGTGAATAATAGGTAATGCTGGGGTCGTAGAACAGACGGCTTTCCAGAAAGAAACAGATGCCCCGGACTGTGACAAAATAATTCAGGATGAAGTTGCCCAGAAACAGAAGTTTCCAGAAATTAGCCTTCACACATAAAAAATAGATTGCCAGGGAAACGAAGGCAAATACCGTGTCGGTGACCCGGGTCGGTTTACCGTGGCTGATCAGGTAGGTATACAGGGAGGACTGGAGCAGCTGACCGATAAAAATGAACAGAATCAGGATTTTGATCGGAAATCGCAGCTGCTTTTTAAATGGCAGAATCGATAAAATAAAAAAAGGAATGGAATAGACTGTTTCACAGAGAAATGCCTTGCCAAACACAGACCAGTTCATAGAGTACCTCCCTTCCGCAATGTGTCAAATAAGTAGGTTGCAAATGCTTCTTTTGTCTCTTTTTTCTTCCGGCGGCTGCAGAAAAAGAAGCTGCCGTTTTTCAGATGGACAGAACCGTCCTCGTCCACCGAGGCAACCTGTGAAAAATTGATAAGCAGCCCGCGTCCGCTCATGTAAAAACGTCTGCCCTTCGGGAGCAGTGCCATCAGCTCCGAAAAAGAAATCCGTGTGGCGGTGTCACCGGAACTGGTGTGGATGATCAGCCGGTGGTTCTGTGTCTCCGCATACAGAAAATCATCAAGCAGAATCCGTTGCGTGGATGCCTGTCCCCGTCCGAGCGCCGCCTGAATTTCGATGTAGGCAGGCGCGGCGAGAAATGTCCGGATCTCATCGAGACACCAGGCAAGCGCCTTTTCCTCAACCGGTTTTAAGAGATAATCAAGGGGATGGGCACGGTAGCCCTGCAGCGAATAATCGCGTTCCGATGTGGTGAAAACGATCGGGAGACGTTGCGCGCTCTTGCGAAGCTCCAGCGCCGTGTCAATGCCATTGCGCCCGTCCCGGTCCAGCATAATATCCATAAAAACCGCATTAAAAAGCCTTGGACGGAAGGCTTTCAGAAATGCCTCGCCGCTCTCGTAGCAGTCAAAGTACACCGTTTCCCCGTGCTTCTCCAAGTTCTCCTGTATCAAATGAATCAGATGATTCTGATCTATCTTCAAGTCCTCAACAATCGCAAAATGCATCAAAGCGCAATCGCCTCCTTTATTCAAAACCGTGACCATTTAGGTCGAGGTTTGACCGTTTGCGTCGATGTGGTTTTCATTAAATCGCTCATTTGGTATGCTTATAGTATAAAAGTTATGACTTGAAATGTAAATGAAATATTGTTACAGAAAAATCAAAAAAGGCAGGTGGGATATGGTACGGGTAGTGATATATGGAGAAAAACCGACCGACATTGAAGGACTGGAAAAGATGCTGCGTGAAATATTGACTGAAAACCGCAGATGGCCGATGATTCACACGTATATCAGCGATCTGGACGCATATCTGCACTTTGTAAAGGGGAATCCCTACCTCATTATGCTGGCGTCCGTGCAAGGCAGACAGGGAGTGGAAATCGTAGAAAAAATCCGGGAAAATAACCCGGCGGCGTCCTTAATCTGGCTTTCCGACCGGGACAATGCCCTTGAATCCTGGCGGCTTCATGTGACTGCATTCGGGGTATTTCCGACGAAAAAAGAAGAATTAGAAGAACTTCTGGCGGCGTGCAGCGAAAGCCTGCTGGATCGGAAGAAAGAGTATTTTGTTCAAGTGGGAAACAGACTGAAATAGAAAAATTCGCTCAGAATAAATGGAGGAAAACAGCATGAAAAAGAAATATAAGCGTGCCCTGGCAGCGGCGCTGGCGGCGGTGATGATATGGAATACCTGTGACTGGCACCCGCAGGTGCTGGCAGGCAGTTCGGTGCAGTATATCGAGGAAGTGAAGGAGCTTTCTGATGAAATCCTGCATCAGGAGGTTCCGTATGGAACGAAATATAAGGATCTGGAGCTGCCGGACAAGCTGAAGGTGCGGGTTTTGGCAGAAGAAGCATCGGATAAAGAAGACGGTGCAGAAGATAAAGATGGTGCGGAAAAGATTGCTACGCCGTCGGAGCTTCAAAGCGGAGACGGTAAAGTGGAAACAGAAAAAAAGTCTCAGACGCTTTCTTCATCTGAAACAGATGGTATAGTTCGGAAAGCCTCCCCATCTGAGGCAGATGTTACAGAAAAATCGGAAATAGGGGGGGTGGATGACACTGAGCAGAAAGCATCCCCATCCGATGCGGAGGGGACGAAAACCGATAAAAACTGGAAGGAAGTAAAGGTCCGCTGGGTTCTGGATGAGACCTTCAGTGAGAAAGATACATACGACGGAGAAACGCCGGGTATCTATGTGTTTGATGCGGAATTGAAAAGCAGCCGCTATGAACTGGATACCGGCTTTTTGCCAAGCATCGAGGTGACGGTGCTTCCGGAAGAAAAAGGTCCGGCAATCATCGGATTTTCGGAGTTAGATGAGGCAGTTGCGGTGCAGAAGCTCCCTCTGGGTGCCAAAGAAAGCGATATCATCCTTCCGGATACACTGGAGGTTGAGGTGGAAGAGGAGGATGAAACGCTGGCGGAAGACAGCCAGAACGTGCATCTGGTGAAAGCAGTGGATAAGGGCACAGAGAAAGATACAGATGCGGAAACGGCAGTCTGGCAGATTTCCGGCATAACCTGGAAACTGGACGAAGAGCAGAGTGACCTTCCGGAGTTTCACGGCGGCATTTCCGAAAAAGACTATTTCGATGAATTTGACGAAAACGGCGAGCCGGTCGAGACTTCGACGAAGACCTGGGCGGGCTATGAGGAGGCAAATCAGGACTACAACGGCTGTGCCTATGTCTACACACCGGTTCTGCCGGAGAAATATTCACTGGGAGAGGAGGCAGAGCTTCCGGAAATCTGCGTTCTCGTAGGAGAGATGCAGCTGATGACTCTGGCAGGCGGGGAGTATAATCTGAATAATGAGCCGCTACTCATTAATAGTGATAAAAAAGATGAGTTTAACGGAAAAACCATAACCGGCAACTATTGCCCGAGTACCCGACCGGATAATCCTCAATACATCAAGGGCGGTATCACAATTGATAATGTTACGGTCGATTTGACGATTAAAGATGTAACGATCCAATCTGAAGGGGCCAGTGGATGGAATCTGGCAGGTATTTACCTGAAAGGCAATGCCCAGCTGAATCTGACCTTAGAAGGAACCAATACACTTGTGGGACTGGATGAAGGAGCCGGAATTGAGGTGGGAAAAGGAGCAACACTGGTTATTACGGAGAATAGTACCGGAAGCCTGAAGGCAGTGGGAGGTGCCTATGGGGCCGCCGGTATCGGAGGAAAAGGAACAGCAAGTGACGAAGGTGCAGATAATAACTGTAGGACAGGAACGATTATAATCAAGGGCGGAACTATCGAAGCTGAAGGTGGAGCTTATTGGGTTTCCTATTCGAGGGATTATCATGGAGGAGCCGGAATCGGAACCGGTCGCTATGGAATCGGCGGAACCATTAAAATACTGGGTGGAACGATAACCGCAAAAGGAGGAAGGCAGACAGGAGCTGGAATCGGAGGCGGAATGGGTGGAAGTGTAGACACGATCGTGATCGGCGGGAGGAAAGACGAAGCTCCCAATATAGCCGTATCTTTTTATAAGAATGAAAAATCAGAATATCTGGGAGCTGCCATCGGCAGCGGATGGAATGGAGTGACTGATTTAAAATTATCCTGTGGCGATATCCAGATATTAAGTGGATCTGTGAAGGTAACGGGTGGAAATATTGGTTATGGAGAGTTATGGCCTCTTGATGGAAATGGAATGGAAGGCGGCAGTGTCACTATTTCCGAGGAGGTGCAGCTGGAGCTGCCGCTTGAAAGCAAGATTGCGCCCCGAGGAGAAGAATGTACCTACGGGAAAAAAACATTCCAGATCACCGCTTATGATAACCAGCTACAAAATGAAACCTATCAGGCTGACATAGCCCTGTATTGGAAAAATGATACAGAGAGAAAAAATCCGGTTTATGAAAAAAGCACTCAGATGACCGTCTCAGGATTCAGGGGAACGATACCGGATATAACCCAGTGGATGGGCTATTCCGGAAATATGCAGATGGTTGTAGCGCTGGAGCCTTCCGGTGGCGGGACAGTTAAGACGATGGAGGGAAGCGTTGTTCTAAACAAAGGAAAGGATGAAACCATCTCCGTCACGCTGGGAAAAGCCGCTTACCAGAAGGCAATGGATCTGACCATCCATGATGGCCGTTTGAGGGACGATAAGAATTATACACTGACGGTTCAAATCGGGGAAGAAGCAAGTGAAGGCAGCGCTGCACCGGATGTAGTAACCTATTTATCTCAAAAAGCTTCCGGTTATCAGATAAAGACTGGTAAAGTCAGCTGGTATACGCCTCTGTCCGGAGAGATTCCGGTATCGGTTCAGGTACAGGAAGAAGGAGAAAATACGAATAGCTTTACAGTAACCGGATCCCTCTCGATGAAGTCAGAGAAGGAAACGAATCTTTCCCTTACCATCGGAGAATCCCTGTATCCTGTCCGGTTCCACTTCTACTCATCAAAGGTGCAGGCGGCAGAGAATGTATCCCTGACAGCCGAACGGCTGGCTGGAGCTGCTTCAGAAGCTTCGGTGGATTTAACGCAGGACAAAGGCCAGTTTGCCTTTGACGGGAAGCTGACAATTGATGAAGCAGCAGGCAATCATGCATATGCTCTGGCATATCTTCCGGCGGGAAATTACCGGTTTTTGATAAATACAGGCATCAGAGAATTAGGCAGCTCCGGTGGAAGATTTACTATAGACAGCGGAACGGTAAAGGCAGAGGATGCAGGAACGGATATCATCATATTAAATGATGCAGAGGCGTTGGAGGGAGAGCTGGATCTGTCCCTTGGAAATATATCTTTTTCCGAGGAAAATGGTCAGTTGGCAATTTCATATTCTAAAACAGATGATTCCGGCAAGGTGGTTACAGCAAGGCTAATAGACCAGTCCTATGATAAATGCTATCGGATCACTTCATCTGGGAAAGTAGAGAATTATCATCTCTCTGTGAATACCCCAGCTTCCGAGGAATTAAAGCTCGTATTAAGGAACCTTACGATTACACCGGCAGAGGCTATCGCACCGATTCAGATAAACGGAGCGTCCCATGTGACTACCTATCTGGAAGGGGAAAACAAGATTTTGATTAATAAATCAGGGAAATCTTCATCTTCACCTGCCGGCATCAGCGTGGCAAAAGGTGCGAAGCTTACGATTGACAGTGAACCGGAACAGCAGGGCTCCATAGAGGTGCTCAATAACACAAAGGTAAGCAAGACGGGTGCAGCAATTGGAGGAAATGTAGGACAGGATACAGGAATCATTCACATCAAGGGGGGAACTGTAATTGCAAAAATGACGGATTACAATCCTAGGGGAGCTGCCATCGGTGCTTCGGCAGGAAAAAGTGTAGAAGAAATACGGATTAGCGGAGGAGTTGTAACTGCAAAAGGTAGTTGGGGTGCCGGAATCGGAACAGGAAGTGCTGATAGCCAGGAAAGAACCGGTAAAATCGTGATAGAAGGCGGAACGGTGAATGCAAGCTCGGAGAACGGTGCCGGAATTGGAAGTGGTATTGGATATGCCCGTAGTAAACCGGCGATAACTGCAGAGATTGAGATTCATGGCGGAATGATTACAGCTTATTCTGAACGGGGAGCCTTCATCGGAAGTGGTTTGGATAGTTCGTCGAAGGTGCTGATTGACGGTGGTACCATATGTCTGGATAAAAAAACGACAGGGTATAGGAAAGTAGCACATATTGGGATGGGAGAAAGTAGTAATACACAGGTACAAACTGATGTGACGATTACGGGTGGAACGATCTGTTTGAAGGAGGCGGATGGATATATACCGCGACCGATCATTTATGGCTGGGAGCAGGTAGGCAAAACGTGGCAGAAGAATAATACAATAAAAGATGGGAACGGTACCCCGGTTTATTACACCACAGCGGATCTGACCGGTATCTATGATAATAATACACTGGTTGGAGATGCAAGTATTGAAGAAAGCTCCTACGGCTTTCAGGATGTCCGGACAGATTCCAGCGGAAAGCTCTATATGTACCTTCCGGCTTCGGAGGCAGTGAAAGCCTCCTTTGGCGGTGTGGAATTTACCGGAAAGGTTGAGGCAGGTAAAGATGAGAATGTATTGGAGCGTGAACAGACTTCTATTGATTATCAAAGGGAAGTCCTGAAAAATACGGCTCTGTATGAGCTCGAATATGCGGAATCCGAGAATTCTGCAACTTGGACGAAGATCCGGGCAGGAGGCGAAGCTTCTCTGACGAAAATTCTGGACAATCAGCCGGAGAATGCGAGAGAGATTACCCTGTATGTGCGAAAGGCAGCCGCAGGTTCCACAGCAGGTGAAGCAGCCGCAATAACGATTCCGGTAAGACCGGCAAAACCGGATAAGATAACAAAGGTAACGAAAACCAGCAACTCTATCAAAATTGTCGAGCCGACTGATGCCAAGTATGAGTATGGAATTGCTGAATCTGAGTCTGGTGAGCTTCAATGGCGGACGGAGAAGACGTTTACGTCACCGAAGCCGGCTAACACCTATTATATAACCCTTCGCGTGAAAGCAACAGACAACAGTTTTGCATCGAAGTCGGCTGATCGCTTATCTGTGACAACGCCGGATATCTTACAGTTCAAAGGTCCCGCTGGCGACGTATCCTTTGAAGCGAATGGAACCTATGGACAGGCACTTTCAGAGATTCCGGTACGGCTGGCAGAAGGATTTCAGGTTGTTAATTATAATAGATCACCGGTTTTAGGAACATGGAAGTTCAGTGCGGATCAGAGCGGAAAGTCCGCTTCCTCCATTTATCCGGAGGTAACGGGAACCACTGCATATCAGGCAGAATTTATACCGGATGGAGCGTCGGAAGGGCAGTATGGAAATAGTTTGAAAAGAAGTGTGATTCCGGAGATATCTCCGAAAGAGTTGACCGCAGTTGTTACGACACCTATTGAAAAGCCTTATGACGGAAATACCGACATCGCATTAGCGGCGACGGTAGCGATAGGAACTCCGGGCCCAATCTATACCATCCGCGGTCTGAAAGGAAACTTTGAAGATGCCAATGCCGGAACCGGTAAGACGGTAACCATTGATTCCTCAGAGGCAAAGGTTGAGACAGGCGAGAGTGCAGTGAATCTGCAGAATTACCGTATCATATATCCAGCCCAGACCGGAACGATCCATCAGATACAGGGTTCGGTTTCGATCGATCCGCAAGCATGGACCGGAGAAAAAACCTATGGAGACGACAGCTTTTCCTTGACAGGTGTGAATGTAGTGGGAGATGGAGCTCTGAACTATACAAGCTTGGATGAAAATGTTCTCACCGTGGACGCACAGGGACAGGTGACCATTAAAGGTACCGGTTCTGCAGATGTAAGCATCACCATGGCAGCGGGAAGAAATTATCTTGGTACAACTACACCTGTAAAGAGAACTATAAACATTCATAAAGAAACACTCACCCTTACGTTAACGGCTGTGAACCGGACGACCGGAGTGCAGCTTTCGAAAGAAATTCTGGGAACAGAGGAAGAGAATTTTGATATCATTGCCAGAGTGCAGGGCGTTTACCAGGACAAGCTGCAGGGTTATGTTCATTTCTATGATAATGAAAATCCGGATGCAGATATAGTTTCGGTAGGGGAAGATGGAACCGCTGTACTTAAGTGGATGAAGCCGGGAGAATCATTTGTAGGCACCCACACAATCAAAGCCGAGTTTGATTTTGGTGAATTTGATACGTGGGAATCCAGATACAACACACCAGCTCCGGCATCCCTTACATTTGAAATCAGTAAGGCAGCTCCACCGGCAGAGGATAAGCCAGATAACTCCGACAAGCCAGAAGACTCCGACAAGCCAGACCAATCAGGCAGCCAGAGCGCTTCCTCCGGACGTGACAAGTCTTCCGGCAGCGGAGCGACCAGGCAGGATCCGGTGAAGGGAAGAATCAACAGCAGCATAGGTATTCTCACGGGAACTGCCAACAGTACGGCCAATGACGGAAAGAGTCACTGGATGCAGGATGAACATGGATGGTGGCTGCGCTTCGCAGACAGCAGCTACCCGAAGGCAGAAAAACGCGGTACAAATGGCATTGCATATGCATGGGAGCAGGTAAACGGCAACTGGTGGGCGTTCGATGAAAGCGGCTATATCAAGACCGGCTGGATGCGCGACGAAGACTATGGCGGCTGGTTCTACCTCGATCCGGAACACGGCATGCAGACCGGCTGGGTCCTGATTGACGGCAAATGGCACTATTTCCACCCGACCTCAGACGGAAGAAAAGGCATCCTGTATGTCGGACGTCTGACACCGGACGGCTACTATGTAGATGAAAATGGTGTGTGGGATGGGAAAGACAGACAGTAAAAAGAACATTTAGGTCGAAGTTTGATTGATTGCGGCTTCTATCTAAATACCTTATGAAGCCGAGTCAAAATGAAATTCCAATGTGTTTACAGCTGTATTCATGAAAAAATATAATGAGCGCAGGAGAAAAGAATGCGGCTGCGAAGCAGACATATTCTTTTCTTGCGCCATTAACGAACGAACAGCCATGCGAAGCAGGGCGGTAGAGCGCGATAGCGCGGGTTCGTGAGTGGACGGGTGAGAATACGTATGATATAATGAACCCTGGGGGATCATAATCTGATTCACAAGGGGAAAACAAACCGACACAGGAGGGGGAACACATGAAGAATTTCTACACCGAAGAACAGTGGAATGAGATTCTGAAACAGCAGGAATCCGTACTTTGCTACGACACATTTACCCGGAAACAGGCGCTTGAGCTGGGGCTTTTGATTGCAGAGGTCACGGAGAAAAAATATCACGGTTCGGTCGCTGTCCGCATCGTGGAGGACGAGACGACCGTCTTTGCCTACAAGATGGAGGGCGCGACGCTGGAAGCAGACTGGTGGATGACCAACAAGCTGGCAGCATCGCGGCTCACGGGGATGAGCTCGCTGCGGGCGCTGACGGCATCGAGAGCCGGAGAACTGGAAGCATCTTGGAAAGTGCGCGAGGAGAACTTCTTCGTGTGCGGCGGCTGCATTCCGGTTTTCATGAGAGATGGAAGCCGTCCTTTTGCCTATGTGATGGTATCCGGCATGGAACACTGGGACGATCATCAGGTGATCGCGGATGCGATGGCGAAACAGCTGGGAGTTGAGATTCCGGAGATTCGGAAAGAGCAGCCATAAAACGATTGACTTGTAAAAACAAAGACGTTTGCAGAAATGGAAGGTAGATGAGCTATCTGCATTTTTGCAGGCGTCTTTTGTGGTTTTACTGTGCCGTATGGCGATGAATTATCCGTTATTTTGTATGGCGCACTTCCCCACCTGGTGGTATAATTCAAGTATTATAAAATTTGATATGAAAAGAATATTTGCAATGACTCAGATGGTTTTTGCACAGCAAAGAAGCATCTGAGAGATCCAGAGAATGTGAGGGATGTGGATGAGTAAAAAAGAGGTACGTCAGGCGGCTGCGGAACTGACCGAGCGCCTTTGTGAAAAAGACTTTTTAGACCGGTCGGGGCTGAGCCGGAAAAATGTCATGATGCTCATGAACAAGGATCACTGGGAGGAACAGTTTGCCCATATTTTCCCGATTAAAAAACGGATTTCCTGCAGGGCGGTTTACGAAATCTGCGAGGAACCGTTAAGCCTTTTAGGGCATGAGCCGGAAGAGGGCTGGATGAAGTTTACCTACCAGTATGTGTGCCATATTCTCTACCCGGATGCGGAGTTTAAGAAGAAAAATGCTGCTTTTTCCGCCGGTGCGGAGTTCTATCTGGCAGTGCTTCAGTTCGTGTTTGACCGCGAGCGGGCGGTGCTTCCGTACAAACCGATGGAGGACTTTGCATTTTTGGGTGATGAGGAAGCTTCAAGCTTTGAGTGCGCGGCAGAATACAGCCGTTTCAAGAAGTTTTTCGCACAGGAATACATCTATGAGATGATGCGCCTCAATGCGGAGGTGACGCCGTTTCGGACGCTGGAACACATCGCGGGTGTGCATTATGTCGCGATGACGGTGGCACGCGGGCTTTATGCGGCGGGAGTTCCGATCGATCTGACGCTGACCTCGGGCGCGGCTGCGGGACATGATCTCGGCAAATTCGGCTGCAAGCCGAATGAGCGGGTTCCGTATCTTCATTACTATTATACAAACCAGTGGTTTAACAACCATTCGATGGAATATATCGGTCATATCGCGGCGAACCATTCGACCTGGGATCTGGAACCGGAAAACCTGTCGGTTGAATCCCTGGTGCTGATCTATGCCGATTTCCGTGTAAAACAGAGCCGCGGCGACGACGGGCGTGAGATTACCTACATTTCCAATCTGGATGAGGCGTTCAACGTCATCCTCTCGAAACTCGACAACGTGGACGAGGTCAAATTAAACCGTTACCGCTTTGTTTATTCCAAACTGCATGATTTTGAGGATTATATGCGGTCTCTCGGTGTGGATGTGGATTTGAATGGACACCCGAAAAAGCCGGAGGTGCTGCCGGATATTTCCCTTCGGAATGCAGAGCAGACGGTGCAGTCCCTCGTTTTCATGGGTATCGAGCATAATATCCGCGTTATGCATCAGATGGGGGCGGAACGCCAGTTTGGCAATCTCCTCGAGGCGGCGCGCAGCGAGAAGGATTGGAAGAGTGTCCGCGCGTACTTAAACATTTTCCGTGAATATTTTACATACACAAACGACAAACAGAAAGAGCAGACGCTGGGCTTTTTATATGAGCTTCTGATGCACCGTGAGGGCGACATCCGCGCGCAGGCGGCGAGGCTGATCGGACACGTGATCGCGCAGTTCAACGCCGGTTACCGCAAGGAGCGCCCGGCGGGCATGCCGGATATTGCCGAGGAGCGCGTGATGGAGATCTGGAAGCAATATCTGGAAATGATCATCCGACCGGATCATAAGCTGATGCTGCAGCAGAAAAGGCGCATCCGTTATCACCTGAAAAATGTGCTGGCATCGGTGGTTGATCATGCGACGCCGGGTGATCTGCGGGAATTTCTGGAGGCATTTCTGGTTTGGTATGACCGGGCGGAGGAGCTGGATCCGGGCGAGGCATTTTCCCTGCTGGATACGGTGCATTTCATGCCGTTTGATAAACTGAGCGAAGAGGAACTGGGGAAAATCGCAAAATTTGCCCTGATTGAGTCGCAGAGCGGGGAACCGGATGTGCGGATCGCATCGTGGCGCGCGTTCAAGCTTCTGACGGCGTACCAGCCGGATCATCCGTGCTGTGCCGAGATCGGCGTGTGCGTGAGGGCGGCGCAGGTTGAGGACAATATCACGATGACCTTCCTCAAATACCGCGTGTTAAGTAACCTCGGAGAGGACACGGCGAGAGAACAGGAACTTTTGTATGACCGCGATGTTGTCTCTGATATTTTCCTGGATAACCTCAAAACAGCGACGCCGTGGGTCATCAAGTCGGCCAATATCAAGCTGCTCGTCAATCAGATCGCCCATGGCAAACAGGAACATATGCTGCATATCGCAGCGCATCTCTCAAACCTTGTAAAAGTCAGCGAGCACGTGATCGTGCGCCATGATGCCGGAACCGCCCTGCTTCGCATCATCGGGCTTCTGACACCGGATCAGAGAAATGAGATCGTGGTCGAGCTGATGAAGGGGCTGGAAGTCGGTGAGTACGAATTTTCCAAATATATTCCGCAGTATCTGGGGCAGGCGGCGCTGTGGCTGCCGCCGGAACAGCTGGAGGAGATCGTTTCCTACCTGCATGGCATGATGGCAAATGCAAACGACCAGATAGTCTCGGTTGCGCTTGATACGGTCGGCGTGCTGCTGGAACGGTATTCGTGCTACCCAGAGCGCTTTGCGGAGGAAAAAGAGGTATGCGAGGAACGGCGCGGACGTCTGCTTGGCATCCTGCTCAGCGGTCTGGCGAATTATCGCGAGTCGGTGCGCCAGGAGGCGATGCTGGTGCTGGGGCAGACCGTCTTCGGCTCATCCTGGATGGAGTGCCGGGAGAAAAAAGAGCTGTTCGCCCTGTCCTTCCGCAAGATGCTGTTCTTATTCAATGAAAATAAGGGAAATGAGCTGACGGCATTTTATCGTGCGGCGTCCCTTTCTAATATTTACCGGTTCATCACGCAGTACCATATGACCGAGGGCAATTTAGAGATCAAAGAGCGGAACCAGGTGGCATTCTTCCCGGGCACATTTGATCCGTTTACGCTGTCGCACAAAGAGATTGTCCGCGAGATCCGCGACCTCGGCTATGAGGTATTTCTGGCGGTCGATGAATTTTCCTGGTCGAAAAAGGCGCAGCCGCATCTGATCCGCCGTCAGATCGTGAGCATGTCGGTGGCGGATGAGTTCCATGTGAACCTGTTCCCGGATGATATTCCGGTCAATATCGCCAATCCGGCGGATCTGAAACGCCTGAGAGAGGTGTTTTCCGGAAAAGAGCTGTATATCGTGGTCGGCAGCGATGTCATTGCCAATGCCTCTTCTTATAAGAAGAAACCGGTCAAAAATTCGATTCATTCGATGAACCACATCGCGTTCCGCCGCGTGGGTGATGTCAAGGCGGACAATAAATACAACCGTCAGATGATGGATCAGATCAGCGGCAAGGTTGTGGAGCTGGAGCTTCCGGAGCATCTGGAGGACATCAGTTCGACGAGAATCCGTGAAAATATCGATCTGAACCGCGATATTTCGAATCTGATTGACCCGTCTGTGCAGGAATATATCTATTACAATGGTCTGTATCTGCGGGAGCCGGAATATAAACCATATATCCGCGCGCGTGCGATCTCCTATGAGGAGGTGGAGATGCCGGATGAAATGCTTCTGGCGGAAATTTCGAATTTCGTTCTGCGGGACGAAGAAGATCGGGAGGACCTGTTAAATTCGATGAAGGAGTCGGGCGACCGGCTGCTGCTTCTTAGGAATACCGTGCAGGAAAACCGGCTGGTCGGCGTGGCACGGCTTCGCTATCTGGCGCCGGATGAGCTGTTTGCCGTCCTGGGACAGGTCAGTCTGGCAGATCAGGTGCGCCGCCATACCTACGGTGAGATTCTTCTGATTTCGGGTATCTATGTCGAGCGCGATCCGATGATCTACGACGCGGAACAGCTGCTTTTAACCGAGGCGATCGCACGGTCCTTTGAGTATAAATGCGGCTATGCACTTTTCTTCCCGGCAGACGGTTACTGCCCGGAGCGCGTGCTGTCGGCGGTGGTCCGCCAGGGCTTTGTGAAGGCGCCGGAATCCCCGGAAGACGCGCCGCTCTATCTGGTCGATATGCATGCGCCGCTTGTATTAGTGCAGAATCTGGAAACAACGTTAAAAGAACCATTTTCCAGCAATCCGCGCGTTCTGGATGCGATCTACAAGGCGCATCGGGAATTGCAGATGGCGATGACGCGCTTCTATCCGGGACAGCTGGTTCTTTCGATGTCTGCGAGCGTGATTTACCATCGTCTGGTGGAACGGATCACGGCGTTAAATGGTGTGCCGCGTGACCCAGTGACGTCGAGACGCCTCGGCGGGGCGATGTGCGTGCCCTTCGGCAAGATCCTGCGTGGAAAAGTTATTCCGAATACGGTGACGAAGACGCTGCATACAGATAAAGTGTACGATCCGGAGCTGAAAGAGAAGTCGATCGAAGCATTCCCGTACTATTCGCCGCTGCGAAGCCAGATCAAGGCTATCAAGTCCTTTGACCGCCCGGTGATTCTGGTGGATGATCTGCTGCATCACGGCGGACGTTTCGAGGCATTGGAACCGATGCTGCGCGAAGAGGGCGTGGAAATCAAAAAATTGGTGTTAGGTATGATTTCAGGCTACGGACGCGACACGATGGCGACGAAGGGCGTGCCGGTAGACAGTATTTATTATATTCCGAATCTGCGGAACTGGTTTGTTGAGTCCACACTGTACCCGTTCATCGGAGGCGATACGGTGCGCCGCGATACCGTGAAGGTGGCGGGACTGACGCCGTCGATCAATATGATCCTGCCGTATGCCGCACCGCCGGTACAGGGAAGTACGCCGGAAGCCGCGTTTGAGTTCTCCGCGTGCTGCATCCGCAACGCGCGCAACATTCTTCTGGTGCTCGAATCCGAGTACCGGGCGCTGTTTGCGAGAAACCTGACCTTAAGCCGCTTGTCTGAAGCGGTCATCCTGCCGCTCTGCCCGGATAAAGGCGAGTGTGTCAGCTACGATCCGAATCTGGCAGCGTCGGTGTATCTGGAAAATGATTTGGAGATGCTGTATCGGACGCGGAAGTGAGAAATTATGTCAAATAACGCAAAATAATATCATATAAGATATCAAAAAGAGCAGGGGGTATACAATATGTACTATTATAAAATTGGAGATAAAATCTGTTGTTCCTTCAATGGAAATTTATCATACGAAAAGGCAGAAATGCCGCACCCGGGCACGCCGCTCACATTCTTATTCGAGCGCGAGCCGGGAACCGGAAGAGATTCTTTTAAGGTAAACTCGCCGCTGCTTTTATTCCAGGAGGCAGAGAATGTTTCCTGGCTGAGCAGCCGGAAGCTGGAGGTGCAGGCGGCAAACAAGAATTGTGAGCTTGACGAGGCAGTCAAAGCCGCGATCGCTCAGGGCGTGATGCGCGCAGTCAACCGCCAGCATCCGGATTTTGAGGCTATTTTGGCAGAAAAACCGCAGAAAACGAAGAAAAGAGTCCATGTTCTGGCGATCGGCGATGTCGGAAGTACGCTGTTGACCGGGCTTCATCTTCTGGGCGGCGACTGCATCAGTTCGATCGGCATCTGTGATATTTCCGATAAAGTGACCGCACGCTGGGAATTTGAGGAAAACCAGATTGCCTACCCATGGTCGTATGACGCGCTGCCGGAGGTCGATGTGGTAAAACCGGAAGACCTCTTCAAGTGCGATGTATTTGTATTTGTCGCTTCTAAGGGAATCCCGCCGGTTGGTTCTGGCGTCAAGGATGTGCGGATGTACCAGTTTGAAAATAACTCCAAGATCGTTGCGCAGTATGCAAGACAGGCGAGAGCCGAGCATTTCAAGGGCTTATTTGCCGTTGTCTCCGATCCGGTTGACCCGCTGGCAAAGACGGCATGGCTGGAGAGCAACAAGGACGAAAACGGCATCCTTGATTTAAAGGGACTCCGCCCGGAACAGGTACAGGGCTTCGGACTCGGCGTTATGAATGCGCGCGCGGCTTATTATGCGAAGCGCGACGAGCGGTTTTCACAGTTTTTGATTGAGGGGCGTTCCTTCGGACCGCATGGACAGGATCTCGTCATCGCAGATTCCATTGAGAATTACAACGACGAGCTTTCAAAAGAACTGACCCAGCTGACGGTAACGGCAAACCTGCATATGCGTGCGATCGGTTTCAAGCCGTTTATCGCACCGGCATATTCCTCCGGCGCGATCTCCCTGATTCTGATGATGCGCGGCGAATGGCACTGCGGTTCCGTATTCATGGGCGGCATCTTCATGGGCGTGAAAAACCGTTATACTGAATACGGTCTGGAAACAGAAATCCTGCCACTGCCGGATGCGCTGTATGAGCGGATTGTGACGGCGGAGGAAAATCTGAAAAAGATTGTGTGATTGATGAGTTTTATCGCAGGAAGGAAGCGAAAATAAATGATTCATTCAAATTCAGAAGGAGATATCTATATAGAAGAAATGCCTCTCCTCCTCGTCCATCTGCGCGAGGAGGAAAAAGGCGCGGATGCGCGCCTTTCGGAGGTGTTATCCTATGCGCTGGACGGCTACGCCTACGAGACAGCGACGGAAATCAGTGCTTTTGAAGATTATGTAAACCGATGGAGGTGCCTGGAGAAGACACAGAATCAAAAAAATCCAGTCCAGGGACGTATCCTGTTTGCCGTGCCGCTTGGCACATCTGGCATCAACCTGGAGCTTTACCGTCTGATTCGTTTCCTGCGGGAACATCCGGATTTTCTGAACGGTTTTGTCGGCGGACTTTTGGTGGACAGTGAAAATGACCTCTATTCCAAATCGGCGGCGAAGGATCTGGTATTTGCCGCTAACTGTGCGGGCTGCGCGTTCGTGGGACGCCCGCTCGTCGAGGGCACGCGGACACTTTCCAATTACACGATCGTTTCCAATAATCTTGGAACCGATCTGATGGGGGCATACCGCGAGAGCGCGGCGGGGCTGGTCAAAGAAGTACTGGGAACGGATTGCGTCAGGAAAAAATGTCCGAAAGTATTGGTATTGCACGCGTCAAGCCACAAGACCTCCAACACCTACGCGATCTGGAACCGGGTGAAAGAACAGCTCCCGGAGATGGAGATCCGGGAGATAGGGCTTCGAAACGGTACGCTTTCCGACTGCGCCGGATGCCCGTACAAGATGTGCCTGCATTTTGGCGAGCAGGGAAGCTGCTTCTACGGTGGAGTGATGGTCGAGGACGTCTATCCGGCAGTCCGCGAGGCGGATGCCATCGTGATGCTCTGTCCAAACTACAACGATGCGCTGTCGGCAAACCTGACTGCGTTCATCAACCGCCTGACTTCGCTGTTCCGGACGACGCGGTTTTATGACAAAGCGCTGTTTGCGGTGGTTGTGTCGGGCTATTCCGGAAGCGATATCGTGGCGGAACAGCTTATCGCGGCGTTAAATATGAACAAAACCTTCTATCTGCCGGGGCAGTTTGCGATGATGGAGACGGCAAACAATGCCGGGGCAGCGATGCAGCTGCCGGGGATTGAGGAACGGATGAATGCGTTTGCGGAGAGAATCCGGGAGACGCTATTATATAGGTAAAGAGGCGTTATAAGCAGGGCAGCGTCACTGGGAGAGTTTGTAACTGTTCACAGGTAGGAATTTTTTGAACTGAAAATTCCGTACGATACAGTTCCGGCAGCAGATTTTGCCGATTTGGAATGCGTAGCATCGGCAAAATCCCGTTGCTGGGCACACGTGTGTGAACAGTAACGAGAGTTTCACATCTGCTATAAAATTCTTTACAGATTTCATGAAACTAAGTATACTATATAAATATGCAAAAACTGTTTTACTCAGGCTAAAAGCTATGTGAAATTGTACTATTTAAAGAGGGAGAAAGGCAGAAATGAAATCCTGGAGACGAACATTAGCGATAGGCTTTATCATAGCGATAACTTCGCAGCTTTATTGGAACGTATTTGTCAACAATTTCCGTGTGTCAGCGTCGGTTATCCTGCTTCCGGTGCTGATTATGACAGTCGGAAGCCAGATTCACACGATGACGATCTGTACGGTGACGTCGATCATTGTTTTTTTGTTCCGAATTGTGATATATTATCTGCAGGGAATGCCATCCGAGATGCTGGTACAGCTTGCGATGCCCGGAGCATTCTTTTATATCGTGTACGGCATGATGTTCAAGCTGCAGATCCGGAATAAACATATCGCGAATCTGGAAAATGTGATTGCGGCGGCATTTTTCTGTGACTTATGCTCGAATATATTCGAAAACTTCCTGGCGGCGCTTCTTAAAAACAATGCGATGCCGGGACCGGATATAATTCAAAAGCTTTTTATGATCGCTGCAGTCCGCACACTTTTTGTGGCACTGGCACTGATCGGAGAACAGCAGTACCGGCTTCTTCTTACGAAAGCGGATCATGAGAGCCGTTATCAGCGGTTATTTCTTATGACAACGGGACTCAAGACTGAGATTTACCTGATGCATAAGAACACCGAGGAGATCGAGCGCGTCATGAGCAATGCATACAAGCTCTATGAGCAGATTCTGGAAAAGGATCTTCCACGGGAAATGCAGCAGATGGGACTTGAGATAGCGCGGGATGTCCATGAGATCAAGAAAGATTACATCCGCATCATTCAGGGCATTGAGGAGGCGATCGAGGAAGAGTCGAACGAGGAAACGATGAGCCTGCAGGATCTTCTTCGGATTCTGGAATCATCCACCTACCGGACCATGGCGGAGAAAAAGCTGGATATCCGTCTGATGTTTGACTGCCGGGACAATTTTATGACGCAGGAACACTACCAGCTTATGACGATTCTCAAAAATTTGGTAGGAAATGCGGTGGAAGCGATCGAATCGACGAAAAAAAGTGGGATGATCTGGATTCGGGAGTACAAAAAAGATGGTAATTATGTGTTTGAAGTAGCGGACGACGGACCGGGAATTTCAGAAAAACATCTCCCACGGATTTTCAATATGGGATATTCAACGAAGTTTGATGAAAAAACCGGCAATATATATAGAGGCGTCGGGCTCTGCGGTGTGAAAAACGCGGTAGAGGAGCAGTTTGAAGGTAGTATTTCAGTGGATTCGGAAGAGGGAAGAGGAACGAAATTCCATATTGAGATACCGATAGCGAAATTGGAGGAAATAGAGTAAATGGAGATTTATATTGTTGAAGATGATATGTCAGTGATCAGCGTCCTGCAGGATATTATTGAAGATAATGATCTGGGAATCGTCTGCGGAACTTCAGAGGGACAGCCGGCGGATGTGGATGATATCCTGGCAAAGAACCCGGATATGGTTCTGATTGATTTTCTGATGCCGGAAAAGGACGGTGTTCAGGTCATGCGTGAGCTGCGGGAAAGAGGCTGCAAGGCAAAATGCATCATGATTTCCCAGGTGGCGGCGAAAGAATTGATCGGCAAGGCATACGATGCGGGCGTTGAGTTCTTCATCAGCAAGCCAATCAATATCATTGAGGTAAAATCGGTCATCCGCAATGTGGATGAGCAGATCAAGAATGAGAAAACACTGACGAATATTAAGAAAATGTTCATGGCAGAGATCGCGGATATGCCGAAGGAGAAGAAAAAAGATGACGGTTACGGCAGAAAGGTGCTTTACATTTTAAACCGTCTTGGCATGTCCGGCGAGAAGGGCGGCGACGATATCCTTCGGATCTGCGAGTATCTGCACAACAACGGACGCCCGATCTCCCAGGTCAGCATCGGTCAGCTCTGCGAGCTTTTGAGCGATGCGCCGAAGAACATGGAGCAGCGTGTCCGCCGTGCGATCGCGGTCGGCATGTCGAACCTGGCACATTTGGGTATTGAGGATTTCATGAATGAAACCTTTACTGCATACTCCAGCACCCTGTTCCCATTCGAGGAAATCCGGGCAGAGATGGATCACATCCGCGGTAAACGCCGTTACGGCGGCAAAGTCAGCATCAAAAAGTTCATCGACAGCCTGATGCTGGCGGTAGATCGTGAGGTATAACGGGTAGATTTACAAAACTTTCCAATCTGTTTATCATAAGTTAAAAAAATGTTATAAAAATTTTATGTTTTTATGATGGATCTTGTAGTTTTTTGTCGGGGCTACAGTATTATACACTTGCGAGCAAGAAAAAAAATAGGTTGGAGGTAGTTGTATGAAGACAATCGAGCTTGATATGTATCAGGCAACCGCAGTTGCGGCACTTGTACTGTTACTGGGACGTGTTCTGGTAGCTAAAATTTCTATTCTTCGTCGGTATTGTATTCCGGCACCTGTAGTTGGTGGTTTCCTTTATGCAATCGTTCATACCATCGTAAGAGGCATGGGCATTCTGGAAATTTCCTGCGACATGACACTTAAAAACGTATTCATGGTAGCTTTCTTCTGTAGCGTAGGTTTCACAGCATCCTTCCGTATGCTGAAGAAGGGCGGCGTTCAGACAGTTGTATTCCTGGCTCTGTCAGCTGTTATGGTAATTCTTCAGAACGTTCTGGGTGCTGGTCTGGCAAGCGTATTTGGTCTGGATCCTCGTCTGGGTCTGGCAACCGGTTCCATCCCGATGGTAGGTGGTCACGGTACTGCTGGTTCCTTCGGACCGTTACTTGAGGAATTAGGCGTAGCAAATGCGAGCGTTGTAGCTATCGCTTCCGCTACTTATGGTCTGGTTGCAGGCTGCGTAATCGGTGGTCCTATTGCAACTGCTAAGATCCGTAAGTACAAACTGTCCGCAGTTGCTGAGGCAGCTACTAAGACTGAGACTGTAGAGACAGATGAGACTGGTGCAATCGATTCCGCTAGAATCCTTGACGGTCTTCTGTACTTAATCGTTGCTATCGGTGCTGGTACTATCGTATCCATGTTCCTTGGCAAGTTTATGACATTCCCGTTCTACATCGGCGCAATGTTAGTTGGTGCTATCATCCGTAACATCATGGATGTTCAGAACAAAGAGATCCCGATGGAAGAGATCAGCACACTGGGCGGTGCTTCCCTTTCCGTATTCCTGGGTCTGGCTATGATCGATATGAAGCTGTGGCAGTTAGCTGAGCTGGCTGTACCGATGGTAGTTATGCTTCTTGCACAGACAGTACTTATGTTCTTCTATGCAAACTTCGTTGTATTCAACGTACTTGGCAAATCCTACGATGCTGCTGTTATGACCAGTGGTTTCTGTGGATTCGGTATGGGTGCTACCCCGAACGCTATGGCAAACATGCAGGCAATCACCGGCGTATATGGTCCGGCTCCGACTGCATTCATGGTAGTTCCGCTGGTAGGTTCCTTATTCATCGACTTTGTAAACGCAACTATCCTGACAGGATTCATCAGCTTCCTGGGCTAATAGATGCGAATTTCAAGAGGTCTGCTTTTTGGCAGGCCTCTTTTTTTGCGTAATAGGAAATTCCTTGGAATTTCCTATCACACAAAAAGGAACGAATGTGCCAATGATACGTACTCGCGCGAAGATGCAGGTTGTCGCAAGCGACCGCGCGAGACGCCCGAATGTGCCAGGACACATTCGTTGTCCATCTCCGAGTTATAATCAGGAACAATATAACTCCATAAGCAAATAATAATAACATCTATAACACTATTTTTATTTGATTCTGACGAAGAAATGATCTATAATACATTATAGAAACAGAAAAGTTCACAAAAACAATTTGGAACCAGAGGGAATTATGTACAAGATTGATGAAACCATCGTCAAGTATTTGTGGTAACCATAGTTCAGTGAACTATTCAAACTTATATACATATCAGGAGGTATTATCCAATGAGCAAGTATGTTGACAGAGTTCTTGCAGAACTCAAAGAGAAAAATGCACATGAAGCCGAATTCCTTCAGACAGCAGAGGAAGTATTATCCACTCTGGGTCCGGTTGTAGATGCACATCCGGAGTACGAGAAGGTTGCTCTTCTTGAGAGAATGGTTGAGCCGGAGAGAACTATCGAGTTCCGTGTACCGTGGGTTGATGACAACGGTGCTGTTCATGTAAACCGTGGCTATCGTGTACAGTTCAACGGCGCTATTGGACCGTACAAAGGAGGCTTACGTTTCGCTCCTTCTGTAAACCTGTCTATCATGAAATTCTTAGGCTTCGAGCAGACTTTCAAAAACAGCTTAACAACCCTGCCGATGGGCGGTGCTAAGGGTGGTTCTGACTTCGACCCGAACGGCAAGAGCGATGCAGAGGTTATGAGATTCTGCCAGTCCTTCATGACTGAGTTATATCGTCACATCGGACCGGACGTAGATATCCCGGCTGGTGACCTTGGTGTAGGTGCTCGTGAGATCGGTTACCTGTATGGCCAGTACAGAAAGATCCGTGGTGCATTCGAGAACGGTACTATCACTGGTAAGGGAATGTCCTTCGGTGGTTCTCTGGTACGTCCGGAAGCAACTGGTTTCGGCGCTGTTTACTATGTAGAAGCAGTTATGAAACATGAGAACGATGACATCAAAGGCAAGAGCGTTGTTGTATCTGGTTTCGGTAACGTTGCTTGGGGTATCTGCAAGAAACTGGCTGAGCTGGGTGCTAAGGCTGTTACCCTGTCTGGTCCGGACGGATACATCTACGATCCGGAAGGTGTTGTAACTGAAGAGAAGATCAACTACATGCTGGAGATGAGAGCATCTGGACGTAACAAAGTTCAGGATTACGCAGACAAGTTCGGCGTACAGTTCTTCCCAGGTGAGAAACCGTTCGGCGTTAAGGCTGACATCGTTATGCCGGCTGCTACTCAGAACGACGTTCGTATGGAAGAGGCTCAGAAGATGGTTGCTAACGGCCTTAAGTACTACATCGAGGTTGCTAACATGCCAACTACCAACGAAGCTCTTAAGTTCTTAATGGAGCAGAAGAACATGGTAGTAGCTCCGTCCAAGGCTGTTAACGCAGGTGGCGTTCTTGTATCTGGTCTTGAGATGAGCCAGAACAGCGAGAGATACAGCTGGACAGCAGAGGAAGTTGATTCCAAACTTCATCAGATCATGACTGGTATCCATGATGGTTCCGCAGCAGCAGCTGAGAAATACGGCTTAGGCTACAACCTGGTAGCTGGTGCTAACATCGTTGGTTTCCAGAAAGTTGCTGACGCTATGATGGCTCAGGGTATCTGCTGGTAGTCAGTAGTTCCCCATACCATATGGAGTGAATGTATAAGTAATATAATTGCATAACGCAGTTACATAAAGAGACTGCTGATTCGGACAACCTGGCGACAGGAAGTCCGGCTCAGCGGTCTTTTTTGCGTAATAGGAAATTCCTTGGAATTCCCTATTACGCAAAAAGGCACTAACGTGCCAAGGAATAATTCTTCCCTCCCACACATAAAATAGTAATGGTAATTTTTGACAGTCTATCTAAGACGTAAATGTTCAAGCAGGGAGGAGAATGAGAGAATGAGAAGAACAAAAAAGACGAAAAAAACGAGAATGCAGGGACACATGGCAGTAGCAATTTCCATGGCGATGGCGGCAGGGCTGGCGCTGACGGGATGCGGCAGTACCGGAACGACAGGAGTATCGGCAGAGACATCTGCGGGAGGTAAAAATGAAGCCGGGAGGAATACTGCCGGTAACACAGCAGGCGGACAGGAAGAAAGTCAGAGTGGGGCTGGCGCTGCGCAGGTGACAGACACGAAAAAGGGCGGAAAGGATGGCGGAACCAGCCTCATTTTCACGACGGGAGGCGATCAGGGTACATATTATGGATTTGGCGGCGTGCTTGCAGGAAAGATAGGGGAATCGACCAGCACTTCGGTGACGGCGATCACATCGGGCGGTTCGCAGGCAAATATCGAGGCGCTGGATGCACATGATGCGGATTTGGGATTTGTGCAGTCGGATGTCATGGCATATGCCTACAATGGTACGAATCTCTTTGAAGAATATGGAAAAGTTGCTGATTTCTCGACCGTGGCGGCGCTCTATATGGAGCAGGTGCAGATTGTTACGCTGGATCCGTCGATTCAGTCGGTAGCCGATCTGGAAGGCAAAAATGTTTCGGTCGGCGCGGCGGGGTCAGGTGTCTATTATAATGCGGTGGATGTGCTGGGAGCATATGGATTGGATATCGAAAAAGATATAAATCCGACGTATCAATCCTTTGGGGACAGCGCAGAGGCGCTGCAGGATGGCAAGATTGATGCGGCATTTGTCGTAGCGGGTGCACCGACGACCGCAATCACCTCCCTGGCAGCGACGAAGGATGTGTATCTCGTCAGCCTGGACGATGAGCATATGGATCAGCTGATTAAAGAATCGCCATATTACAGCAAAAACACGATCCCAGCGTCCGCGTATGGAACGGATGAGGATATCAGGACGGTGGCTGTCGGTGCGGTAGTAGTGGCGCGCGATGACGTTCCGGCAGAGGATATCTATAACTTCTGCTATGGCGTCTTTGAAAATATGGATTCCATCAAGGCGGCGCATGCGAAGGGAGCGGAGCTGAACCTTGAATTTGCCACTTCGGTCACAGCGGTTCCGTATCATCCGGGAGCAGCGGATTATTTCGCAGAGAAAGGGATGGAGGTGCCGGTGAAATAAGGGGGAAACCCAGAAATGAAGTGTGAAAGGGGGTTATACGAATGGGTGAATGGAAGGAAAAGAAAAACAGGGCACCAGATCTAAAATACCTGGAACGTGAAAGCCTGAAAAAGGGCGATTCGGACACAGGGACAGCTGCGGATGTTGAGTTAGTCATGAAAAAATATGACCGCGAGTCCAACACGCGCGTCTGGCAGGGGAAACCAGCATCGATCATCCGGTGGCTGTCGGTATTATTTTCCGTTTACAGCATTTATGTGACGCTTTTCAGTACCGCCTTGCCGGAAATCCGGTTGTCGATGTTTCTGGGAATGATTCTGATTCTCGGGTATCTGCATTATCCGGTTCAGAAGGGAGACAGACGCATCAACCATATGCCGTGGTACGACTGGGTTCTGATGGCAGTGGGGGCGGTTCCATTTTTCTATTTTGCGGCGAACGCGCATGCGATCATTAAGCTGGCGACGCGGGTCACGAAGAATCCGGTTATGGTGCTGATGGCGATTCTGGCGGTGCTCTCGCTGATGGAACTTTGCAGGCGTTGTGTGGGAATCCCGATTCTCTGTGTGGTCGGTGCACTGCTTGTATATACATTTGCGACGGTGCGTTTTGGAAAGGTTATTTATGATTTATTTTACACGACGAGCGGAGTTATGAATACGCCGATCAATGTCTGTGCAAAATATATTGTGGTCTTTATCATTTTCGGGGCGTTTCTGGAACGGACGGGGATCTCGAATTTTTTTATCGACCTGGCGAACTGTCTCTGCGGTTCCTCGGCGGGCGGTCCGGCGAAGGTGGCGGTTATCTCCTCGGCGCTCTGCGGGATGGTATCGGGATCTTCGGTTGGAAATACTGTCACAACGGGTTCGGTCACGATCCCGATGATGAAAAAATGTGGTTACCGCCCGGAATTTGCCGGAGCAGTGGAGGCGGCTGCTTCGACCGGCGGGCAGATCATGCCACCAATCATGGGCGCGGCAGCATTCCTGATGGCAGAATATATGGGCGTGCCGTATGCGACGGTGGCGCTGAAAGCGATTCTTCCGGCAGTGCTGTATTTTGCGGGTATTTATATCGCAGTGCATCTGGAGGCACAGAAACTGGGACTTCGTGGAATTCCGCGGGAGGAACTGCCGCAGATGCGGGTGCTGATGAAACAGATCTATCTGCTGGCACCGTTGATTGTGCTGGTGGTGCTGGTATCGACAAATACATTTACGATGCAGTTTTCTGCGTCGGTAGCGATCTTTGCCGCGATTGCGGTCGGTGCTCTGAACCGGAATAACCGGATCACGCTGAAAAAGATTGTGGATGCGCTGGAGGCAGGCGGACGCGGCACGATCACGGTGGCGGTTGCCTGTGCGATGGCGGGGCTGGTGGCTGGATGTATCACATCGACCGGTCTGGCATCGAAGCTGATCACGGCAATTGTGGCAGTTTCCCAGGGAAAACCGCTGATCGCGCTGTTCCTGACGATGTTATGCTGTATCGTGCTTGGCATGGGCGTTCCGACGACGGCAAATTACTGTATTATGGCGGCGACCTGTGCGCCGATTCTGATTGCACCGGAGATCGGGATCAATCTGGTCTGCGCGCATTTCTTTGTTTTCTATTTCGGAATCGTGGCGGATATCACACCGCCGGTGGCATTGGCAGCTTATGCGGGTTCCGCGATCGCGAAAGCGCCTCCGATGAAAACGGCGCTCAATGCGACGCGGCTGGCGGTTGCCGCTTTTATCGTGCCGTATATTCTGGCATTTAACCCGGCGATGGTATTCATCGACACGAATGCACTGCAGGTTGTGCAGATCTGCATCACCTCGCTGCTCGGTATCTTCGGGATTGCGGCGGCGCTTAACGGTTTTCTGTTTGGATGGCTGTCCGTTGTAGAGCGGCTGGTTTTGATCGTGGGCGGTCTGTGCATGATGGATCCGGGCGCATGGACGGATCTTCTGGGACTTGTGTTGGTTGGCGGTGTGACATTCTGGCAGAAGAACCATGGATTGGAGAAAGATGCGGAGACGGGTGTTGGATGAATGAATTTGCATTGCAGTTTACATAACGTGTAAACTGTGATGTGAAGTGTGTGTAAACGTAGACCGCACAGGCGCAGGCATGTGCGGTCTTTTGTGGCATAGGAAACTTCGTGCGGTTTCAGCAAGGTATGTTTTTTGTTTCCGGTGGGATGTTTGCAAACCAGAGGCTGTGAATCGGGCGGTAGCGAATCGATTTTAAGATAATTTTCACAAATTCACTCTGGAAATATCGGGTGGAATATGGTTAAATAGTCAATAGAGTTTTGCCACCCAAAAGAGTGTAGAAGGAACGGAAAGGAGAAATACCAGGATGGATGAGAATAAAGAGTTGGTAGAGACAATGGAGGACTATGCCGAGGAGCTGGAGGCGTCTTTCAAGCGTCTGCATGAGGGCGATATTGTGACTGGCACGGTTGTTGCAGTGACGGACGACCAGGTGCTGGTGGATCTGAAATATTTTGCTCAGGGCGTGATTGACCGTGAGAATCTGAGCAATGATCCGGATTTTAATATGAAAGAAGAGATTCAGCCGGGCGACCTGCTCACGGCAACGGTAATTCAGACCGACGACGGCGAGGGCAATGTCGTTTTATCCCGCAAGGAGGCGAATGACAGGATGACGTGGGAACATTTCCGTCAGCTGCTCGATGAGCGCACACCGCTTGAGGTTACTATTTCCGAGGTCGTAAACGGCGGTGCGGTTGCGATGGTGGAAGGCGTGCGCGGCTTTATACCGGCGTCGAGACTGGATGCAGCGTATGTCGAGGATCTGGACAGCTGGAATGGAAAGAAGATTCCGGTGCTGGTGATTGAGGCGGATGAGGAGAAGAAACGTCTCGTCCTGTCCGGCAGAGAGTTGGCGAGAGAAAAACAGGATGCGGAGAAGAAGAGCCGGATTGCGCGTTGTGAGACCGGCGCTATCATGGAAGGAACGGTCGAGACAATCAAGCCATACGGCGCGTTTGTCCTGCTGGAAAATGGCTTAAGCGGACTGGTACACGTTTCCCAGATGAGTAAAAAGCGCGTGGAGAATCCGGGTGCAGTCGTAAAGGTGGGACAGAAAGTGACGGTGAAAATCCTGTCTACCGCAAATGGCAAACTAAGCCTTAGCATGAAAGAGGTAGAGCCGGACGAAGCGCCGGAAGAGGAAGTATTTAATTATCATGAGTCAGGCGAGGCGACAACCGGGTTTGCTGAGCTGTTAAAGGGCTTTAAATTTGACTAAATAGCAGTAAAGGAGAGGGAAAATTGAATATCCCTGAGACGTATAATCAGCTTGACCAGTGGACGACAGTCATGTTTCTGTACAATTCTGCCCTGAAAGCGATTAACACGAAAATTGAAATTCTAAATAACGAGTTTATTCATTTATATAATTACAATCCGATTGAGCACATCAAATCGCGCCTGAAAACACCGGAGAGTATCGTCAAGAAGCTTAAACGCGGTGGACATGAGGTGACGATCCCGAACATGATTGAGCATCTGAGCGATATTGCGGGCATCCGTATTATCTGCTCGTTCAGCCCGGATATTTACCGGATCGCGGAGATGATCGCGCGTCAGTCGGATGTGACAGTGCTGGTGGTGAAGGATTATATCAAGAATCCGAAGCCGAACGGCTACAAGAGTTACCATATGGTTGTGACGATCCCGATTTATCTAAGCGATGGTCCGGTGGATACGAAGGTGGAGATCCAGATACGGACGATAGCGATGGATTTCTGGGCAAGTCTGGAACACAAGATTTATTATAAATTTGAAGGAAATGCGCCGGATTATCTGGAGCAGGAACTGAAAGCCTGCGCGGATATGGCGGATATGCTGGATAATAAGATGTTTTCCCTGAATCAGGCGATCACGAAGATTGCGGAGGAACAGGCGAAGGAGAAGGAGACCGCGAAACAGACGGAGAAAATAAAGAAGGCAGAGCGGGAGAATGTGCCCGTGGGGAACGAGCAGGAGCCGAAAGACGGGAAACGGAGCGTGGCAGATGCCTACGGGAACCGGAAAGAAGCCGGAGAGTAAGAGACGAAGAAAATGAAGATACGCAGGCGGATGGTTGAGACAAAGCAGATTGTTCAGGTAAATGGGGGGAATATTCTGCTGTTTGAGCTGGCTTTCCGTTTGCTCACGCTGCCGCTTCTTTTGCAGGCAGTGGCGGCGCTGTTCCGGCTGTCGGTGCGCGCGTCTGGCTACAGTTATGTGACGGTCAGCAATCTGGTTTCCTACCTGCTGCGACCGGTTACGATCGCGATTCTGGTTTTGATGGCAGCGATCCTACTGGTGGGAGTTTCCATCGAGGCGGCGGGACTTCTGGCGGCATATCAGGCGGCGGCACTCTCGCGGAAAATGAGCGCTTTTTCGATGTTTGCGGCAGGCATCCGTCTGACGGTATCAGAGATCCGAAAGCGGAATCTGCGGTTGTTTCTGGTGCTGGCGGTTCACGGCCTGGTGCTTCATTCATTTTTGATTTACCGGATGTTATGCCATGTGAAGGCGGTCAAATTTATCCTTCCGGCGCTTCTGGCGGAGAACTGGGGGCGGCTTTTACTGGTTGGCGTGATTGTTGGCGCGGTTGTGATTTCACTTCCGACGATTTTTATCTGTTTTGGCTGTATGCTGGAGCAGCGGTCGTTTCGGGGCGGATTTCTGCGAAGCAGGGAGCTGCTGCGCGGTAATCGGGTACAGGTAGTTGGGACGCTTGTTTTGTGCAATCTGGCAGTTACGGCGGTAACGGTGGTGCTCTATCTGATTGCGGTTGTGATTGTGGCGGTGTTTGCTGTCTGGTTTGCGGACCGGCGTCTGGAATTGATTCTGGTTTTAGAGGCGCGCGACCGGATCGAGATGGTTCTGATGCCGCTCATGAGCATCGCGCTGATGTCGGTCAATTATGGCGCATTGACGGTGTTATATGTGCAGCTGGACCGGAAACGTCAGAACAAAGAACGCTGGAAGTTTGAAGCTGGCGAACATGCGGGTCTTCCGTGGTTGAGCCGCCGCAACCGGATGGCGGCGCTGGCACTTCTGACGGCATTGAGCGCCGGAGCGATGTACGACGCTTTTTACCGGGGCAATGTGCTGGCGGCGGATCAGCTGAGGGAAGTGCAGCTCACAGCGCATCGGGGCGCATCGACGAGCGCACCGGAGAACACGATGCCTGCGATGGAGGCAGCGGTCGATCAGATGGCGGATTTTGCAGAGCTGGACGTGCAGGAGACGCGGGATGGTTTGCTGGTATTGTTCCATGACAGCACTCTGGAGCGGATCGACGGGACGCGGCGGACGATCCGATCGCTTTCCTGGGATGAGCTGCAGCAGGTAGATGCCGGTGGCTGGTATTCGGAGCAGTACAGCGGGACACGGATTCCGAAGCTGGAGGACGTTATCGAATATGTCAGGGGACGGATGATGCTGAACATCGAGATCAAATATGCCGGCGCGTCGAGCGATCTGCCGGAAAAGGTCGTGGACTGTATCCGGGAGAATGATTTCGTGGAACAGTGCGTCGTGACATCGACGAGTCTTTCTTATTTAAAGCGGGTGAAGGCGGCGGATTCGGATATTTATACGGGCTATATCCTGTCGGCAGCATATGGAAGCTATTACGAGGATGATGCGATCGATTTTATCAGCCTGATCTCCAGTTCAGCGAACCGGAAGCTGGTCGAGCGCGTCCATGCCTGTGGTAAGGAGGTTCATGTCTGGACGGTCAATAAAAAGAGTGAACTGGAGCGAATGAAGATGATCGGCGTCGATAACATTATCACCGACCGGCCGATCCTGGCGCGGGAAGTCATTCTGGGCGAGGAAAATGCGGAGAATCTGCTGGCGCGGCTGAGGGCGCTGCTGCGGTAAAGAAAGATTACAGGAAAAATAAAAATCAGGAGAAAAACATGAGATTTGTACTACAGAGAGTCAAACACGCGAGTGTAAAGGTAGACGGCGAGCTGATCGGCTCGATCGGCCGTGGATATATGGTGCTGATGGGCGTCAGCGACACCGACACGGAGGAAATCACCGACAAAATGGTGGATAAAATGTGCAAGCTGCGTATTTTTGAGGATGAGAACGGCAAGACGAACTGTTCGCTGGCGGATGTGGATGGCGAGATCCTGCTGATCAGCCAGTTTACTTTGTACGCGGACTGCAGCCACGGAAACCGCCCGGGCTTTACGGGTGCGGGAAATCCAGAACTGGCGAACCATCTCTACGAACACGCGCTGGCGCGCTGCGCCGGACAGGTGCGGAAGGTCGAGCACGGTATTTTCGGGGCAGATATGAAGGTCGAGCTTTTAAACGATGGACCATTTACGATTCTGCTGGATAGTGATACGATAGTGAAAAAGAAATGATTCGCAAAAGGAGGAAGGATATGTCAGTAGCGAAAGAACAGAGAGAAAAACTGATCTGGGAATTTCCTAATATTGGAAAGAAAGCCCCGGAGCAGGAGGAAAAGGCATTTGCATATTGCGAGGGATATAAGGAGTTTTTAAATGCGGCAAAGACCGAGCGCGAATTTGTGCGCGAGGCGGTGCTCCGCCTGAAAGAGGCTGGTTATGAGGAGTTCGAAGAAGGAAAAATCTATCAGCCGGGCGACAAGGTATACCAGATCAACCGCAAGAAAGCGCTTCTGATGAGCACGTTCGGAAAACGTCCGCTGGAGGACGGCGTCCGCATTAACGTGGCTCACATCGATTCCCCGCGCCTGGATCTGAAACCGAACCCGCTGTATGAGAAGGCAGAGGCGGCATATTTCAAGACCCATTATTACGGCGGTATCCGCAAATACCAGTGGGCGACGATCCCGCTGGCGATGCACGGTGTTGTGATTTTAAAGGACGGCACATCGATGGATATTTGCATCGGCGAAAAAGAGGGTGATCCGGTCTTCTGCGTGACCGATCTGCTTCCGCATCTTGCCGCACAACAGAATGAGCGGAAACTGAAGGACGGCATCAAGGGCGAGGAATTAAATATCATCGTTGGCTCCCTGCCGTATCCGTGCGAGGAAGAAGACTCGATCAAGGAGCCGGTCAAGCTGCTGGCGCTGTCGCTCTTAAATGAGCGCTTTGGCATGACGGAGAAGGATTTCCTGCGTGCAGAGATCGAGTTTGTGCCGGCAGTAAAGGCAACAGATGTTGGTCTGGACCGCAGCCTGGTCGGTGCTTACGGACAGGATGACAAGGTGTGCGCGTACACGGCACTGACCGCAGAGATGAAAGCCAAGTCCCCGGAATATACGACTGTTACGATTCTGGCAGATAAAGAGGAGATCGGTTCCGTTGGAAATACTGGCTTAAATTCCGATTTTACCTTGCATTATATTGAGGGACTGTGCAAGGCAGGAAATGTGGATGTCCGCAAAGTGCTGAAGCATTCTCTGTGCCTGTCGGCGGATGTCAATGCGGCGTATGACCCGACGTTTGCGAGCGTATTTGAAGAAAAAAACTCCTGCTATCTGAATAAGGGCGTTGTTTTGACGAAATATACGGGTGCGCGCGGCAAATCCGGCAGCAACGACGCGAGTGCGGAGACGATGGCGAAGGTGATCCAGATCATGGATGAAGCAGGCGTATACTGGCAGATCGGCGAGCTGGGTGCGGTAGACATCGGCGGCGGCGGTACGGTTGCCCTGTTTGTGGCTGGCATGGATGTAGATGTTGTGGATATGGGTGTTCCGATTTTATCCATGCATGCCCCATTTGAGCTGGCATCGAAACTGGATATCTATAATACATATCTGGCATTTGCAGCATTTTGCAGCTAAAAAATAGCCAGAAAATTCCGTCAGGAAAGACAAAACGTTTTTTTCTGGCGGAATTTTTTATCAAATAATTCATATCCGGTTTCCTTAAATTGGGAAAAGTGATGAACTATGAAAAAAGAGTTGCTGAAAATATAAAATATTGAAAAATCGCTTTTGCGACAGGCTGGTTTGTGGTATGATGATTGGTAAGACATACGTGCAGATATATCATATGTGCGTTTGAAAGCCAGGTGCCGGATGGCGCAGGCAGGAAATTGAGAGATAGAGGACGACTAAATGAAGAGATGGAAAATAGCAGGCATCTGTCTGGCGGTTGCGGTAGCAGCAGCGGCATCTGGATGCGGAAAAAAGACAGGGACTGAGACGACCGCAGCAGAGAGCACGGCAGCAGAGACAGAGGAGTATGTCGCAGAGAGCAGCGTGAAGCTGGGCGAGTACAAAGGCATCGCTGTGACCGTGACCGAGGCATCCGTGACGGACGAGGAAGTAGAAAACCAGATTCAGCAGGTGTTGAATTCAAAGGCCGAGTACCGCGAGGTAGACCGGGCAGCTCAGATGGGCGATCAGGTCAACATTGACTATAAGGGGCTTTTAGACGGCGAGGCATTTAAGGGTGGTACCGCTGAAGGATATGATTTGACGCTTGGATCCGGCAGCTTTATCGATGGATTCGAGGATGGGCTGGTCGGCGCTGTGAAGGGCGATCAGAAAGACTTAAACCTGACCTTCCCGGATTCGTATCCGAACAACCCGGATCTGGCAGGTAAGGAGGTTGTATTTGAGGTAACGGTCAATGCGGTCAAGGAGCGCTCCGTTCCGGAACTGACGGATGAGTTTGTTGCTTCCGTATCACCGGATGATGGAACCGTGGAGAAATACCGTGAATCCACCCGTGAGAACCTCTTAGAGCAGAAACAGCTCTCGATTGACAATCAGAGAGATACGGATATTCTGAATGCGGTTGTGGACAATTCAGAGGTTGTATGCTCGACTGCATCGATCGACGAGGCATATGATACACAGTTAAAGGCATACACCAACATGCTATCCTCCTACGGCGTCGATCTGGCGACCTATGCGGGCATGATTGGAAGCGATGAGGACAGCTTCAAGCAGGAGATCCGCCAGGAAGCCAAGGAAATGGCGAAACAGTCCCTCGTTTTAAATGAGATTGCGAAGCAGGAAAATATCACGATCGACGATTCGGACAAGGAAGCACTGGCGAAACGCTACGGCTACGAGAGCCTGAAGACGATGCTTCAGAATGACAACATCGATCAGAAGATGGTGGACGATACGGCACTGATGCAGAAGACACTTGATTTTCTGGTAGAAAATGCCAAGATCACCGTCAGCACTGAGGAGAACAATGCGGCGCTGAATACAGAAGCAGCCGAGGACGAGGCGGAGTAGAAAGCGTCTCATAAAAATACAGATAAGGGGATAGACATATGCAGATTTTATACGACAGAATCCGTAAAGATGGAATCGTAAGAGCAGGAAATGTATTGAAAGTGGATCGTTTCCTGAATCACCAGATGGATATTCATCTGTTCCAGGAGATCGGCAAGGAGTTTAAACGCCGTTTTGAGGGTGAGGAGATCAACAAGATCCTGACGATCGAGGCGTCGGGTATTGGTATTGCCTGTATCGTAGCCGAATATTTTGATGTTCCGGTTGTATTTGCCAAGAAAACAAAGACGAAAAATATTGCCGGAGAAGTGTATACAACGAAGGTTGAATCGTTTACCCATGGCACTGTATATGATATTATTGTGTCCAAGGAGTTCCTTGGAAAAGGCGATAAGGTTCTGGTTATCGATGATTTTCTGGCAAAGGGCAAGGCATTAGACGGTCTGACCACTTTGATTCAGGATTCGGGAGCAGAATTAGTTGGTGCGGGCATTGTCATTGAAAAAGGTTTTCAGGACGGCGGCAAACGCATCCGTGATAAGGGCATCCGCGTTGAGTCACTGGCGATCGTAGACAGCATGAATGCAGAGACCGGGGAGATCATATTCAGAAATGAAGATAAATAAAAAAGCATTGTTTTTTGATATTGATGGAACATTGTTTAGTGAAAAATTAAGGCAGGTACCGCAAAGCGCGGTGCTTGCCTTAAAAAAAACAATGGAAAAGGGAAATTTGACATTTATTAATACGGGGCGGACCTGGTGCCAGACGTCCAAAATCCGGGAGGAAGCGCCGGTAAACGGGCTGCTCTGTGGCTGTGGTACCTATATTTCCGTGGATGGAAAGACACTCTATGACCAGAGAATTTCGCCGGAACGGGCGGAGAAACTGAAAGAGGATATTCTGCGGTTCCGGATGGATACAGTGATGGAGGGCGTGGACGCCTGCTTTTTCCGGCCAGATGGGGTGCAGACCGAAACGATGCGGGCGATCCGCTCGATTCTCGACCAGAGCGGCTCGGTTTCGGCGAAGAACTGGTCGGATCCGTCCTTTTCGATCAGTAAATTTTGCGTGGCAGTCGGAGCAGACAGTGATCCGGCGGGATTTTTTGAGACACTTCGGGATTTTGAGGTGATTGACCGGGGCGGCGGCTTCTATGAGTGTGTGCCGATGGGGCATTCTAAGGCGAGTGCGATCGAGTGGATTTTGAAGCAATATGGGATCGCGCTGGAGGACGCGTGGGTCTTTGGAGACAGCATGAACGATCTGTCGATGTTCCAGTATGTGCCGAATGCGGTTGTCATGGGAAAACACGATGCCGGGCTGGAGCCGTATGCGACGTTTACGGCGAAGACCGTGGAGGAAGATGGGATTTACCGGGCGATGGAAGAGCTGGGGCTTTTGTAAGGAAGCAATGGTTTGGTGTTTGATATATATGTATAAAGAGTGAAATTTGTGTGGATGTGTGGAGTTCAGAGAAACATCCTGTGGAGAGAAGTTTCAGGAAAGATTGACCTGGTGGATGTCTGAGACTTGAAATGCTCAAGATTGTGGATCGTTGAGACAGAACTAGAATGAAAGGGCGTTGGATAAAGATATATGAATTATGAGAAATCGGAAAAATATGAAGTTCTCAAGCGGTATTTCGGATATGACAGCTTCCGCGAAGGACAGGAAATACTGATTGACGGGATTCTTGATGGGCGTGATGTGCTGGGAATCATGCCGACGGGCAGCGGAAAATCACTGTGTTATCAGGTTCCGGCATTGATTCTTCCGGGAATCACGCTGGTGGTGTCACCGCTGATTTCTCTGATGAAGGATCAAGTCACGGCACTCAATCAGGCGGGCGTCCACGCGGCGTATCTGAACAGTTCGCTGACGACGGCACAGTATTATAAGGCGCTTGGGTATGCGCGCGAGGGGCGTTATCCAATCATTTATGTGGCGCCGGAGCGTCTGATGACGGAGGCATTTCTTGATTTTGCGATGCACGTGGATATTGCGATGCTGGCGATCGATGAGGCGCACTGCATTTCCCAGTGGGGACAGGATTTCAGACCGAGTTATTTGAAGATTGTTGATTTTATCGAGAAGCTGCCGAGGCGTCCGGTGGTCAGTGCTTTTACGGCGACCGCGACCAAGGAGGTCCGGGACGATATCATCGACATTTTGCAGTTACAGAATCCGGTGATGCTGACGACGGGATTTGACCGGAAAAACTTGTATTTTGCAGTGGAGACGCCGAAGGACCGCTATGCGGCAATCCGGGCATATCTGGAGGCGCACCCGGGGCAGGGAGGGATTATTTACTGTCTGACCCGCAGAAATGTTGAGGAGATCTGTGAGAAGCTGATCCGGGATGGATTTTCAGTGACGCGTTACCATGCGGGACTTTCCGATGCAGAGCGGCAGAAGAATCAGGATGATTTTATCTATGACCGGGTTCCGGTGATGGTGGCGACCAATGCGTTCGGCATGGGAATCGACCGGTCGGATGTACGGTTTGTCCTGCACTGCGGGATGCCGAAGAACCTGGAAGCCTACTATCAGGAGGCAGGACGTGCCGGGCGTGACGGCGAACCGGCGGAGTGCATCCTGTATTATAGCGGGCGGGATGTGGTGACGAACCAGCTCTTTATTGAGCGGAACCAGGACAATCAGGAGCTTGACGACTATACGCGGCAGGTGGTGCTGGAACGTGACCGGGAACGCCTGAAAAAGATGACATTTTATTGTTTTACGAATGAGTGCCTGCGTGATTATATCCTGCGGTATTTCGGCGAATATGGAAGTAATTACTGCGGAAACTGTTCGAATTGTATGACGCAATTTGACACGATCGACATTCAGGCGGCGGCAGAGAGTCTCTTAGGCTGTGTGCAGTCGTGCGGACAGCGCTATGGAACAACGGTGATTCTCGACACGGTGCACGGGGCGAATACGGTTAAGATCCGCAATTACCGGATGGATGAGAATCCGCATTATGGGGAGCTGGCGAAGGAGAGCGTCGTGCATCTGCGCCAGATGTTTAACTTCCTCCAGGTGGAGGAGTATCTGTTTGTCACGACGGATGAGTATTCGATTGTCAAATTGACGGAAAAAGGTGCTGCTTTCCTGGAAGCACCGGAACCAATCGAGATGAAGATGGCGAAGGAGCGGGAGAAACAGACAGCTGGAAGCAGCAAAAAGAGCCGCCGGGGCGCGAAACTTCCAGCCGGGGCAGACGAATTTACGGAGAAGGAAGAGACGCTCTTCGAGGCACTCCGCGCGCTGCGCCGCGAGATCGCATCCGAGGGAAAAGTGCCGCCGTATATCGTATTTTCTGATAAGACGCTGACGCATATGTGTATTTTAAAACCGGTCACGAAAGCGGAGATGCTGGAGGTGTCCGGCGTGGGTGCGTATAAGTTTGAAAAATATGGAGAACGGTTTCTGGAGTGCGTGCGGAGGTTCTTAGAGTCTTAGTGAGGTAAAAGAAATAGAAGAAGGGAAAATCGGGAGTGTGTTCTGTTCGTGAGTGAAAAATGCCTGAAAAAAAAGACAGAAAAATAAAAAAATTATACATATGATGACAGATTTTATCTTGTGAAACACCACATTTTCTAGTATAATAAGGGTATCAATCCATGGACGGATGTGACTGTGAACATGGAACCTTTTGGTTACTGTTCACGCATACGTGTCCAGTAACGGAATTTGCCGTGGCTTCGCATTTAAATACGGCAAATTCCTGCTGCCACCACGTTTTCTTACGGCACTTTCGGTTCCAAAAGTGCCTACCTGTGAACAGTAACACTTTTTGGTGCAGTTAGAAACATTTATGAACACCTATTTAGATGGAGAAGGGGGCGTTTTTATGGAGAAAAGTTATACGAAGATTTACACAACTGGAACGACAGTACCGTTAAAGATTCGTCCAGGACATTTTGCAACAAACCATGCACATATCAATTATTACATTGATGTGACGACCCTGAAAGCGAGAACGAAAGAGGCGGAGGAAGTTGCACAGGCGCTGGTTGGTCTGTATCTGTATGACACCGTGATCGACACGATTGTCTGCATGGAGGGAACAGAAGTTATCGGTGCTTTTCTGGCGGAGGAGCTGGCAAAGGGCGGTTTTCTCTCGACGAACGCACATAAATCTATCTATGTAATCAGCCCGGAGTTTAACAACAACAGCCAGATCATTTTTAGAGATAACCTGATTCCGATGATCCGCGATAAACATGTGATGATCCTGATGGCATCCGTGACGACGGGACGCACCTTAAATAAGGCAGTTGAGAGCATCCAGTATTACGGTGGTATCTTACAGGGCGCATCGGCGATTTTCAGTGCGATGGATTCGCTGGACGGTGTGCCGATCAAGTCAGTCTTTGGCAAGAAGGATTTACCGGATTATACGTATTCAGATTACCGTGACTGCCCGCTCTGCAAGGCAGGAAAGAAGATTGATGCGCTGGTAAATACGTTTGGATATTCGCCGATGGGGTGATACAGCGATCGGAAGCTGCTTCGTTTGATGAATACAGGATTTGTAAAAGCCGGATCGTTGAAATGAAACGCGATCCGAATGCGGGTGCTGCATGGCAGCATAGAAAGCATTGTTGAGAAAGAGATAGATTTTAGAAAGGTTTGAGAACAGATAGTGGATACCGCAAAACCACAGAATCCGTGCACTGACCTGTCAGAAATAAGAAGATGGGGAGCAGAGGGATGGGAAAAAGGTTTTGCGGTATCTCTTTTTGTGTCAAGGGTGCCAAGGCACATTAATGAAAAAAATAACAGAAACAAGAATAAAGAAGGGAAAGAAAGAGGAATAAAAATGGATACACAGCAGATGTTTCAGGAACTGGATCGCCTTTATGCACAGGGAGAACTGGACGAAGCGGAAGAGAAAATGATGGGCTGGATGAAGGAAGGGCTGGATTCAGGGAACAAAAGCCTCTGCCTGATGATGTGCAATGAGATGGAAGGGCTTTACCGGAATACCGGACGGGTTGCACAGGCAGTTGATATGGCGGATATGGCGCTGTCCCTGATTGCGGGGATGGGGCTGGATGGTTCGATCCACCATGGAACGACACTTTTAAATGCGGCAACCGCGCGCCGGATGGCAGGAGATGTGGAGAAAGCGCTTTCCCAGTACCGGGAGGCGGAAGCAATTTTTAAGAATCTTGGAAAAACGGATGGCTATGAGATGGCAAGTCTCTACAATAATATCAGCCAGATTTATCAGGAACAGGAGGAACATGAAAAGGCGCTGGAATCGCTGGATAAGGCGCTGGAACTGATTAAAAAGATGGAGAACAGCGAGGCAGAGGTGGCAACGACCCATGTCAACCGGGCGCTATCCCTGATGGCGCTGGGGCGGCTGGATGAGGCGGACGAGGAATTAAAGGAAAGCCTGACCTTTTATGCGTCCCCGGAGGGCGTGCAGTCGGGACATTTCGGTTCAGCGCTGGCAGCAGCCGGGGAGCTGGCATGGCGGCGCGGCAATTACGATCAGGCGATCGGGCTGCTGGAAAAGGCACTGATGGTAACGCAGTCCCGGTTTGGCGAGAGCGATGCGTGCGCGGTGATCCGCCAGAATCTGGAGATGATCAAAAAAGAAAAGGAAGAAAAAGGTATTACCGGGGCTGCAGACAAGAAGGAAGACAAGGGCGGAAACCCGAGCCACTGTGCGAGCTGTCAGTTCAAGGATGCGAAATTCTGAGATGGAAATTTTCTGGTTATTGTTCACGGGTAGGCACTTTTGGAACCGAAAGTGCCGTAAGAAAACGTGGTGGCAGCAGGAATTTTCCGTATTTAAATGCGAAGCCACGGCAAATTCCGTTACTGGGCACGTATGCGTGAACAGTAACATTTTCTGAAATAGATTCAGAAAGCGGAGAAAGGACAAGAAAAAGCCATAAAATCAGGTAGGGGGATCAGATGCAGGGACTGGAACTGGCAAAACGATATTATGAAGAAGTTGGGCGTCCGATGCTGGAGCGGGAATTTCCAGAGCTTCTGCCGCGGCTGGCGGCGGGGCTGGTGGGCGAAGGTTCGGAATGCCTGGGATTTGACGATGCGATATCGCAGGATCACGATTTCGGGGCAGGTTTTGACCTCTGGCTTTCGGCGGAAGATTATAACCAGTACGGGAAGGCGCTTCAGGATGCTTACGACCGTTTGCCGGGGGAGTTTGCGGGCATTCCGGCACGGCTTACAAGTGCGCGGGGCGGCGGACGTGTCGGTGTGTTTGAGATAGAGGCATTTTACAGCCGTTTTATCGGGATGGAACAGCCGCCAAGAAGCTTAATGCGCTGGCTGCATCTGCCGGAGGATAAGCTGGCGGCAGTTACAGGCGGGGCAGTTTTTGAGGATGGACTGGGAAAATTTTCCGCGATCCGCGAGGAGCTTCGGAAGTATTATCCAGAGGATGTCCGGATCAAAAAGATCGCGGCGCGGGCAGCGAAAATGGCGCAGTCGGGACAGTATAATTATGGCCGCTGTATGCGGCGGGGCGATACGGTTGCGGCGATGCTGGCGCTCAATGAATTTGTGCGGCAGGCGATTTCGATGGTATATTTACTAAACCGGACGTATATGCCTTACTATAAGTGGATGTTCCGGGGAATGGAAAAATTTCAGATATTGCCGGAGGTGGCGGAAAAAATCCGGGAGCTTTCGGTGATGGGGGATACGAGCGAGATGTGGAAGCCGCCGTTTCCACCGGGATGGAATCCTTATGTAAACCAGTTAGATCCGCGCGTGGGGCGGATCGAGGAAATCTGTCAGGCAGCAGTTGGGGAACTGCGAAAACAGGGACTAACTGACAGCCGGGATGCATTTCTGGAAGCCCATACGTGGGAGATCATGAAACGGATTCAGGATCCGGAGCTGAAAAAATGTCATGTGATGGAAGGATAAGCCGCGGATAGACGCATCAAAATGGGAACGAGCATGGACTGTAAATGAAAGAAAAGATGTAGGAAATTGATTTGGAAAGGATCTGGCAAACGAAAGGGAGGACAGCGTATGACGAAACAGGAGAAAATAGAGAGACTAATTCAGATGGAGTGGGATGATTTTCAGAAAGTCAATAACGAAGGCGGACGTGCTTCCTGTCAGGATGATCCGGAGACATTTTTTATCATGCGACGAAGCCATTTTGCACCGTGGACAGAGGAACTCATAGACTGCGTGCAGGCGGATATGGACCGCGCCCATGAGCAAGGGCGCAATCTGGTGATGGAGAAATATGCGTGGATGATGGCGAGCACCGCACCGGAGCAGTTTAAGAAACTGCATCATTTTCTGATTGATCCGACGCTGGCGGGCGAACAGTGGAGTGATGCGATCGTGAAACAGCAGCTTGCCTGGATGGAAGAGTACCAGGCGAAATATCCGGTGCTGGCATCTGGAAACCGGCTTCTCTACAGTTCTGAAGATACGCCGTATGATACTTCCTTCCAGACGTACTTGCTCGGTGAACTGCGGACTTACTCGGACAGCACCCTGCATACGTACTGGCAGTTTATCAATGACCTGAAAAAGGAAGGAAAGAGTCTTGCACTTCTGACGATGGAGGCGGAAGTGAAGGCGTATGGATATGAGGGGCTGGATGCGGCGGAGAAGGCGCTCTCTAAATAAACAGAAAGTGTGGTAGTTTCTATTTTTGTTGTTTAAACAACTGAAAAAATGTCCCAAAGCATGTATACTCCTTCTTGTAAGCGGAACAATACATATGAATGGCAGGAGAGACTAGAGGCATGCTTGTCCATATGCAGAGAGCGGATGCTAGAAACATGGACATGCAGTATAAGCCGGAGAAAAAAGGAGAAATGAGCGTATGAGCAGAGAGGTAAATCCAAGAAAAGCGGCAGTCATCGGGTGCGGATTTGTGGGTTCAGCAACGGCATTTACACTGATGCAGAGCCGGTTATTTTCCGAGCTGGTTCTGTTAGATGTGAATATGGAAAAGGCGGACGGCGAGGCGAAGGATATCGCGCACGGGATTCCGTTTGCAGGGCAGATGAAGATTTATGCAGGTACCTATGACGATGCGGCGGATGCGGCGATCATCATTATCACGGCGGGGGCAAACCAGAAGCCGGGGGAGACGCGGCTTGACCTGGTGCAGAAGAATACGGCAATTTATCAGACTATCATCCCGGAGATTGTAAAACGCGATTTTGGCGGGATTTTGCTGATCGTATCGAACCCGGTGGATATTTTGACGTATGTGGCATTGAAACTGAGCGGGCTGCCGGAGAACCGGGTGCTCGGTTCGGGTACGGTGCTTGACACGGCACGGCTTAAATATGCGCTGGGCGAACACCTGGGCGTGGACAGCCGGAGTGTACATTCGTTTATCATCGGTGAGCACGGGGACAGCGAGATCGCGGCATGGAGCAGTACGAATGTATCGGGAATTCCGCTGAACGATTTCTGCGAGATGCGCGGACATTTTAACCACGATGCGGCGATGGACGCGATCGCGGAGAAGGTCAAAAACAGTGCTTACGAGATTATTTCGAAAAAACAGGCGACGTATTACGGAATTGCGATGTCGGTAAAACGTATCTGCGAGTGTATCGTCCGCAATGAGCGCTCGATTCTGCCGGTGTCTGCGATGATGCACGGGGAGTACGGCATCGAAGATATCACTCTGAGTATGCCGGCGATCGTGGGAATCGGGGGTGTGGAGACGCATGTGCCGATTGCATTGAGTGAGGAAGAGGCGGAGAAGCTGGTGGAGTCGGCTAAGAAACTGAAAGAGGTAGCGAAAGGGCTGATAGAATGATGCCAGATGGGCTGCCGTACATTGGCACGGTAGCCCATCTGAACCAATCGGTTTTACTATAAAATTCTTTTCTATCAGTAAAGGCCATCTTTTAGGCAGCCGCCTGATTTTCTTTCTGGGTCAGTAAGGAGACAACGATCAGGGTAAGGAAAGAAACCGGAACTGTAACCAGGATGGTTGCCAGACCGAACGAATGTCCCATAACTTCCCAGGCAATCGTAGCAAAGGTTCCGACAAACATGGAAGCGATGCCTCTGCTTTTAGTGTTATTCGAATGGATTGTGATTATTATACTGCAAAGCACAGGCCGCTGCCAGTGAATCCAATCGTGTAAAATGAATGTTTCAGTACATATAATAGGAAACGTCACATGAAATATGATAAGATAGTGAAAGCAATTTTCATAGAACGTCCCAATCGTTTTATTGCGCGGGTAAAGATTGATGGATCGGAAGCGGTAGAATTGGTTCATGTAAAGAATACGGGACGTTGTCGTGAATTACTGCTGCGGGGGGCGGAAGTGATTTTGGAAGATTGCATAGAAAAGAATCCAAATCGAAAGACTCGCTATGATTTGATTGCAGTTAAGAAGAATAAAAAATGGGTTAACATTGATTCTCAGGCACCGAATAAAGTGGTAAAAGAATGGCTGATGACACAGGGGTATGATTGTATTAAACCAGAGTATACCTTTGGAAATAGCCGGATGGATTTCTATATGGAAAAAGGAAAGCAAAAATATCTAATGGAAGTCAAAGGCTGCACCCTTGAGATAGACGGAGTTGGATATTTTCCAGATGCCCCGACGGAAAGAGGAGTTAAGCATTTAAGGGAACTTGCAGCTGCGTGCGGACAAGGATATAAATGTTTGATAGCATTTGTGATTCAAATGGAAGGCATTAGTGAAGTCAGGCCGAATACGGAAACGCATCCCGAATTTGGCGCTGCACTTCACGAGGCAAAGGCAGCAGGTGTTGAGGTGCTTTTCCTGAAATGTCATGTTGGGATGGATAGGTTGGAAATCATAGGAGAAGATGAGTCTTGAGGGCAAGGTTCTAAAGAAGAGAGAAATCTATGATACGTGAAATTGAGAATAGAAGAAGTATAAGAAAATATAAGCCAGATGAGATCGAAAGGAAGTTAATTGACGAGATCATATACAGTGCTTCCCTTGCACCATCTGCTAAAAACAGACAGCCTTGGAAATTTATTGTATATCAGGGGAAAGAAAAAGATAAACTGGTTGATGTCATGCGTCATGGTATAAATTCAGAAAAAATGACCCATGAACTTATGCCGGAATGGGCATTTGCCATACCGGATGCTGAGAATACCGTTAGAATCATGCAGGAGGTCCCATGCCTTATAGCAGTGCTTAATACCAACCAGCATACTCCATTTGCAAGCATTGAAAATGAAAAGCGAATTGTTGAAATATGTGATTCACTGTCCATAGGTGCGGCGATTGAAAATATGATTCTGACAGCAACGGGATATGGATTGGGCACCTTATGGATTGCCAATACTTGTTTTGCCTATAATGAGCTGATGGATTTTATCGGAACAGACAGCCAATTGACAGGAATTGTTGCGATTGGATTTGCCAATGAAGCTCCGGCTAAAAGACCAAGGAAACCTTTCGAAGAAATTGTTGAGTACAGATAGGTAAATCGTAATGAGTTAATCGTGTTATAATCAGGTTGGATGGAGAATAATCGTTATGATTAGAAAGTTGCAGAAGGTAGATATAAATAGAGTCGCTGATATATGGTTGAAAACTAATCTGAAAGCACATTTTTTTATTCCTGAACAATACTGGATAAGTAATTATGAATTCGTGAAGGAAATGCTGCCACAGGCGGAAGTTTATGTGTATGAAGATGATAAAATGATTCAAGGCTTTATAGGAGTAAGTGATGAATACATAGAAGGTATTTTTGTTTCTGACGAAATGCAGTCATGTGGCATAGGTAAAATGTTGTTGGATTACATCAAGGATAAAAAAGACAAATTACAGTTAAAGGTATATCAGAAGAATGTCAGGGAAATGTCTTTTTATCAACGAGAAGGATTTACTATTCAGAGTGAAGAGATGGACGAATTCACAAGAGAAAAAGAATATGTGATGAATTGGGAATCGTCTGGAATTTGAATACCCATGGCAGGAGGGGATGAACCGCCTGTTTGTTTACCGGATGGAAGATGATTCCCATCGGATGTAGTATTTTGCAGCAAGAATGCCGATGAGATTCTTCACCAGAATAAAAATATCTGAAGGGAGGCTTTTGGTATGAAAAATAGAAAATACAGTCTTGTTTTTATAATGCTTTTGTGTATGATAATGGCAGTTTCAGCATTTCCGATGACAGTCAATGCCGATATGGGACCAAAGGCCTCTGTTCGGATTCAGTTTGAGCATATGGGGGATGAGCTCTGTTATGGAACTTTGCTGTCGAAGGAGAAATCTACTGGTCCGGCAAGTGCCTGGGATGGAAGAACGGAGAGTGCCCAGAAAGAGTACATGGATCCTGGTATCTGGGAGATCTTTGTGAATTACAAGGATCCGGATGGATACTATTTTCTGCAGCGGAGCTGGAAGGTAAGTGAAAGCAAAGAGCTTGCATGGACCTATTATCCGCCGGATGATTTTAAAATTCTTCTGTATTATCCGGAAACGGAAACCTTTGTATCCAGTGGAATTTATGCTCGTTATGCATTTGATACGTATTATACAGTGGATATGGATGGTGTGGATATCGGTTCGGTGGAATACAATGATGATTTGAGTACCAATGAGCGGATTGAGGCTTACCGTTCGTATAATTACCGGCAGGAGATGCTGGCTCTTGGAGCAAGGATCGTCCTTACTATTTTAATCGAAATGCTGGTGGCGCTGCTGTTTGGTTTCAGACAGAAAAAACAGCTGTTGATTCTGGCTGTTGTCAACATTATTACGCAGATTATCTTAAATGTGCTGCTCAATGTGATTAATTATAATTCCGGTCCTCTTGCATTTACATTTTTCTATGTACTTTTTGAGCTGATTGTATTTGCTCTGGAGGCAGTGTTGTATTGCACAATTCTTAAGAGGCTATCAGAAAAGAAAAAGGAGGATGCATATTATATCCTGTATTCCTTTGTGGCCAATCTGATCTCATTTGGTGCTGGATTATTCCTGGCGGCAAAACTGCCAGGCATGTTTTGATATAGAGATAAGTTAAGGTAACTTCTCAACGTGTTCAAATAGAAATGGCTCAGAAGAAAGTTCATCCAAAGTGATAACATCTTTTTGAGCATAGAGGAATGGATATATATATGAAAAAACTTCTAACTTTTATGATTGTGTGGACTTGTTTGCTTACCCTGGCTGGCTGTGGCAAGAAGGACATGGATTATACGATGCAAAATGAGTCAAGTGTTGCAGAAAGTGTCCGGGAGACCGGTGGGGAGTCCGTATTGATTCAAAATGAGGATGCAGGGGAAGGGGAAAATGTGGATCCTGAAACTAAGTATATCACCATTGACTTATCCGGAGTTGGGGAGATTCATCCGAAGGGAGATGCAGTTTCACCGTTAACGTTAAAAATTGTGTCGGAAGAGGAAAATGGAATCGATTTTGCGAACGAATGGTATGAAAGCAAACAGTTATCCCTTCCTATGGTCGGAAAGGAATGGAATAATTTCTATGATGACGAATATCAGTATATCTGGTCCGGGGATGCGCTGTATATTTATGAAAATATTTCCGGAAATTGTCTGTATGTGCTGGAGTATCCAACGGATAAATGGTATATCAACGGCAATAATGCCTGCCTCCTGGATGATATCTTTTATGGCATCAGTGTGACAAATGGTTACGCACAGCCGGATAGCTGCTTTATGTTTGCCTATGATCTGGAAAATAACAAGCTTCTTTGGCGAAGTGGGGATCAGACTTGCAACACCATGAATTTTATTGTAAAAAAGGACGTTATTATCTGCGGGTATGGTTTTACCTCGGAAAAGGATTATCTTTATCAGCTCAACCTTCACACCGGCGAGGTTATTGCAAGCCTGGAGCTGAAAAAACAGCCGGATCTTCTGGTGCCTCAGGACAATATGCTTTATGTTCACACATACAGCTATAATTATACGATAGAAATGCAATAGGAAAGGAACAAGAACTGAATGGATTCATCTGCTTCAAAAAACTTTGAACTTACTGCAGCTGTCCTGCACATTATCGCCATGACACTTATGCTGATGGATCACCTTTGGGCGACGCTTCTTCCTGCTAGGGAGTGGCTTACCTGTGCCGGAAGAGTGGCATTTCCTATCTTCGCTTTTATGGCGGTGGAGGGGTACTTTCACACCAGAAGCTTTAAAAAGTACATCCTTCGGATGCTGCTGTTTGCAGTGCTTTCAGAAATTCCCTTTGATTTGATGTACGGCGGTACCTGGTTTTATCCGGTTCACCAGAATGTCCTCTGGACATTCCTGTTGGGCCTTTTAGGTGTCTGGCTTATGGAACAGGTACGGAAAAAAGGAAAAACCTGGATGTATCTGCTGGTGTGCGTTTTGGTTGTGCTGGCAGGTCTGGTACTGGGAACTCTTTGCATGGTGGATTACTACGGGGTCGGTGTTCTGACAGTATTTGTGTTCTATTTCCTCCATGGGCGGAAATGGTGGTGCTTCTTGGGACAGCTGGCTGCCCTATACTGGCTGAATGTGGAACTGCTGGGCGGTCTGATGTATCCGGTTCAGCTCTTTGGCATGGAATTTGAACTGTGCCAGCAGGGGCTTGCGCTTCTGGCATTGATCCCCATCTGGCTGTACCGCGGCAGACAGGGCTACCACAGTAAACCATTCCAGTATCTCTGTTATGCATTTTATCCAGTTCATATGCTGCTGCTTGTGGTGGTACTGAATTTCATCAACCGATGATAAAATTTTACAATCCCCACCATTCATGGTATCATAACAGGTAGTAAAATTGCCTGTGAATACCTTGAATGGCGGTGATTTCCGTCAGTCGGTTTACCGGGCTATCCGTCATGGCCTGATGCAGGCACATTCGATGCTTTTGGAGTCATTTTATGCATTTCATCTGACGATATCGGACAAGATGGTAGGACGTGCAATGACGGATCTGGAACGCCGGTTTGCGGTTTTTGAAGGACCGGTTCTGGAGGATGGACAGGCGATACTTACCGGCCGTGCACCGGTTTCATCCCTGGATGGATATCAGACAGAAGTAACGGTTTATACCAGCGGCTTAGGACAGCTTGTCTGTACCCTGGATGGATATGGACCCTGCCATAATGAGGAAGAGGTCATCGAAGCAGCCGGCTACGATCCGGATGCGGATTTGGCAAACCCAAGCGGCTCGGTCTTCTGTTCCCACGGAGCCGGATTTGTGGTAAATTGGGACGAAGTAAAGGATTATATGCACCTGGAAAGCTGTCTTGGCTCTTCCAATGGACGCCGCCGGATGACCGGATTACGATTATATCGGCCATCGGCAACCATGATGAGTCCACCGGAAGTCCGGAGAATGTAATATCCGCAGCTTTGATTATCGCTGATAAGACGGATGTGCGAAGAAGCCGTGTTCGTGAAAAAGAGAGAGCCGCTTTTGATATCCACGACCGTGTGAATTATGCGGTAACAGAGTCCAAACTTAAGATTGAAAAGGATCGTTCAGTTATTGCCCTGAATCTTCAGGTAGATGAAAAGATATGTTCCATGTATGATTATTTTGAGATTTTCCTGGGAAGAATGATGCTTTGCCGGAAGTCGGCGGAGATACTGGGAACGACCTTTAAGTTGACTGTAAATGGACGGAAGGTGCTGTAAAAAGTACCTCCCGTCCTTCTTTTCTGTTATCTTACTGATACGTCTCCGTCTTAATAAAGGAATCCATATATTTGATATATTCCTCTTTGGTAAAGATGGGCTGATAATTCTCTACAATCTCTTTTGCTTTCACAGCCCCGTACCGAAGCAGGCGGTAAGCGGAGAGGGCGAATATTTTTGCAGTGACCACATAGGCAAGCTCATCGTCTACGATATCGAAATCAACGGAGTGGAGACCGCTTACCTTACCGCCGGTGTTGAAGGTAAGGACCGGCTGCAGATGCTGTACATCCCCCACATCGGTGGAGCCGCCGCTGTAGGCGTGGGTATCTTCCTGGACGATCTGGTAATCTTTTTCACTGGTTTGTGCGGCAATCTCAGCGGCTGCCAGGACTGATTCATCGGCTTTTTCACTCAGAGCCGGAAGATATCCGGGCATAGTGGTGATTTCGCAGGAAGCACCGACGGCGATGGCACCGGCTTTGAAGGCACGGTCGGTTTTGGCGGCAGCATCTGCGATAGCATCTTTGTTGGCGGCACGTACCAGAGTTTCGATTACCACCTCATCCGGTACTACATTGACGAGATTACCGCCTTTTGTGATAATGGGATGAATCCGGACATGGTCATCATCCCGGAAGGTTTCACGCTGGTAAGCCAGGGCGGAAAGTCCGAGGGAGGCTGCATTTAATGCATTGACTCCCAGATGCGGGGCACCGGCTGCGTGGGCAGCCAGTCCCTTATAACGAATGACCTTGGAGACGAAACCGTTGTTGGAGTGGGAACCGACACTGATATCTTTATCACCGGTGTGGTGGACGATATCCAGGTCGATGTCATCAAAAGCACCGATGCGGATGAGTTCACATTTTCCGCCACCGTATTTGATTTTGCCCTGTGCGGTCAGGGAGTTTTTAAATTCAATCTCACCGTATTCCTCTGCCGGTACGGCGAAGAATACAACCTGTCCGTCCAGCTCTTTTTTTACATCTTCATTGGTCAGAGCTAGGGCTGCACCGATGACACCGGCCAGCTGGGCATGATGTCCGCAGCAGTGAGCTCCCTGAGTCTCCGGATTGGCATATTTATGTTCCGGGATGCGGAGCGCATCCAGTTCCCCGATGAGAGCCAGACTTACATTCGTTTTCTCTTCTTCATTTAAGTAAGCTTTGACACCGGTGACAGCCAGTTCTTCCTTTGTCTCAAGACCCAGATTTTTCATGAAAGAAGCAAATTTTTCTGCAGTTCTGTATTCTTTATAACCCAGCTCTGCATGGGTGTAGATATCTTTGGCGAATGCGATGATCTCGTTGCGGTGTGCGTCGATGATATCGACAATTTTCTGTTCGGTTTTATCTAAAATGAGAGCCATGTGAAATCCTCCTGTTTCCTGCTGATGCCTTCCGATGCTGTTTCCTATTAGTTAAACAGTTCCTCCGGAACAAACCATAAACCATTGTTATTCTTGTCTAAATATTCTTTGAATTCATCGGAGTGGTAAGCAGCAACAATATCTTTTGTCCACTGAGCATCTTTATTTTCCTCTTTTACAACGACCTGCAGAATCAGATGCGGCAGAATGTCTTCCTGAAGAAGGGCAGTGGATGGATCGATTCCTGCATTGTATACAATACTTCCGGTGATAACCGCATAATCAAAGTCATCTAAAACAGCTGGAATATTGGTGGAGTTCATTTCGGTAAATTCGATGTTGTAAGGGTTTTCTGTGATATCCGCCTGGGTGACAGTGGAGAGATCCACATCCGGGTTTAAGGTGATCCATCCGGCTTTCTGTAAGAGAACATAAGCGCGGGCTGTGTTGGCGGCATCGTCCGGAACGGCTACTTTGGCACCGTCTTGAATGGCGTCCAGAGAGGTTTCGGTGGCAGAAAAGATGGCAGCCGGAACGGTAGGAATCGGGGAAATCGGGACCAGGTTACCCTTCTGGGCTTCGTTGAAGTTTTCAGCATAAGCGGTATGCTGCTCTACATTGAAATCGATCTCGCCGTCATTTAAAGCAAGGTCATTCTGGAGAAGGTCAGAGAAATCAACCTCGGTGAGTGTATAGCCCTCTTTTTCCAGAATTGGTTTGATGGCATCCTCAAATAAGACAGTGTACGGACCGGCAGCTTTTCCGTATTTGAGCTCCTTCTTATTAGAATTGGAAGCATCGGCGGAAGCAGCAGATTCGGTGCCGGAAGAAGCAGCGGCAGTATCAGCAGCGGAGCTTCCAGCATCACTCTTTGAGCAGCCTCCCAGAACAGCAGCTGCGAGGATCAGACCGGCGGTCAGGGTGGTTCTTACATAGGCTTTTACATTTTTCATAATGGGGTTCTCCTTTTTTCGTTTTGTTATTTTGTATATAAAATAATTTAATAGCTTTTATGATATGATTTGGTTTACTGATGTGTCCGTCTCTTCTGTGACAGCCGGTTTCCCAGACTCTGGATGATCCAGACAAATGCAATCAGGATGAAAACGGTCGCAAACATCAGCGGGAAGTTAAAGGTCTGATAGCCGTAGGTCAGGGCGATGTTTCCGATGCCGCCGCCTCCGATGTAGCCAGCCATCGCAGTTGCTCCGATGAGGGCGATGGTGCCGGTTGTCAGAGCCAGGATAACCGAAGCAAATGCTTCCGGAAGCACAAAATGAACGATAATCTGGAACGTGGTCGCTCCCATCGACTGGGCTGCCTCGATGATGCCACCGCCGACTTCCAGAAGCGATGTCTCAAGAAGTCTTGCTAAAAATGGGGCGGTATAGATAACTAACGGCACGATAGCCGCCTTGGTACCGATCCGGGTGCCGACGATGATTTTCGTAAAGGGCATTACACATACCAGAAGGATGATAAACGGTGTGCTTCGGATGATGTTGATGAAACCGTTTAAAATCGTGTAAAGCAATGGATTTTCCTTGAGCCCGCCTTTGCGGGTCAGCCATAAGACAATGGCGATGAAAAATCCGACGATGGAACCGATAATCAGGGAAAAACCGACCATATACAGGGTTTCCCAACCGGCCTTGATGAGTTTGTCCGGCGAAATGCCTAAATACTGCTGAATCATGGTAATATAACCTCCTTATATTCTTCGTTTGATTCGAGAATGTAGCGCTCGGCTTTTTTGATTTCCTCGTCGCTTCCGATGAAGAGGACGAGCATGATGCCGACGACGATGCCCTGAATGACGTTGATGGTGGAGTAGAGAATGTTGGTTTCCACCTCAAACCGCCGGTTGATATCCCAGAGAAGCGGCTCGGTGCTGTCTGTATTTTCCAGCTTGATGCGGAGCAGACGGCTGTTCCGCGTTTCACGTCGGATGCTCTCGACGAGCGGTTCCGGAATAACGTCGCGGATGAGATTGCCGACAAACCGTTTGGCGATATCGGACTGCGGGTCTGAGAAAACCTGGATGACAGAGCCCGTTTCTACGACTTTACCGAAATCCATGACGGCGACTTTATTACAGATTTTCTGGATGACATTCATCTCATGTGTGATAATCACAATTGTAATATGAAGAGTTTCATTAATCTTCTTTAGCAAATCGAGAATGGAATCGGTCGTTTTCGGGTCGAGGGCGCTGGTCGCCTCATCGCAGAGAAGAATCGACGGATTATTTGCAAGCGCCCTTGCGATACCGACGCGCTGTTTCTGTCCGCCGGAGAGCTGTCCCGGATAGTAGGACTTCTTATCGGAAAGTTCGACGAACTCCAGCAGCTCATTCACACGCGCTTCGATGTCTTTTTTCGGGGTACCGTTTAGTTTCAGGGCAATCGCGACGTTGTCGTAAATTGTCTTGGATTCCAGGAGGTTGAACTGCTGGAAAATCATTCCGATTCCCTTTCGGAGGCTGCGAAGCTCTTTTGCACTCAGGCTTCCAATGTCCTTATCTTCAACGAAAATCTTTCCGGAAGTCGGTCTTTCCAGGGCGTTTACCATTCGGATCAGGGTGGATTTTCCGGCACCGCTGTAACCGATGACGCCGTAGATATCGCCCTTTTCGATTTCGAAGGACACATCCTTCAGTGCTTCAAATGCACCGTCTTTCGTCTGGAATGTTTTACTTAAATGTTCAAATCGAATCATTTCTGGTCTCCTTTAACTTTGTTTATCTGGGGAAGCACATTTTTAAGGGATAATTCCTGAAAAATGTCTTCTGTATGTGTCGCGTTTTTTATACGAATGATATATTTGAATGCAATATAATTGTTTGATTTTGCATACTAAAATATAAATAGGTACAAAAAAGGAGGTCTGGTTGTCCAGACCTCCTAAATTGGATTGTATCTATCACTTTCCAGTGAAAGAAAGATGAGAAAAACCTCATGAAGATATCATCCAGTTATCTGTCTGCACAACAAAAGTAAGAGTGTCACAGCAACAGCAGCACATACACTCCATACAACAACACATAGCAGACATAACTGAATAAGATGTTCTCATGATGGTTTCCTCCTTTCCTTAAAATTCATAAACGATTATAAAAATATATTTCCTACTTATTTTGTAGGTTTTAAATGATAGTTCTTATTATAGCGCGGAAATGAGATTTGTCAATCATTTTTTTATTTCATAGGAAATTGTGTCCTATGAAATAAAAAACGCTCCGCGAGAATGTGCCAAGGCACATTCTTTTTCATATCATCCAATACCGCCCAATGCGATGCCTAATATTAATACCAGCGCACATACCGGAATATAAATATAGCGGCACACCGGTACAAACCATTTTGTAAAATTCTTTTCGCGGCCTTTGTTGACCTGCGTTTCTGCATAGTCTTTTCCGAATACCCAGAAGAACATGATTCCGGCGAGTCCGGCACCGAGAGGGCAGATGTAGATGGAGAGAACGTCCATCCAGTCGGAGACGATGCCCTGGATTAACAGGGAGACGGCAGCTCCGATGATACCGATAACTGCGCAGGCAGGGACGCGGCCGAGGTGGAGTTTTTCCTGGACGGTGGCGATCGGTGCTTCGTAGAGATTGAGCAGGGAGGTCATCCCGGCGAAGAGAACGGCTACGAAGAAAATAATCGCGATCAACGTACCGCCCGGCATTGAGCGGATGAGGTTCGGGAGGTAGATGAAGAGAAGTCCCGGACCACCCTGATCAAGTTTTGCGCCGGTGGTTGCCATTGCCGGGATGATGACGAGGGCGGCGAGAATCGCGGCGATCGTATCAAACAGGGCAACCCGCGCGGCGGATGCCGGGATGTTTTCCTCATCGGAGAGGTAGGAACCGTAGATTAAGGTTCCATTTCCGGCGACGGACAGGGAGAAAAATGCCTGCCCCAGTGCGAAAATCCATGTTTTTGGGTCTGCGAGGATCTCAGGATCGATGCGGAAAATGTAGCGGTAACCCTGCATCGCACCCGGCTGGAATGCTACGTAGATGCCTAAAAAGACAAACAGGATGAAGAATACCGGCATCATCAGCTTGTTGGCGTTCTCGATTCCGCTTCCGACGCCGAACATCAGAATCAGAATGCAGAAGAAGAGGGCGGCAAGCTGCCAGCCATTGTTTCCAAATGCGGACGCCATAGAGCCGAAAGCAGAGGCAAAACCGTCTGTGTCGGCCGGGGCAAGCGTGGCACCGGTAAAGGCTCCGATGGCATATTTTAGGATCCAGCCCATGACGACGGTATAGCCGATCGCCATCGCGAGGGAACCGGCTGCCGGGATGAAACCGAGCGCGTCACCCAGTTTGCGCCTGCCGCGTGTCTCGCAGGCAGCGCCGAACGCGTCGATTGGACCGGAGCGGGTGCCGCGTCCCAGGCACATTTCCCCGATGACACCCGTGGAGCCGATCAGGGCGACGAAGATAAAGTACGGGATCAGGAACGAGCCACCGCCGTACAGGGAGACGCGGGTGGGAAACATCCAGAGATTTCCCATACCGACCGCCGAGCCGATACAGGCGAGGATGAAGCCCCACTTACTGTTGAAAGATTCTCTTTTTTCCATGAAATTGTAACTCCTCAAACATTATATAAGATTTGCCGCAAATATCTAGAAGTCCGCCGATTGGAAGCGGTCAGGCAGATGTTTGCATAAGTCCATCTATTATACCAGAAGAGAGGCATTGCTTTCAAGTGGCAGAGCGCGCGAATCGTATGTTTTAGGGGAAAAGGCGATCTAAAGTAACTGCCGGTGAACCGTTACAGGGAAATACCTTGATTTATAGGGTGGAAAGATGGTATTCTATAGAGGACGGCAGCGGCGGGCTTTGGGAGGGTGGCGCCGCGGCAGAGCAGATTCGAAAAGGAGAAGGTAGCACAATGAAAAACGTAAACAGGATTCCGGAGACGTTTCAGACGGATGCGGAATACAGACAGTGGATGGAGCGCTGGCAGCAGGAGGCGCGGGAGGCGACGATCGAGGGATTTAAGCAGAATCGTAAGTTAAACGGCATGACACAAACGGAGCTTGGCAGAAAGGCGGGGATTTCCCAGCCGAATATCACCCGCTTCGAGAGCGGCAGCTACAATCCGTCGCTGGATTTTATGGTAAAGATCGCAGCGGCGATGGGGAAACGGGTACAGATTACATTGGTAGATGAATAAGAGGCGTGCGCCGAGGCGCACAGGGACCATTTGGGGAATAAACAGGGGAGACAGCGGTGTGTGTGTGGCTGTCTCCCCTGTTTTTAATGAGTGCATTTCAGCGACGATTCAATAAACCGTGAAATCATATTCCACTCATAGCTCTGTTCCAGCCACGCAAATTTGATCGGGTACCGCGCTTCTTCCCCGAGCGTAAAGACATGGAGTGTATCCAGCTGTTCCTTGCTGAGAATAGAAAATGCGAGGTTTTTTGGGCTGATGCAGGCACCTTTTCCCATCGCGCAGAGGGCAAGCAGGGTAGCGATGTTGTCAGAGCAGGCATGAACCGAGGGGACGAAGTTGTCTGTCGCGAGGATATTCCGCCCGATGCGTCCGACTAGATCATGTTCACGGTTTAGGAGAAACGGACATGGAGCCAGAAGGGAGTAGCGGTGATGGCGGCTGACTTCCTGGATAATGGCTTCGGTCTGTTTGCCGTAAATGTTCTGCAGCAGGGCAGTGGAGACGATGAGAACCATCTCTTCCTCATAGAAATCCCGCAGAATGATGCCGGGAATGCGAACTGAAAAATTGGCGATCGCCAGATCAATTGTGCCGTCCAGCAGGTATTTTTGTAGCACATCGTTGGAAGATTCGACGAGTTCCACATCCACGCCGGGATATTCCTTTTGAAAGGCGGCGATCAGCTCCGGCATGATGGCGTGTCCGCGCGTGAATGCGATGCCGATCCGCAGTTTTCCTGTCTGGTTATTTAAAATATCGCCAAATTCGTGAAGCATACAGTCATATTTTGTATTAAATTCCGTTGCATAGCGCAGAAATACCTCCCCCGCATAGGTAAGCTCCAGCGGGATGTGACGGATTAGGAGCGGACATCCAAGCTCCCGCTCGATTCCGGCGATATGGGCGCTTAATGTCTGCTGGGTAATATGCAGCGCATCGGCGGCCCTAGTGAAGCTGCGGTTTTTCGCAACCGCGGCAAAATATTCCATTGATTGAAAATTCATATTCGAATGACTCCTCTTTTCCCAAAACTTTCATCTTAAGTTTCTAAAAAGCATCTGACTATAAAAGTGGCCCTTCTAACTCAAACACTGTCCGCTGCAGCTGCGCGATCAGCAGGCTGGCAGCTGGGGACGCTTTTTTTGCTGACGGAATCCGGACACCGAGCACGCGCTCCATCGGCGGATTGAGCGGCAGCCGGACAACATTTTTAGAAATATCACGGACGACCAGCTCCGGCAGGATGCAGACGCCCAGGTTGTGGCTGACCATCGCGAGCATGGAGTAGGTGTTCTGCGAGGTAAACGACGGCTTTGGCGGTGTGATGCCGAGCTGCTGGAACTGGCGCAGCAGGTCATTTTCACCTTTTTCTTCTATATAAGAAACCTTGGGGAGATCCTTTAAGTCAAAGCGCTCATATTCAGCATAAGGGGAATCGTTCGCGCAGACAGCCAGGTAGGGTTCTTTTTTCAGGGGAAGCCAGTCCATCTTTCCGTCCGGGTGGGGGCCGACGATGCCGAAATCGATGGAGCTATTTTCCAGCCATCCTTCAATCTCCTGTGAACACCCCTCCAGCACTTCAACGGTCATATCCGGGTAATCGGTAAGAAACTTTTTGAGGGCGGGCGGCAGCCATTGGACGGAAGCGCTTAAGTAAGCGCCGATCCGGATGTGCCCGGTCTGGACACCCCGGATGGAGGCAGCTGTCTGATCAAAATATTCCGCCGCCGCCAGCGTCCGCCGGATCGGGGAAAGCAGTGCCTCGCCGTTCCGCGTCAGGGCAAGTCCCCTCTGGGAACGCGAAAACAGGGAAAACCCGAGTTCTGTTTCAATATTTCGCAGCATATGGCTTGCCGCCGACTGCGTGTAACCGTTTTTCTGGGCGGCACGCGTCAGGTTATTTTCTTCTGCAATGGCTAAAAAAAGCCGCATATCTTTGAGATCCAAAAAATACTCCCTCCATTTTCGTAATAAGCGTTCGGTCTGATTCATAAAATGTACAGAGCTGACAGATACCAAAGGAGGATGAGAAGATTTGTAAGAATTATGTAGAATACGAATCTGATTCATACGGAATATCCGGGCGGATTACATGGGTGCGTGTGCGGCGGACATTCATTCCGATGGCTCTGCCAAGTGTCCCTAGTATATCATATTCGTGAAAGAAATGGGAGAAAAAGATAGAAATATGCCCACGATCTCAAATACAACATAAAAATTTCATTTAAATGAAACACACAAAAGGTTAAAAAATAAACAAATGGTAAACAAAATTCATGAAACTCCGAAAGAAAATGGACAAAATTCCGAACGGGAGTCTAACGGAAAATGGTGCAGTTGTAGACAAAATATCATGATATCTTGTGCATTTATACTAATTGACGCCCGAAAAAGTGCAATTTATTTCATGAAAAAAACAGTGGAATTCATGATTCTACGCTATATCATGAAAATTCTGCATAATAAATTCAAATAATTTTGTTGAACAAATTTCACTTTAGTGATATAATTTTTTCAAAAGCAAGAAGTTTTTTGAGCGAATTGAAAAACTTGCTTAGCCAGCGCGCGGCACTACATCAAATAAAGGGGGAACTTTATATGGAAGCAATTAACAACATCGTCAATATGTTGAACGGACCCATTTGGGGCGTTGGAATGTTAGTTCTGATTGTTGGCAGTGGTTTATACTTTACAATCCGTCTCGGCTTTTTCCAGTTTGTTCATTTTAAAGATATGTGGAGCCGAATCATTGATAAGTCGGAGTCTGAATCCGGTATTTCTTCATTCGCATCCTTCTGTACAACCATGGCGATGCGTGTTGGTACCGGTAACGTAGCCGGTGTAGCCGTAGCTCTTTACATGGGCGGACCTGGCGCACTCTTCTGGATGATCATCGCTGGTATGACAAACTCTGCTGTTTGTTTTACTGAGTGTACATTATCCGTACTTTATAAGAACCGTATCGATGGTCAGTATCGAAGCGGCGGTGCTTACTGTGCTGAGAGAGGTCTTGGCTGGAAAGCTTATGGTACCTTCTATGCAGCATTCTTCGGACTGGGCGTTGTATTATTCATGCCGGCAGCAGCTACCTATACAATCTGCGATGGATTTAAGAACGCTTTAGGTATTCCGATGTGGATTACGGCTCTGGTTATCGCACTGGCTATGGCAGTTGTAGTTATGGGTGGTGTTAAACGAATCAGTTCTGTAGCATCTATGCTGGTTCCGCCGATGGTAGGCATTTACCTGATTGCAACAGTTGTTATCTTAATCGCAAACGCAGGTCAGATTCCGAGCGTTATCGCTCAGGTTGTATCCTGTGCATTTGGTTCCAAAGAAGCTCTTCTGGGCGGCGGCGTTGGTATCGCTATCCAGCAGGGTGTTAAACGAGGCACATTCTCATCTGCATCTGGTATGGGTGAGTCCATGCCGACCGCAGCAGCAGCAGAGACCAGCCACCCGATTAAACAGGGTATGGCAAACGCAGCTGGTGTTTGGCTGGATACCGTTATCGTATGTACCGCTTCTGGTCTGATGATGCTCTTAAGCGGATGCTACAATACACAGTTTGGTTACATCGGTGGTACCGGTGCAATGCACGATCAGATGGCTCAGTTAGCAGCAGATGGAACATATGGCGTTATTTTCGTTCAGAATGCCTGCAGCACCGTTATGGGAAGTATTGCTCCTCTGTTCATTGCTATCATGCTGGCTCTGTTCTCCTTTACATGCTTAATCAGCTACTATTATGAGGGCGAGACTTCGGTTCTTTACCTGTTCCAGGGCGATGATAAAGCAGCTACCCGTAAAGTAGTTATCAGAATTATGCAGATTGTTATGCCTATCCTTATCTTCATCTGGGGCAATATCGATTCCGGTCTGGCTTGGAATCTTTCTGACCTTGCACTTGGTGGATCTACATGGATCAACATGTTAGTTGTACTGCTTCTGTCTCCGAAGGTATTTGCACTGTACAAAGACTACGAAGAGCAGATGAAAGCAAAGAAAGACCCGTACTACAACCCGGATAAGCTTTGCTGGAAGGGCGTAGACGTTGAGATGTGGAAAGACATCAACAAAAAACGTATCGCAGAAGATAAATAATCGGATGTGAATCGTTACATATTATTAGATATAGAGCTTAACTCCTAGAGTCTAATATAAAAGGCAGTCCCTGTCGTGTGGCAGGGGCTGTTTTTTTGTTTCATAGGATGTTCCTATGAAACAAAACGCTCCGCTTCACGTGTACAAGTGCTAAAACTGTCCGCCATTGACGGAAACTGTCCTCCCAGTAAAGGCGGGCTGTTTGTTGGAAACAAAAAAAATGAGAAGAATTTGTGGTTGAACACAATTGAAAGAGGAAGGGCTGAATTGCTATAATAATCACATATCAATGAGTGAATCTGAAAATAAACACAAAAAAGAAGAAAATGCCATGAGATGTACGTCTCTTTGGCGGGATAAACCGAAAGGTTTCAGCAGTAAAGGAGGACCAAATGAAAAAAAGACGTGTTTTGAGTGTTGTATTGGCAGCGTCGATGTTTGCTATGCTTTTAACTGGATGTGGCGGTGGGAATCAAGGTAGTGCAGAAGGAAGCCAGGCGGCAGCAATCGGACAGGGGGTAGCGGAAGCGGAAAGCTGCATCAAGATTGGTGTGTCCGGTACACCGGATCTGGATCCGGCCATTGTAAATACTGGTTCTAGCTTAATTGCAGCGATCAATATTTATGATACACTGATATTCCCGTCAAATGAAGCGGATGAAGGCGTTATCCCGAGAGTGGCAGAAGATTGGACAATCAGTGAGGATGGTCTTACATATACTTTCAACCTGAAGAAAGGAATTAAATTCCATAATGGGGATGAATTAACAGCTTCGGATGTTGTGTATTCGATGGATCGTCTGTTAACGATTGGTGAGGGATATGCTTATATTTTTACAAGCTATGTTGAGCCGGGAACGACAGTAGCCGTCGATGATTATACAGTTGAGTTTCATCTGAAACAGGCATATGGACCATTTATTAACGCTCTGGTTCGTTTGTATATCCTGAATGAAGATGAAGTAAAGGCAAATACACAGTCAACCGGAAATTACGGTGAGAATGGTGACTACGGAAGAACCTATCTCCTGACACATGATGCAGGTTCGGGTGCGTATAAAGCAGTTGAACTGGTACAGCAGGATTATTTCTATGCTGAGCAGAATCCGGATTGGTTTATGGGATGGGAGAATGAGAAAGCTCCGAAAGCTTTCAAACAGATGGCTATCACCGAAGCAACCACAGTTCGAACGATGATCAACAATAAAGAGATGGATATCACAGATACCTGGCAGAGTGTTGAGACATTGTCTGCATTAAGCAAGATAGATGGTATTTCGATTGCTAAATACAGCAATGGTCTGGAATATAATGTATACATGAACACACAGGCAGCTCCGATGGATGATATTAATTTCCGTCGTGCGATGAACTGCGTAATTGATTACGATACGATCCTTAATTCTATTTTCCCAGATTCCGTTAAGGCAACCGGTCCGGTTCCAGCAGGTGTTATGGGTCATGTAGATACAAAGGCTTTTAAATTTGATATTGAGCAGGCTAAGAAATACATCGCAGCATCTAAATATGCAAATGATTATGCAAACTATCCGATCGAAATTGTTGTTAACTCGGATGTATCTGACCTTGAAAAGATTGCACTGATGATGCAGTCAGCAGCAAAAGAAATTGGAGTGACAATTACAATTGCAAAAGCTCCGTGGGTTTCTCTGATTGATCAGATGGGTTCAGTAGAAACTTCTCCGCAGATTACAATTATCAACTCTGCTCCGCCGTTCGATGATGCAGGTATCTATTTACAGAGCCGTTATGGAGATGAGACAAAAGGAACCTGGGAGAATGGTGAGTGGTTAGCTGATTCAACCGTTAACGATATGATTGAAGATGCACTTGGAACTACAGATACGGATGAGCGTCTTGCAAAATACGCAGATATCCAGAACTATATTGTTGATGAAGTCTGTCCGAGCGCTTGGCTCTGTGACCTTTCAGAGAGATGTGCTTACCAGAGCTCTTATGTTACCTGGCCGTTTGTAGAGCAGGGTGGCGTTCCACAGTGTGTAAATGGTTATAGTCAGGTTTACTCTGAATTTGAGTATAATCTGGATCAAAAGTAAGATTTGTGAAAGGCTCTGCTGCAAAATAAAACATATTTATAATCTAAATATATGATTTTGCAGCATCCTTTTTGCAGACAGTAAGAGGTGAAGCGTAGTGATTAAATACATAATAAAACGGCTATTGATGGGAATCCTGGTATTGTTTGGAACATCATTATTGATATTTACCATTGCCAGAGTTGTTCCCGGTGATGTAGCTACCATCGCTCTGGGAGCCAGAGCCACTGAGGCAGCTAAAGAAGCGCTTCGCATGGAGATGAACCTCTATGATCCGTTCCCGGTTCAATATGTAAAATGGCTCACTAGTGCAGTAACAGGAAATTTTGGAAACTCTTTTGTAACTAAGAGACCGGTAGCCATGGACGTGGCACAGTTTCTTCCAGCAACATTGGAATTGATTATCATGGCTGGTGTATTTATGGTAATCGGAACATTTATTCTTGGACTTCTGGCTGGTAAATACAAGAATACATGGGTAGATGGTTTGATTCGAGTTCTGTCTTATATCGGAGTAGCACTTCCGGCATTCGTAATCGGAATTCTGCTTTTGCTTCTGTTTGGATATAAATTACAGGCAATTCCGGTTTTGGGACGGTTAAGCACAACACTGGTAGCTCCGAAAACGGTAACTGGATTTTTTGTGCTGGATGCGTTGCTGGCAGGTGATTTCACAGTGGCCTGGGATGCATTTTTACATTTGCTTCTTCCGGCACTTGCACTTGCCGTACCGCCGATGGTTCAGGATGCCAGAATCCTTCGCTCTTCTCTGGTTGATAACTCAGCCAAAGAATATATGGCAGTTTCTACGGGACATGGACTTCCTCCGAACCTGTTGATCCGGAAGTATCTTCTGAAACCGTCAGCAACCTCGGCAATTACGACCATGGGTATGGACTTTGCGTCTTTGATGGGAAATGCATTCCTGGTAGAGCGTATTTTCAACTGGCCTGGTATTTCCAGATATGGAATTAACGCAATGTTGTTTAAGGATTTAAATGCTATATGTGCGGTTGTTTTGATTATCGGTATTACATTTTTTGTAGTGAATCTGGTGGTAGACCTGATTGTGGCTGCTCTGGATCCTAGAATGCGGAAGGGAGGAAGTAAGTAATGAGTACGCAAGGTGAAACAAAAGCGGCTCGTAAACCGCTTCTATCTCCATCCACAAGAGAGAATCTTCGAATTTATAAATACAAATTCAGTCGCAATAAACTGTCAGTATTTGGACTTGTGCTTGTATTGCTTTCGTTTTTCTTCGCAATTTTTGCAGAAGTAATTGTTCCGCATCCGGAAAGCATCGGTAGTTTTGTTGACTACGCAAATGCCAGCCTTCCGCCTTGTAAGGACTACTTATTTGGAACTGATCAGATGGGACGTGACGTTTTTTCGCGAGTTATCTTCAGTTTCCGCGGTGCACTGATTATGAGTATCGTTGTTCTGGCTATTTCTGTTCCGGTAGGAACGGTACTTGGACTTTTGGCCGGATATTATCATGGAACTAAGATAGATGCAGTTATCATGAGAATCTCGGACGTATTCCTTTCTGTACCGTCTCTGATTCTGGCACTGTGTGTAGCTTCGATTCTGGAACCGAACATGATGAACTCCATGCTCGCAGTAACAATTATGTGGTGGCCGTGGTATACACGACTTGTATACAGCCAGGCATCATCTATTTCGGAAGAATACTTTGTTAAAAATGCAGAATTAATAGGAGCTTCCAAGGCGCACATTCTCTTTAGAGAAATTCTTCCTAATTGTTTGTCTCCTATTTTTACAAAAATGGCGCTGGATGTAGGCTGGGTTATTCTGATGGGAGCGTCCTTGAGTTTCGTTGGTCTGGGTGAACAGCCTCCTACACCGGCATTTGGACAGATGATTTCTGACGGTGCTGCATTAATGCCGGATATCTGGTGGCTGACAATATTCCCAGCTGCTGGTATTGCATTTATGATTTTAGGCTTTAACTTCTTGGGAGACGGTATCCGCGACATGTTTGATAAGGGAGGGCACTAAGGATGAGAGAAAACATTTTAAATATTGAAGACCTCTCTATTTGGTATCGTACCTATCGCGGTTATTCTAAAGTGGTTGATCATATCAATCTGCAGGTAGGAAAAGGAGAGAAAATAGGTCTGGTTGGTGAGTCTGGCTGTGGCAAGACAACAACAATGAAAACAGTAATGGGAGTTCTGGGAAAGGATTTAATCCATGTTCCAGATGGCAAGATAGATTTTGCAGGAAAAAATGTTCTGGAAATGAAGCAATCAGAACTTTTACAGTTACGACGAACCGGAATATCCATGATTTCTCAGTCCCCTATGTCAGCGTTGAATCCAGTATTTACAATTGGTCAGCAGCTGACAGATATTATCAAGTATTCCGGTCTTTATAAAAAGAATGATAAAAAAGCCATCACGGAGGCAGCACATCAGGCACTTACCAGTGTTATGTTGTCGGATCCGGATCGTATTATGGCAAGTTATCCACATCAGTTATCAGGAGGCATGAGGCAGCGCGTCTGTATTGCATCAGCGTTGGTTACACCGAAGGAACTCTTGATTGCGGATGAACCGTGTACAGCACTGGATGTTACAATTCAGGATCAGATTCATCATCTTTTACGAGTGCTTGTAGAAGAAAAGAAACGTTCATTGATTATGATTACTCATTCTCTTGGCGTGGCCAGAGAACTGGTAGACCGAATCTATATCATGTATGGTGGAAATATTGTGGAGACATGTCGGACAGAAGACTTGTTTAAATCGCCGTCTCATCCATATACGCAGGGACTTCTTTCCTGTGTACCGAGGCTTTCAGGCGGCGGATTATCAGCAGGAATTTACGGTTATGTACCAGATTATGTAAATCCTCCGGAAGGATGTCGATTTGCACCTAGATGTCCATACGCAACGGAAATATGTAAGAAAAAACGTCCGCCAGTAGTGGAGATTGAACCGGAACATAAAGTTGCCTGTTTCCGCTATGCAGATGGAAAAACGGAAAAGGAGGGGGCGGAGTAATGGGAAAAGAATTATTGATTGCAAAAGATTTAAAGCAGTATTTCCCCATTGGAAAGGATCGCTTTGTCCGTGCCGTTGACGGAGTTAATTTTTCCATCAATGAAGGAGAGGTTATGGGACTGGTAGGCGAGTCCGGTTCCGGAAAGAGTACGATTGCCTATACAGTTATGGGAATGTACCGTCAGACGGATGGAGAGATTATTTTTAACGGGCAGACCATTACGAATAAGACAAAAGGACGAAGCAAAGATTTTCGCCGGGATGCACAGATTGTATTTCAGGATCCGGGCTCATCCCTGAATCCGTATCAAGATGTTCGTCAGATTTTAAGTCTTCCTCTTCGTGTACACAATGTAGTTTCAAAAGACGGGATAGATGACAAAATTCGTGAAATTCTTCAGATGGTAGAATTGCCGCCGGATTTCATGTATAAGACGCCGAACTCCATCGGAGGCGGCGAGCGTCAGCTGGTATCGATTGCCAGAGCTCTTTGCAGCAATCCGAAATTTATTATTTTGGATGAGCCAACTTCTTCTCTGGATGTTTCTATTCAGGCGAAGATTCTGAATATGCTGATGAAGCTGAAGGAAGAGCAGAAGTTGACATATATGTTTATTACACATGATATGGGTGTTATGAGAAACGTATCCACAAAGATTGCTATTATGTACTTGGGCAAGATTTGTGAGATTGCTCCAACAAAAACATTCTATGAAGCACCAATGCACCCATATACACAGATGCTGCTTTCGGCGATTCCGGTTGTTACACCGGAAGAAGAAGCATTGAAACCAAAGAAAGTGAAGAGTGAAGGGGAAATTCCATCTCCTGTTAATATTCCAAGTGGCTGTAGTTTCCACACCAGATGTGCCTTTAAGCAGAAAATCTGTATGGAAGTGGATCCTGAAATGCAGGAAGTAGAACCTGGTCACTTTGTCCGATGCCATTTGTGTGGAAAATGTAAATAGTGATTCAGAGATTCCCGAATGCCGGGAATTAAGAATAAAAAAGACACATTGTCCCAAGAGACAATAGAATGGAGGGTGTTATGTTAGAATATGAAGTTCTCGATGCTTGTTTGAAGCTGCTTCGCGACATGTTCATGTTGAAACCTGGAGAGACAATTGCGATTACAACTGATACAATGTCCAGTGATGAGATTGTAGAAGCAACTGCACAAGCAGCAGTGATTCTCGGAGCTAAGCCACTTATCTTTAAGATCGCTGCACCGGAAGGCGCAAAAGCTGGCGATAAAGATATGCCGATGAAAGCACTGATTGATGGTATTAAAGCTTGTGATGCCTGGGTAGAATTCAACTATAAGCTGATCTTCTATTCCACCGTTTATGACAAGATTACAGAAGATCCGAACAATCGTCCGAGATATATGAATCAGAACGGTGTTCATCCGGAACTGTTGGTTCGCAACATTGGTAAAGTAGACAACATTCTTCTGAACAAGTTTATCCAGGGATTCTCGGATTACTGTGAGGCAGGACATCATATGCGCTTTACAACTCCGGCAGGAACGGATTTGGAGTGTGATAATGAACCGGGTCGTGATTATGTAACGGCGGATGGATTCGTTCGTAAGAATGATATTAAGATGTTCCCAGGTCAGATCAGCTGGTCTCCGAACTTTGAGAGTGTAAATGGCGTGCTTGTGGTTGATGGAACTCTTTCTCCGCCAATCGGAGCATTACAGGGACCGGTTAAGTTCTATATCGAGAAGGGCTATATCAAAAAAATTGAAGGTGGAAGAGATGCTGAAAACTTCCGTGCATGGCTGGAGAGCTTCGATGATCCGAATATGTTCCTGATGGCTCATAGTGGTCTTGGATTTGGACCGATGGCACAGCTTAACGGCGACATCGTAGAAGATGAGCGTGTATGGGGCTGTACAGAATGGGGTATCGGAAATGTTGGTCCGCAGCTGGTATCTGATATGGAAGGTGGAATTGCTGCAGCTTCTCATTCGGACGGTATTGCATTGAACTGCAGCCTCTGGATTGATGGTGTGCAGGTTCTTGATGAAGGTAAGGTGGTCGGCCCGACCGAAGAGTTTGTAGAGCTGGCAAGACAGCTTGGTCATTAATCAATAAGTAATAAATTACGGAGAGGTACACGATGGATGTTCAGAAATTGCAGAATCTGATTTCAGAAAAACGGGAACAGATGGTTGCAGATATGATAGAGATGAGTTCGATACCTGCTGTCAATCCGAAGATGGGAGGCACCGGCGAATATGCAAGAATGCAGTGGATCATGCGATGGTTCGATAAGCGCCAGATCCCCTATGAGGTATACGAGGTTCCGGACGAAAATGTCAAAGAAGGCGTGCGCCTCAACGTAGTTGTGACAATCCCCGGAACTAAGCTTACGGATCGTTCTCTGTGGTTTATCAGCCATGTGGACACCGTAGGTCCGGGAGATTTAAGTGCCTGGGATACGGATCCTTTTACTCCTACAGTAAAGGATGGAAGAATCTATGGACTTGGATGTGAAGATAACAGCCAGTCAGTGATTACTACCATGTATGCATGCGAGGCGTTGTTTGCCGAACATATCCAGATAGATAGGAATTTGTGCTTCTATTATGCGTCGGATGAAGAAACTGGAAGTGATTTTGGCATGAAGGCACTTCTTGATAAAGGACTCATTCAGCCGAAAGATGAGGCAATTGTTCCGGATGGGGGCAGCGCGGATGGCTCTTTTGTTGAAATTGCAGAAAAATCGCAGATTTGGCTTAAATTTACAATAAACGGAAAAACATCTCATGCAGCGATGCCACATCTGGGTATCAATGCATGTTATATAGGAATGAAATTTGGTGTTGAATTGGAGGATGCTCTTAAAACGAGATATGATAAAGTAGACACCATGTTCAATCCACCAATGTCGACCTTTGAGGTGACACAAAAATTTGCCAATGTGGAAAGTCCTAATGTCATGCCGGGAAAAGATGTATTTTGTATGGATTTAAGAATTTTACCGGATTATTCAGTGGATGAAGTGATGGAGTTTATCCAAGGACTTATGAAGCAATATGAGGCAAAATACCCGGGAATTAACATGAATGTGGAGTATCTGACCCGGGTGGTAGCACCGCCGCCTACCTCGCCGGAAAGTAAGGTAGTACGGAGCTTGATGGAGGCAATCTCGGAGACGGGAACAAAGGCCTACTGCGGTGGTATCGGAGGCGGCACCTGCGGCGCCATTCTCCGGGAGAAAAATATTCCTGCTGTAATCTGGTCTACACTGGATGATATGTGTCATACACCAAATGAATATGTGGTAATTGATAACTTGGTTCGTGATACAAAGATTTATCTGGCTGCGTTGGCTAGATACGAAGAGTAGGATAAGAAAACAATAAAATGATAGGAGGTACACATACATGTACGAATTAGAATTAACGAATGCGTGCTATAAGCTGCTTTATGATATGTTTGATTTGCAGCCCGGAGAATCCCTTGCTATTACGTGTGATACAGAGTCGAATATGGACGTTGTAAACGCAACAGCAAAAGCTGCTTTTGCTCTTGGGGCAAAACCGCTGGTCCTGAAAATGTCAACACCAAGAGACTGTGGAAAAGCCGGCGATATTGATATGCCGATTGAGCCGTTAGTGGCAGCTATCAAGGGATGTGATGCCTGGGTAGAGTATAACAATAAATGGATCTTCTATTCAACTGCATATGATAAGATTGTAGCGGATCCAGAAGATAGACCAAGATACATGAATCTGTGCGGAGTTAATCCGGAGCTGATGGTTCGTAATATTGGTAAAGTTGATAATAATCTTCTGACCAAATTTATCATGGCAATCTCTGATTTCTGTGAGGCTGGAAAACATTTTGTAATCACATCTCCAAATGGTATGCACCTGGAATGCGATAATGAGCCGGGTAGAGCTTATGTGACAGCAGACGGACATGTACGTAAGGGTGAAATTAAGATGTTCCCAGGACAGATTAGCTGGTCTCCGAACTTTGACAGCATCAATGGAACGATCGTTGTAGATGGTACTATCACACCGCCTCTGGGAGCTGTAAAGAATCCGATTACATTTACTATTGAAAAGGGTTATGTTACCAAGATTGAAGGCGAAGGAACTGATGCAAAGGCTTATGCAGAATGGATGAAATCATTCAATGACAAACAGATTTATCTGGTTGCGCATGGAAGCTTTGGTTTTGGACCGAATGCAATGCTCAATGGCGATATCGTAGAAGATGAGCGAGTATGGGGATGTACAGAGTGGGGATTTGGTAATGTTGGTCCTCAGCTTGTTTCGGATATTCCGGGTGGTATCCCGGCAGCAACCCATTCTGATGGTATTTGCTTAAACTGCAGCGTATGGGTAGATGGTGTTCAGATTCTTGACGAAGGAAGAGTTGTTGGCCCTACTCCTGAAATTGTAGAAATGGCACATCAGTTAGGTCATTGATCAGGATAGAAAAATAGGCAAGGGGGTGCTGCAGATTTGCAGCATCCCCCTTTTTTGAGGGTTTGTGTAATGTGTTGATTTTAACCTTTATTTTAGGTGCAGGTTCGGGCAATTTGTAGTATAATTAATCGCTATATAACACGACTCGGAGGTGCTGGCAGAATGATAAGAGCAATTGATATATTGAATCTGCCTTCCATGCGTGAAGGCTATATTGCAGCGGGAGGAAATGGTGCGTATCGTGTGATACGACGATTCGAGATTCTAGAAGAGACCTATCCAGCGGTTGTTCAGTATTTGGATGAGGGGATTTTTTATCTGACGAGTTTCTGGAGCCTGGCGGATAATAAAGAAAACCGGATACATCTGATTGAGGCGATGATCGAGCATCGATGTGCTGGGATCGGGATAATGCCTGGAAGTTACCTAAATGAGGAGATAGATCCTGAGATATTGAAATTGGGAAATGAATGTGGTTTTCCGATTTTATATATTCCTGTAACTGTTCGGTGGGGAGATATGGTTTCGGAATATAGCATCATCGCAAACAACAGCATGGAATCGATCGAACGCAGTTGGATGGATATGGCATTGGGGACCTTTGTTGATTTTCATGTGAATAAAGATCCGGATATGCTGTGCCGGAAAATGAGTGAGATTTTGCAGCTTCCGATTGTGATGAGTGCATTGACGGTTTACAGTTATGGAACAGAAGGAATTACGGTAGCTTTTTTGATTTCCCGGATTCAGAAGATACGACAGAATGAGGGGAATACGATGCAATCGCCGATGATGCTTCGAATTGATAGTTCACGCCTGGCAGTTGTATATTTTGGAGAAAACAGCATGGTGGCCTGCTGTCCGAGCCGGGGGTCAGTGCAGGAGAATATGCTTCAGCTATATCATCAGATGGCGCCTTATATAGTTCGGGAACTGGATAATATTTCTCAGGGCAGTAAAATACGAAAAATTGAACCAGCAATACCATACTACGGGAAAGCAAAAATATACATAGTGTTCATGCGATTTGATAGTTTTGACAAATCGAAATTAAACTTTGACAGAAAGTATATTTTGTATGAAAGTAACTATAATCAGAAGTACTGTATTTTGTTAATTCCGGAAGAGGAAGGGATGAAATCGCCGTATGATGTTTATTGCAGGTTGTCAGAAGATAATAAACCGAATCTGTTTGTGTTTTCACAAAGAAAATATAAAAATAAGGAACTGCATCGAGAGATCATGCGAATAAAAAATTTATTGAATTCTCTTCTGTTTTTGAAGGGGCTTTACAGTATGGATGAGCTTTCTTTACTTTACCTGCTTACGAATGCGCCGAGGGAACAGAAAGTTCTTTTGTATTCGGCGGATCAATTAAAAATCAAATATTCAGATGAAGTGATAATTTTTTTGAACACACTTCGCCTTTATCTGGTTCTTCGCAGTATTAAAGAAGTATCACAGCTTTTGGGAATTCATGTTAATTCCGTAAAATATAGAATTGAAAAAGCAGTACAGTATATGGAAATGGGGAGCGATTTATCATTGAATGAAATATCATCGCTAGGAACACTTCTTTATCTGGAACGGATGACGGCAGAAAGACGTTAATGCACTCTGACTATCAGGAGGAGAAAGATGGATATTAGTATTATGGATGTGATAGGACCGGTTATGATAGGACCGTCCAGTTCCCATACAGCAGGGGCTGCAAGATTGGGAGGGGCTGCCCGCGCACTTTGCGGAAAAACGTTTAACAGAGCAGAATTTGGCTTACATGGATCGTTTGCGAAAACATATCGCGGACATGGAACTGATCTGGCATTACTTGCGGGTATTATTGGTATGAGTCCGGAAGACGGGCGGATTCCCGACGCGTTTCAGATTGCTGCTGAACAAGGACTCGCCTGGAAATTTTTTGAAAAGCAGATGGAGGGAGTTCATGAAAACGCAGTAGAAATTCGCCTTTTTGATGGAGAGGAGCAGGTCCTTTGTATGGTAGGATCGTCTATTGGAGGTGGTCGTATCATGATTAATGATTTAAATGGCTGCCGGATTGATCTTTCAGCTGAGCTGCCTGCAATTGTGATTAGTCACATGGATCGAAAAGGCATGATTCATCAGATTACCAGCGTTCTTTTGGACGAAGACATGAATGTAGGAACTCTGAAGCTGACGAGAAATACGAAAGGAGAGCATGCACTGAGCATTATAGAGGTGGATGAGCCGGTGGATGATAAAATTCTTGAACGTCTTCGCCGGATTCCGGATGTATTGAGTGTACAGGCAGTACAGATATAACTTTCGGCAGGAAGGCCTAAGGTTACTGGGCACGTATGCGTGAACAGTAACGACCTAAGATATGTGCCAGGAATATGCAGTAGAATATAGAAGAAAGTGGGGAAGGCAGAGGTGTATAATACAATTGAGGATTTGTGCCGTACAGCCGAGGAACGAAATCAGCCGATGTGGATGGAGATTCTTGAAGATGAGATGCGTTGTACGGATAAATGTGAGGATGATGTCTGGAAAGAGCTGGAGAATCGATATGACATCATGAAAAATGGAACGACAGCGGCACTTGGTGAATCTGGAAAACGCCTTCGGAAAACAATGATCACCGGTATGGCGGAGCGCCAGTTCAGCTATGCAGAAAACGGAAATAGTCTGTGTGGGGTGGGTATCAATAAAATGATGGCACGTGCCATTTCGTTAAGTGAGACGAATGCGGCGATGGGTAAGATTTGTGCGGCCCCGACTGCAGGCTCGTGCGGAATTCTTCCAGCCGTTCTGGTTACGATGGAAGAAGAGTGGAATCTATCTAAGAGAAAGATCCTGGAAGGACTTCTCATTGCTTCCGGAATTGGAGCGGTGGTAGTGAAAAATGCCACTGTTGCAGGAGCGGAGGGAGGATGTCAGGCAGAATGTGGAGTGGCGGCTGCTATGGCAGCTGCAGCCGTAGTGTATCTGGCAGGCGGAACCTGCAGACAGCAGGCAGCAGCGGTGTCATTGGCATTGATTAATGTGATGGGATTGGTCTGTGATCCGATTGCAGGATTAGTTCAGATACCATGTGCACAGAGAAATGCGTCTCAGGCGGTGAATGCCATTGTCAGTGCAGATTTGGCACTGGCAGATACGGTGTGTCCGGTTCCGGCAGATGAGGCAATTGAGGCTATGTACAGAGTAGGGAAGCAACTGCCAAGAGAACTTCGGGAAACTGCATTAGGAGGAATTGCGGAGTCTGAGACAGGGAAGAGAATTGCCGATGAAATAAGGAATCAATGAGTAGTTTAGTAAAAGACAGGGTATTAAAGCGAATTTTAATGGTTGGAACGGGAGGCACGATTGCCTGTAAAAGCAGTGAGGATGGGCTCAAGCCCCTTCTTACATCGGAAGAATTGCTTAGGTATGTTCCGGATACAAAAGAGTTTTGTAAGGTGGATTCGCTGCAGGTGATTAATATTGACAGTACGAATATGCAGCCGCGTTACTGGCTGATGATTGCAGAGACCATTGAAAAATACTATGAAGATTATGATGGATTTGTGGTCTGCCATGGAACCGATACCATGGCTTATACGGCGGCAGCGCTTTCTTATCTGGTGCAGAATTCGAGAAAACCTATCGTTGTGACCGGCGCACAGAAGCCGATTGATTTGGAAATCACCGATGCCAGAACAAATCTTTCAGACAGTCTGCGGTTCGCCAGCTGCGATAAGGCATATGGTGTAACGATTGTCTTTGACGGCAAGGTGATTGCCGGAACCAGAGGAAAAAAAGAAAAAACGAAGAGCTACAATGCCTTTTCCAGTATCAATTTCCCTTATATTGCAGCCATCCTAGATGGGCATATTATTTTCTATCTGGATGATAAAGAGCAGATGAAAGAACCGGTGAGGTTTTATCATTCATTGAATCCGAAAGTGGGCCTTTTGAAGCTGATACCGGCCATGGATTCCGGCGTGCTGGATTACATGGCAGAACACTGTGATGCGGTGATTTTGGAGTCCTTCGGTGTCGGAGGCATTCCAACTTATGATTCGGGTGATTTTCATAAATCCATTGAAGATCTGGTGCGGACCGGAAAAACAGTTGTCATGACCACCCAGGTAACCAATGAGGGCAGCAATATGTCAGTCTACGAGGTGGGAAAAAGCATTAAAAAGGAATTTGACCTCTTGGAGGCCTATGATATGACGCTGGAAGCGGTTGTGACAAAATTAATGTGGATTCTGGGACAAACCAGTGATCCGGAAGAAATACGGGAGATGTTTTATAAAACCATTAACCGGGATATGCTTTTTACTTGTGCGGTGCATGATTAAAGGAGATAGAAAAAACACTTCGGACAGTTTTTTTGGGAGACTATCCGGAGTGATTTTTTTGCCATTATATAGATAATGTCTATGATAGAAATGGTAATTTTTTGTAAATTGTCATTGACGATCCAGCCGCCGCGCGATACAATCAACCGCGAAAGGCGGTAATGGTATGGTACAGAAAGTGATTCGGGATCGCCTGGATGCGATCCTTCATTGGAATATATCCCTGGTCGGGGGATTTCTCGGAGCCTATGCGATTTTGCTTCATGTCGGAAACTTTGGCTCTGCTCAGACAGGCAACCTGATGGAGATGGGAGCGGAACTGGTATCGATGGAATGGTTTAACGTCCTTCTGCGTCTGGCTGCGCTGGTGCTGTTTGGACTGGGCGTGGCATCCGCATATCTGCTCACGAACTTTACGAAGATAAACATGCGGAAACTTGCCCTCTGGGTGGATGCGGCTGCGCTGGCACTGGCATCGATGCTGCCGCTTGAACCGGCGCTGGTCGGAATTTATCCGATTTTCTTTGCATCCGCATTTCAGTGGGGCGTCTATTCCGGTGCCGACGGATTTAACAGTGCGACGATCTTTATGACGAACAACTTCAAACAGTCGGTGCTTGGCTGGCTGCAGTACGGTCTGACAAAGGATAAGGAATTTAAGAGAAAAGCAATTCTTTATACCTATACGGTCATCTGTTTTTTCCTGGGCGTGGTACTCGGAGCGTGGGCGGTCGGTCAGTTCGGCATCTATAGCGCCTATGTAGGCTTTTTGCCATTGGCGGCTGCGAGAACCTTTATCGCGGTCGGTACGGCTCCGCTTGAAAGCGAGACTCCGGAGGAGACGGCAGTCGAGGCGGCAGAGGAGATGGAAGAAGCAGAGAAGCTGGAGAAGGAGCAGAAGCTGTAAAGTCTGTTCCCTGCAAGTTTTCTACAGGATGAGGGAAAGAAAAGCGGCAGGAAACAGGCTTCGGCGGGAACAGGATGCGGAAAAATGCAGGCGTTTAAGAACAGCAAACGTGAAGCAGTGGACAGATTTAATGCTGGTGATATTGCTGCTGTAGAAATTTTCCCAGTATTCCTACTCCCTGATATAGCGCCGCAGACATAATACATAAAAGAATAATACTCATCACAACCATATCCATCTGGAATACCTGTGAGCCGTAGATGATCAGATATCCGAGTCCCTGTTTGGCAGCGAGAAATTCACCGATGATGACGCCGACCAGGCAGAGACCGATGTTGACCTTCATGTTGGCGAGAATCAGCGGGATTGAGCCAGGCAGCAGGACTTTGGTTAAAATATGAATCCGGTTTCCTCCGAGGGACCGGATTAATTTGATCTGGTCGGGATCTATCGAGGAAAATCCGTTGTGGAGTGTCAGGATCGAGCCGAAGACAGCGACCGAGATGGAGGCAACGATGATCGTGCGGATGTTGCTCCCAAGCCAGACGATGAGAATCGGGGCGAGGGCGGATTTCGGCAGACTGTTGAGCATGACGAGATATGGCTCCAGAATCTCTGAAAGATTCCGGCTCGACCAGAGGAGAACCGCGCCGATCAGCCCGCAGAGGATGACCAGTGTAAAGCTGATCAGCGTTTCATAGAGCGTCACGCCGGTGTGGATGAGGATGCTTTTGTCCTGCATCATCCGCAGGAAACAGCGCACGGTGCGTGACGGGGAACTGAAAATAAACGCGTCGATGAGCCCCAGTCGGGCGCTCATTTCCCAGCATATTAAAAAGAAAACGAATAAGAAAATCCGGCAGAAGAGAACCAGACGGCGCCGATGGAGCTGGCGGCGGAGGTAGGCTTTCTGGGCGGTGGATTCTTTCTTACATTTCATACTTTTTGCCCTCCCCTTGCAGTGTCTTCCATAGTTCATTGAAATAAAGAGAAAAAGCCGGATCATTCCGGCGTTCCAGCGGTCGGTTAGCGGACAGCGGGAAGGTAACCGGCAGGATGCGGCAGATGGTTCCGGGGCGTTTAGTCAGAACCAGGATGCGGTCGGCGGCACTCACGGCTTCGGAGAGGTCGTGGGTGATCAGAATCGCTGTTTTGCGGCTCTCCCGGATGATGGTGCTGATATCATCGCAGACGGTTAAGCGTGTCTGATAATCGAGCGCCGAAAATGGTTCGTCGAGAAGCAGAAGCTCCGGTTCCAGCGCCAGTGTCCGGATCAGGGCGGCGCGCTGGCGCATTCCACCGGATAGTTCGGAGGGGCGGGAATGCTCAAATTGTTCCAGTCCGTAGATTTTTAAGAGCCGGTGGAGGCGGTCTTCCGCGGCATGATCCATTTTTTTCTGGATTTCCAGCCCGAGGGCAGCATTCTGGATGATCGTCCTCCACTCGAAAAGCTGGTCGCTTTGCAGCATATAACCGATGCGGCACTGGCTTTTCGAGAGCGGAACCCCATTTATAAGAATGGAACCTTCTTCCGGCGGCAGGAGCCCGCTGATTAAGGAGAGCAGCGTGGATTTTCCACAGCCGGACGGTCCGACAATGGCGATAAATTCGCCGGTTTCTACCTGAAATGATATATCAGAAAGGGCTTTCGTCTCCCCGGATATCGTGTGGTAGGAGTAGGAAAGCCCGGAAACTTCCAGAATGGGCGGCATAAGCAAATACCTGGGTAACTGTGTATCAGTGGGACAGTTACGCTCCTTGAAACATTCTTACTTTAATAATATGCGGAAGTGAAAAGCCGGGTTACTGTATACGGGTAGGCACTTTTGGAACCGAAAGTGCCGTAAGAAAACGTGGTGGCCTTGCATTGGTTGACCCGTGTGGAAAAGAGATGCTATAATAAAATATAGGTAATAGGTAATTGTGGAGAAAAAAGCGCTTATAGACAGGATACAGGGGGTATTTATGATACGCAGATATACAGTGGCATTGATGCAGATGGATACACAGAATGATAAAGGAAAGAATCTGGAGACGGCATGCGCCTGGATTGACGAGGCGGCGGCAAAGGGGGCGAAGCTTATCTGTTTCCCGGAGGTGATGAATCTGATCGGCAAAAATATCGGTGAAGGCGGCGGACGCGAGGAAATTCCGGGGTACACGACCGAGCGCCTCTGCGCGAAAGCGAAGGAACACGGCGTCTATATTCACGGGGGCAGTATCACGCAGGCACTTCCGGGGGAAAAACGATCGGCAAATACGAGTGTGCTGATTTCGCCGGAGGGGAAGATTCTGGCGACATACAGCAAACTGCATATGTTTGACATCACGCTGGCGGACGGCACGCCGTACCGGGAGTCGGACCGGGTCAAACCGGGCGATTCGATTGTGACGGTGGAGACGGAGCTGGGCATTTTTGGAATGTCGATCTGCTATGATGTGCGTTTTCCGGAGATTTACCGGCTCATGGCGCTTCGTGGGGCGCAGGTTATCTTTGTTCCAGCGAGCTTTACGATGCCGACGGGAAAGGATCACTGGGAGGTTCTTCTGCGGGCGCGGGCGATCGAGAACGGCTGTTACATCGTGGCGCCGGGACAAATTGGACAGAAACCGGCATATGCGGCATACGGCAACAGCCTGGTGGCAGATCCGTGGGGAACGGTGATTGCACGGTCAAAGGATGCACCGGGGATCACCTATGCGGAGATTGATTTAGATTATCTGGAGAAGATACGGAAGCAGATTCCGTCGCTGGAAAACCGGCGGAGTGATTTGTATGAAGTGAGTGAGAAGAAGTAAGGCGTGAATATTTTCAGCCGGCAAAATGGCGTGTGGACGGAAATGAAAAACGGGTGTATTCGGGCAAATGGATAAAAAGGACAGAGAAAAATGGAGTCCAGGGGGGAAAACCATGGTAAAGGTGTTTCTGGTAGAGGATGAGGCGATCATCCGGCACGGTATACGGGATAATATTGACTGGGCGAGCCACGGATTTGAATTTGCGGGGGAGGCGGGCGACGGCGAGTACGCGTATCCGCTGATATTGAAGGCACAGCCGGATATTCTGGTAACGGATATCAAGATGCCGTTTATGGACGGGCTGGAGCTGAGCCGTCTGGTGAAAAAGACGCTTCCGCGCACGCGGATCATCGTGCTCAGCGGCTACAATGAATTTGAATATGCAAAAGAGGCGATCAAGATAGGAATCAGCGATTATCTGCTGAAACCGGTATCCTCGGCGGGACTCATCGATGCGTTGAAAAAGGCGGCGGACGAGATCCGGGAAGAACGGGAAAAATCGAGGCTTCTGGAGCGGTATTTTGTCAGCTACGAAAAATATACAGAATTTCTGGACAAAACGGATTACAGCGGCGTTGACCGGAAGCTTATCAACGATTTTTTAAAGCTCGGCTCAGTCGAAGAGTGCAGTCCGTTTGTCGAGGAGTATTTCGCAGCGATCGGTGAACATAATTACAAATCGCTCTTGCTGCGTCAGTATATGACGATGGATATTTTTTACTGTGTGCAGGAGTTTTTGAAGAAATTGAAAGCGGAGCCGCCGGAGGTTTCGGAAAGCGTGGTTGACATAAAACTGGTTCCGAAGGTGATCGAGAGCGTGGAGATGACGAAAGCCTATCTGATTGAGGAGTTTACGGCTGCTCTGCAGGCGCGCGACCGGGCGTCGAACGACCGTTATGGCAGCGTGATCCGGGATGCAAAGGAATATATCCGGGCAAATTTCAGCCAGAGCGACCTGTCGCTGAACCGGATTGCCGTGCACATTGGCGTCAGTCCGAGCTATTTCAGCTCGATTTTCAAGCAGGAAACGGGGCAGTCCTTTGTGGAGTATCTGACGCAGGTGCGGATGGAACGGGCATGTGAGCTCTTGAAATGTACCTCCTACCGGACTTCCGAGATCGGAGAGCAGGTGGGATACAACGATTCACACTATTTCAGCGCGGCGTTCAAGAAAGCGATGGGACAGTCGCCGAAAGAGTATAAGGCGAGCCAGACGCGGCAGGAGTAAGGAAGGTATGTACTCTCGGAGTCTTTCTGCACTTGCTTTTGTGGCTGATTTTCCGCCAGCCGCACCCGAATTTCATCAACGTACGCACCGCGTACGCCTCAGAAATTTGGGCACAACTGACAAAAAATCATCTCACAAAATCAAGCACAGAAAGATTCCGAAAGTACATAGGTGTTCAAAAAGGGAGGAAAGATATGGGAGTGGAGCAGGGGCAGATTGGAAAAACAGAAGGGATGGCAGAGGTAAACAAAAATCAGGATCCGGGTGCGGATTCATTATCCGCTGCCCGTCCATATCGCCCTCTTTCTCTCCGCGCCCGTCTGATCCTTCTCCTCTTCGTGATTGCCATTCCATTGACAGGCATGGCGCTCGGATTCCAGAAGATGATCGCTTCCTATTCTGCTTCCTATGACGCGATTCTGGCGAATCTAAAGACGGCGAATGAGTACAACATAAAGTTCAAATCGGATATGGAGTATTCGATGTACCGTGTTATGATCGGGCTGATTGACGCGGAACAGTTCGAAAATGGAGATATTGTCGAGGGCGAGACGAAGTATGCGACGGTGGTCAAGAATCCCCACAGCCTGATTGCGTCGGCGAGACAGGCGTTCGGAACGACGATCGAGCGGGAACCGGGGTCGGACTGTGATATCAAGATAAGAGGTATCCTCTCCTGTCTGGATTCCCTGGAGCGGGCAGTGGATAAGATGATTGGAAATGCCGCCGCCGGTGGATATTACGATGAAAATGTCAATATCTGGGAGAATGACATCCAGGGTCTGTGCTCGATGATTCAGGATTACATCACGCAGTATACCTATTATGAGATGATCAACATGGAGCAGCTTCAGAAAGAGCTGAAGGTGCAGATGGCGGATCAGATGCAGAGCTATCTGGCGCTTCTTCTGGTGGTGCTGGTGGTCGGTATGTTTCTGGCAGTCACGATCACGAAATCCATCACGGAACCGCTGCAGCAGTTACAGAGGACGGCAGAACAGCTCGGCCGCGGGAACCTGAATGCGAGGGCGAGAACGGGCGGACTGGAAGAGATCAACGTGCTGGCACGGGCGTTTAACCAGATGAGCGACCGCATCCGGCGGCTGCTTGATAAGACGAGGCAGGAGCAGAAGAACCTGCGGGAGCTGGAGCTGCGCCTCCACCAGGAGCAGATCAGTCCCCATTTCCTCTATAATACACTTGATTCGATCGTATGGATGGCAGAGGGCGGCAACAACCGCCAGGTCGTGGAGATGACGACGGATTTAAGCGACTTTTTTCGCACGGTTTTATCGGGCGGGCGCGATTTCATCACGATCGAGGAGGAAGAATCACACATCCGGAGCTATTTAAAGATTCAGAAGATCCGGTACGAGGACATTCTCGACTATTCGATCGAGATCGAGCCGTCCATCCGGCACCAGATTGTGCTGAAAATGCTGCTGCAGCCGCTGGTGGAAAATGCCCTCTACCACGGCATCAAAAATAAGCGCGGCGGCGGATGCATTGTGCTCCGCGGCTATGAGGATCGGAATGGGCTTGTCTTTGAGGTGGAGGACGATGGGATTGGCATGGATGAGGCGGAGCTTGCCGCCGTGCGCGCCAAGCTGACACTGGAGCCGGAAGAGGAACTTGCCCCCATCGGCAGCGGCGGATTTGGGTTACATAATGTGGCACAGCGGATTCAGATGTATTATGGCGATCAGGCTGAGATCCTGGTTGAATCTGAAAAGAATATCGGCACCTGCTTTAAGGTTTATTTGGGAAATCAAAAAAAATCATAACTTTTTCGAAAAAAATTGTAATTTTTTAAAGACATACCCGGAAAAACACAGAAAACGACAAACATCGCAAAAAAATAATATACCTTTTTCCAAAGATGCCCCGTATCCATGATGCGGGGTACTTTGTTATAATAAATACGCAAAAACAAATATATTGGGTCTTATAAGGAGGAAACAGTATGAGAAAAAGATTAGTGTCCGCAGCTTTAGCAGCAGCAATGGCGTTATCCATGACCGCTTGTACAAGCAATCCGGCTGAGAAAGAGACGGAGGCAGCAGCTCCGGCTGATACAGAGGCAGCAGAAGAGGGTGAAGAGAAAGAAGCGGCAGCAGACGGCGATCTGATTACCGTAGGTTATGCACAGGTTGGTGCTGAGTCTGACTGGAGAACAGCCAACACCGAATCTTTCAAATCTACATTTACTGAGGAAAATGGTTACAAACTGATTTTCGACGATGCACAGCAGAAACAGGAAAATCAGATTAAGGCAATCCGTTCTTTCATCCAGCAGGGTGTTGACTACATTGTAGTTGCTCCGGTTGTTGAGACTGGATGGGAGACCGTTCTGGAAGAAGCAAAAGAGGCTGGTATCCCGGTTATCCTTTCTGACCGTCAGATGCAGCTTTCTGATGACAGCCTGTATGAGGCATGGGTAGGCGGAAACTTCGTAAAAGAAGGCGAGACCTGCGGCGACTGGCTGGCTAAATACTTAGAGGATCAGGGACGCGGCGACGAAGAGATCAACATGGTTACCATTCAGGGTACCATCGGTGCATCCGCACAGGTTGGTCGTACGGAAGGTATGGATAACAAGCTGAAAGAGCACTCCAACTGGAAGATGCTTGACAGACAGTCTGGTGAGTTTACCCAGGCAAAAGGACAGGAAGTTATGGAGTCCTTCTTAAAGAGCTATGATGACATCGACGTTGTTATCTGTGAGAATGATAACGAGGCATTTGGTGCCATCGATGCTATCAAGGCAGCAGGCAAGACCTGTGGTCCGGACGGCGACATCATCGTTGTAAGTTTTGACTCCGTAAAGGCAGCTTTCGAGTCCATGATCGCTGGCGACTTAAACGCAACCTTCGAGTGCAACCCGCTTCATGGTCCGCGTGTAGCTGAAATCATCCAGAAACTGGAAAAAGGCGAAGAGGTTGAGAAGATTCAGTACGTAGACGAAGCATACTTCGATACAAGCATGGATCTGGAAGAAATCTTAAAGACAAGAGCTTACTAATTCGCTTTTGAATGGTATTTTTAAATGTTAATAATCGGACAGGCAATCGCTTTTGACCGTAAGTGAATGAGTGTCAGACCGGAGGTTTCGGCGGACGGCAGGCACTTGGCAATCAGGAGGCGCGGGGCTGGAGGCTTAGGTTTCCGTCCCTGCGCTTTCTTTTTCAAAAAATAAGGAGGCAAAGCTTTTATGGAAAAGGATTCCGTTCTTGAGATGAGGCATATTTATAAGACATTCCCGGGTGTAAAAGCTCTGCAGAATGTGGATTTTACCTTAAAAAAAGGCGAAATTCATGCCCTGATGGGGGAAAATGGCGCAGGAAAATCCACGCTGATCAAAGTCCTGACGGGTGTAGAGGAGTTTGAAACAGGGGAAATCATGATAGACGGCTGCGATCATGCGATCATCAACCGCAGCCCGCAGGAGGCACAGAACCGGGGCATCAGCACCGTGTATCAGGAAGTCAATCTCTGTCCGAACTTGACGGTTGCAGAGAATCTGTTTATCGGACGCGAACCGCGAAAAGGCGGATTGATTGACTGGAAAACAATGAATAAAAAGGCCAGCAAACTGCTGCAGGACCTTGACATACATGCAGATGTAACACAGACGATCGACAATTATTCGATTGCAATTCAGCAGATGATAGCGATCGCCCGTGCAGTCGATATGTCGGCAAAGGTATTGATTCTTGATGAGCCGACCTCCTCCCTCGATGATGGAGAGGTAGAAAAGCTCTTTAATCTGATGCGCCGCCTGAAATCCGAAGGCGTCGGCATCATATTCGTTACACATTTCCTGGAGCAGGTGTATGCAGTCTGCGATAAGATCACCGTTCTTCGGAATGGGCAGTTGGTAGGACAATTTACGACGGCGGAGCTTCCGAGAGTCCAGCTGGTTGCCAAGATGATGGGAAAGGATTTCGATGATCTGGCAGCGATCAAGGATTCCAAGAGTGAGGAGAAACACGGCGAAGCGGACATCGTCATCAAGGCGGTGGGACTCGGAAAGAAAGGATACATAAAGCCGTTTGATCTGGTGATTCACAAGGGTGAAGTCGTCGGATTTACCGGGCTTCTGGGTTCGGGACGTTCTGAGACGGTCCGTGTTCTCTATGGAGCGGAAAAGCCGGATGAGGGCGAGCTGAGTGTCAAGGGAAGACCGATCGCGGCGCGCCACCCGTTGATTTCGATGAATGCCGGCATGGCATATCTGCCGGAGGATCGGAAAAACGAGGGTATCATCTCGGATCTATCCGTGCGTGAGAACCTGATCATGGCACTTCAGGCAAAACGCGGTATGTTCCACCTGCTCAGCTGCAAGCAGCAGGAAGAATTTACCGATAAATACATTGATATGCTGCAGATTAAGACCGCCAGCCGTGAGACACCGATCAAATCACTCTCCGGCGGCAACCAGCAGAAGGTAATCATCGGACGCTGGCTTTTGACCAACCCGGATTTCCTGATTCTGGACGAGCCGACCCGTGGCATCGACGTCGGAACCAAGACAGAGATTCAGAAACTGGTCGTAAAACTGGCAGAACAGGGCATGGCAGTCGTGTTTATTTCTTCCGAGATCGAGGAGATGCTCCGTACCTGCGATCGCATGGTCGTTATGCGTGATGGTGCAAAGGTAGGAGAACTTTCCGAGGATGAGATGAACCAGTCCAACATCATGTCAACCATTGCAGGAGGACAGTAGCTATGAAAAATATGACGTTCAAAAAAATTACCTCGCAGAGGCTGTTTCTCCCGATTTTCTGCCTTGCGCTGGTATTGCTGGTAAATATCGTCACGACGCCGAACTTCTTCGCGATCGAGGTGCGGAACGGCGTTCTCTACGGATACTTAATCGATATCATCAACCGTGCGTCAGAGCTGGTGATTCTGGCAGTCGGCATGACGCTTGTCGTATCGTCCTCCGCTGGAACGGATATTTCCGTCGGTGCGATCATGGCGGTCAGTGCGGCAGTCTGCTGCAACCTCTTAACCGGCGGCGAGCGCGCAGCAACTGCATATGCCAATCCGCTGATTCTCGGCTTCTTGGCAGCGCTCATCGTCGGCGCGGCGATTGGCTGCTTCAACGGTTTTCTGGTTGCAAAGTTAAACATCCAGCCGATGGTAGCGACTCTTATCATGTTTACCGCCGGGCGCGGTATCGCCCAGCTGATCACGGATGGACAGATCACATACGTGCGCGTGGACAGCTACCGTACCCTGGGCGCTTCCCTTCCGGGATTCCCGGTTCCGACCCCGTTTATCGTGGCGGTCGTCGTTGTGGCGCTGACTTCATTACTCTTGAAGAAAACGGCACTGGGCATGTATATCCAGTCGGTCGGTATCAATAAACGGGCGTCCCAGCTTGTCGGCATCAAGTCGGTTATGATTATTTTCCTCACCTACGCGTACTGTGGACTCTGCTCCGGTCTTTCCGGTCTGATTGCTTCCAGCCGTATCTACTCGGCGGATGCGAATAACATCGGTCTTAATATGGAACTGGATGCGATCCTGGCAGTTGCCATCGGCGGAAACTCCCTCGGCGGCGGTAAATTCTCGCTGGCAGGTTCCGTCATCGGCGCGTATACAATTCAGGCGCTGACGACCACTCTGTATGCGATGCACGTATCCTCGGATCAGGTTCCGGTTTACAAGGCGATCGTGGTTGTCATCATCGTAGCACTCCAGTCACCGGGATTCGCTAGATGGAGAAAATCCCTGGCACAGAAAAAAGAACTGGGCGCGGCAGGAAAGGAGGCGGCATAAATCATGAAAGAAAAGAAGAAATTAAATCAGAACACGTTCCTGCTTCTTGTCACGATCCTGCTGTTCTTCGTGATGTACGCGATCGGCTGCGTGCTCTTTAATGCACAGGGCTTTGCCAAGACACAGAACTTCTTAAACCTCTTTATTTCCAATGCGGGTTTGATTGTCATCGGTATCGGCATGACGATCGTCATGATCACCGGCGGTATCGATATCAGCGTCGGTTCCTTCGTGGCGATGGGCTGTATGATGTTGGCATGGATGATGGAAAAAGGCGGTATCGGTGCGGTTCCGGCGGTTCTCATCGTGCTGGTGACCGGGATTGTCTTCGGTCTGGTACAGGGATTCCTGGTTGCCTACATGGATATCCAGCCATTCATTGTTACCCTGGCGGGTATGTTCTTTGCCCGCGGCATGACTGCGATCATTTCCAAGGACATGATCAGTATTACGAATGAAACTTTCATGGCATGGGCGAAGATGAAACTTTATATTCCGTTCGGCGGCTATCTCAACAAAAAAGGCATGATGATTTATCCATATATCTATCCGACGGTTGTGATTGCGCTGGTTCTTCTGGTTCTGGCATTTATCATGCTGAAATATACGAAATTTGGACGCAGCATCTATGCGATCGGCGGCAACGAGCAGTCAGCGCTGATGATGGGCTTAAATGTGCGCCGGGTAAAACTGAAAGCCTATATCCTGGACGGTTTCCTTTGCGGCGTCGGCAGCGTCCTGTTCTGTCTGAATACGCTGGGCGGCTTCGTTGAGCAGGCAAAGGGCTTCGAGATGGATGCGATAGCTTCCTCTGTTATCGGCGGCACGCTCTTAACCGGCGGCGTCGGTAATGTATTCGGAACCCTGTTTGGCGTCCTTATCAAGGCGACGATCGAGGCATTTATCACTTTCCAGGGAACACTTTCTTCCTGGTGGACCCGTATCACCATTGCGGCGCTTTTATGCTTCTTCATCGTGCTTCAGTCGATTCTTGCGATGGTAAAGAAGAAAAAGTAGAAATTCTCTTCCGGAGACAGACAAACCGGCATGAATGTCTGGTATGACAGCATCAAGATAGAACAGTCAAAATGACGGGAAATATCCATGCAAAGAGAGAGAAGACATCTGAAAAAAGTACAGTACATATCAGAAACAATATAAAGCTGTATTCTCTTGATTCGACATAATTCGAGAGAAAATCAGCAAACCTATACATGATGCATAAATATTTAGCGAAAATAGCCGCTTTAATTTATGCATCATTTGTATTTCTGCTAAAAGGATGTCAAAATCAGACGTTAAATTTATAACAATATACAAAATAAAATACAACTTTATGAAAAAATGATCTTGTATTTACTTGCACAACTTGTCCTGGATTGTTATAATAAAATCACAAAAAGTTGTGAAAAGCAACAAAGCAGTGCGGCTGGGGTGCCGCTTGCAAAGAAAATTTTATGGGAGGTAGTTAGAATGAAAAAAATGTTCAAACGTGCCGCTGCATCCATGACAGCAGCAGCGATGGCAGTGAGCATGACCGCATGCGGCGGCTCTGGAGCAGCAAATGCGACACAGGCAGCAGATGCTTCTGCAGCAGAAGGAAGCGAGGCAGCAGCTTCGACGATCGACAACAAAGACATCAAGATCGGTGTTTCCATCTGGTCCTCCACCGATGTACTTGGTTCCCAGTGTAAGCTGATCATCGACGAGGCAGCAAAGGCTCTGGGCGTTCAGGTTCAGTATGTTGACCAGGGTCATGTGTCGGAGAAGGTTACCGCATCCGTAGAGCAGTTAGCAGCAGCAGGATGCCAGGGTATCATCATCTGCAACTCTTCTGATACAGAGATGACATCCGCTATTAAGACATGTAATGACAATAAAGTATATCTGGCACAGTTCTTCCGTGTTATCAGCCAGGAGAACAGCAAGGATATCTATGATTTAGCAACCGCATCACCGTACTACATCGGCGCTGTTCATGAGAACGAGCCGGAGAACGGTGAAAAATTAGTTCAGATTCTTCTGGACAAGGGCGACAGAAACATCGGTCTGATCGGCTGGGAGCAGGGCGACGCTACCTGGCTTGGCAGATGGGAAGGCTACAAAGCTGGCGTTGAGAAATGGAACGCAGAGCATCCGGATGATCAGGCAAAACTGTCTGAGCCGCAGTACGCAGGTACTTCTTCTGAGGGTGGTTCCAAGGCAGCAGAGGCTCTGATGTCCGCAGATCCGACTCTGGATGCACTGATTCCGGCAGGCGGCGGCGGTGACCCGCTTCAGGGCGCTATCGCAGCAGTTGAGCGTGCAGGCAAGACTCAGGATATCGACATCGTTTCCACAGACTTCCTTCCGGATCTGGGCGAGAGACTTGAGAATGGTTCTATGGCCGGTGAGTCCGGTGGACATTATTGCGATCCGCTTATCGCTTTCATGATGGTTTACAACGCAATCAAGGGCAACTACACAGGTATCGAGGGCAACTTCGAGGATGTTCCGTTCCCGTATCTGTATGTATCTTCTCCGGACGACTACAAAGCATATGAGCAGTACTTCGTAGATCAGCTTCCATACACCGATGAGGAACTGGTAGCTATGTCCGAGCTTAGCCTGGATGACCTGAAAGCAACTGCAGCTGGTATCTCCATCGAGGATGCTGCACAGAGAGCAGGCAACTAATTAGTTCAGAAACTGATTCAAATTATAGAATTTTAAGAGGCTGAATGTAATAGAAAAGGCCGGTATCGCACGGCGCGATGCCGGTCTTTTCTTTAAAAGAAAAAAGAAACTGAGCAGTTATGAATGAGGTATAAAATATGGGTTCTTCTGTTGTTGAAACAACCGGAAAGAAAAAACTTTCGGGAACTGCCAAGGGTTATATCATCCTGGTGGGTTTGGTAGTGCTTTCCTGGGCGATTTTTAAAGCTTTGACGCCGGGCAATTTTGGTTCTCCGGCCAATATGCTGAGTTATTTTCAGGCCAGCCTGATCGCGACGGTTGGCGCTGTTGGTTTTTACTTTGTTATGGTTATGGGTATGTTCGATTTCTCCATCGGCGCGAACATCATGCTTTCAGCGATTGTAGGCTGTGTATTTGCCTCTCGTTTCGGCATGGGATATGCCGGTCTTATCATCGGCAGCGTGCTGACTGGTACGATTGTCGGACTTTTAAACGGTGTTTTTTATGTAAAACTCCGTATCCCGTCCATGATTGTAACGACGGGTCTGGCTCTTATCTATGAGTCGGTTGCCAACTACATCGCAGGCGGCGTGGAGCAGACGCTTCCGTCCAACCTCCGTGCATTCGGACAGATGCCGTGGAACATTATTCTGGCACTTCTGGCATGTGTGGCAGCTTACATTTTCTTAAATTATACAAAGATTGGTACGTATACATATGCGATCGGCAGCAACGAGTTCGTAGCGAAAAACATGGGTATCAATGTTAATAAGTACAAAGTACTTGCATTTATCTTAAGCGGCGCATTTTTAGGCGTTATGGCGATTTTAACGATCAGCTACGGTTCCTCCATGGTAGCGGTAACCGGTATGGCGTCGATGAGCCGTAACTTCGTTCCGACGATGGGATGCTTCTTCGGTCTGGCGTTTAAGAAATATGGCATGCCGCTGCAGGCGATCGTCATCGGCGAGTTTGTTATCAACATTATTTTCTTTGGTTTCATCGCGATGGGCGCACCGACAGCAATTCAGGACGTTATCACAGGTCTGGCACTGTTAATCATCATCACGCTGACCACAAAAGCGGAAAAAGGCGAGATTGTCAAGTAAATCGAGGGAGGAAATGCAATGAGCGAGGTAAGATTACAGGTAAAAAATCTTTGCAAGTCCTTCGGTATCACGAAGGCAGTTCAGAATGTGTCTTTTAATGTCAATAAAGGCGAGGTTCACGCGCTGATCGGAGAGAATGGTTCCGGTAAATCGACGCTGACCAACATGCTGACCGGCATCTACAGTATCGGAAGCGGTACCTTCATTCTGGATGGGAAAGAGATTCATCCGAAGAATCAGGTAGAAGCCAACAACGAGGGTGTTTCTATCATCGTACAGGAGTTAGGAACCTTGTCAGGACTTACAGTAGCGGAAAATATATTCCTGGGACACGAAGATCAGTTCGTACATATGGGAATTAAAAATACAAATGCCATGAATAAAAAGGCGACGGAGCTTCTGAAACAGTACGGCTTCGAGCGTATCAAGGCGGCAGACATTATCGACAACTACAATTTCGAGGACCGGAAACTGGTCGAGATCGTAAAGGCGACCTACTTCAATCCGAAGATCGTTGTCATCGATGAGACGACCACGGCACTTTCCCAGGAAGGCCGTGAAGAACTTTACAAACACATGAACCGCATCCGTGAGAGCGGCAACACGGTTATCTTTATCTCCCATGACCTTCCGGAGATTCTGGAGAAGTCAGATACCATCACGATCCTGCGCGACGGCGTTTACATTGATACCGTCAAGAGCAAGGATGTGACCGAGGACGATCTGAAACGTCTGATGGTAGGCCGTGAGGTGACCGGTGATTATTACCGTGCAGACTACGGCGAGAAGGTATCGGATGAAGTGGTTCTTTCAGTGAAAAATGTGACGGTTCCGGGACTGATTGAGGATGTGTCTTTTGACCTTCACAAGGGCGAGATCCTTGGCTTCGGCGGTTTGTCCGAGTCCGGTATGCATGAGATCGGCAAAGCAATCTTCGGCGCTTCCTATGACAGAACCGGTACGGTACAGCTGGCAGACGGAACGCAGATCAACGATATCCCGAGCGCGATCAAGCACAGCATCGCGTATACGTCGAAGGATCGTGATAATGAGTCGGTCGTTTTAAACCAGAGCATCGGCGACAACATCTGCCTGCCGTCCCTGGATTCGCTGGCAAACAAGCTTCACCTGTTGAGCGATAAGAAATTAAGAGAATTTTCCAACCAGTTTGCAAAACAGATGTCCGTCAAGATGGTAAACGTAAACCAGTTTGTTTCGGAGCTTTCTGGTGGTAATAAGCAGAAGGTCGTTCTGGCAAGATGGATTGGAAAAGATTCCGATATTGTCGTTCTCGACAGTCCGACCCGTGGTATTGATATTAAGGTTAAACAGGACATTTACCAGTTAATGAACCAGATGAGAAAGAATGGAAAATCGATTATCATGATTTCCGAGGAGCTGATGGAGCTGATTGGTATGTGCGACCGCATCATTATCATGAAGGACGGCAAGATCAGCGGTGAGCTGGAACGTGATGAGGCGATGGATGAGAACAGCCTGATCACGATGATGGTATAAGGAGGATGCAATGGAGAATCAAGTTAAGACAAGTACGGAAAATAAAGAGCAGCAGCTCAAAAAGTTATCAAAAATGACGATGATCCGTTCGCTTCTGCCGATTGCGGGACTGATTATTATCTTTCTTATGTTCAATGCCCTGACGAATTTCCGGATGATGAATAACCTTCCTCTGGTACTTTCCCAGGTGTATGTCACTATGATTTCGGCAACCGGCGTATTCTTTATCATGACGATGGGCGGTCTGGATTTCTCCCAGGGTTCCATCCTTGGTATTGCATCGATTGTTGTCTGCATGGTTTCCAAGACCAGCATTCCACTGGCGATTGTGGCAGGTATCGCGGTTGGTGCAGCGATCGGTGCCATCAACGGTTACTTCTATGTATACCGCAAGATTAAATCCTTCATCGTTACGATTTGTACGATGTTCTTATTCCGTGGATTTATCAAATATCTGACGACCAACGCGCCGGTAGCCGGCTCTGCGATGTTAATCAACTTCGACAGCACTGAATTAAAGCTGGCTTGTACGTTGGTGGTCCTGATTATCGGATTTATTTTATTCCGCTTTACCAAGTTTGGTACTTATTTAAAGGCGATCGGAGCAGGTGAGAAAGCAGCGATGTTCTCCGGCATCCGTACCGACCGCATGAAGTTCCTTATCTACACACTGGCAGGTGCGATCACAGGATTTGCCGCATTTATCAATGTTATCAAGGTTGGTTCGGTTACTTCTTCCGGTGGTAACCAGCTTGAGACCCAGATCCTGATTGCACTGGTACTGGGCGGTATGCCGATTTCCGGTGGTGCGAAGGTACGTTTTGAGAATATCATCGTTGGTTCTCTTCTGTACATCGTCCTGAACAGTGGTCTGACGATGATGGGCTTTACCACACAGATGATGCAGCTCATCCAGGGTGTTGTATTCCTGATATTCGTAGCTGTATTCGCAGACCGTCAGTCTCTGCAGGTTATCAAATAGGACAGACAAAAGCGACATCTGGAGGTTACAGTATGAGGGAGAACAGCAGCCGGAATCAGGGTGGACTTAAATATCAGAAGCTCTACAACTGGGGTCGGACGCTGATTATGAGCGGGGTGCTCCGGAATATGGACAAGTTTCCATCCGAGCATATGCTCCAGAATAAATTTGGATACTCCCGCCAGACGGTCCGCAACGCGCTCGACCGCCTGGAGCAGGACGGGCTGATTGCCCGGGTCAAGGGAAGCGGCACATACGTTTCCTATGCGCCGGAGAAGGATAAGGAAGAACGTCCCCGCATCGGACTGATTCTCAGTTATTTTTCAGATTACCTGTTTCCGCAGGTGTACGAGGGAATCGAGTCCGTCCTGCGGGAGGAAGGTTATGAGATCAGCGTTTCGGTCACGCGTAACCGCTTAAATGATGAGGCCCTGTATCTCAAGGGGATGCTGGGGCGCAATGTGTCCGGACTCATCATCGAGGGGACGCGTTCCAGTTTCCCGAATCCGAATCTGCGGCTTTACAAGGAGATACGGCGGAGAAATATTCCGACGCTGTTTATTCACAATCATTACCAGAATGAGACGTTTGACAGCGTGGAGATGTCGGATGCGCGCGCGGGCTATGAGTTGACGCGGATTTTGATACAGAACGGACATACCCGGATCGGCGGTATTTTCAAATACGATGACTGGCAGGGGATCGAGCGTTACCGCGGCTTTATCGAGTGCCTGTCGGATTTCGGGATCGATTTCCAGGAGGACTGGATCCGCTGGTATTCGACCCGGGATATGGAAGAAAAATTAAGCAAAAAAGGACTCCAGCGGATGTACCGCCGGACGAAGGACTGTACCGCGATGATCCTCTACAACGACGAGGTGGCGGGCAGCTATATGGATTTTTTAAAGGACCGCGGACTGCGCGTGCCGGAAGATATTTCCCTGGTATCGTTTGATGATGCCGGACCGGTGCAGGAGGGGGATCTCACGATCCTGTCCGTGATTCATCCCAAGTACAATCTTGGGCGTCTGACAGCGCGCAATCTTCTGCGGATGATAGAGGATTCGGATTGGCAGGAAAAGAAGTATTCGTACCGGTTTCCGGTGATGTTTAACAACGGAAATTCGGTTCGGGATATACATTGAAAATGACAAGGAGGCAGATTAAAATGAAAAAGTTATATTTTATTGTGGGTTCCCAGGACTTATACGGAGAGGAATGCCTGAAACAGGTTGCAGAAGACAGCCGTCAGATGGTTGCATTCTTAAACGAAAAAGTGGGCGATCTGGCAGAGATCGAACTTCTTCCAACCGTAGAGACTTCTGAAATCTGTATTCAGGATATGCGGAAAGCTTCGAATGATGATGACTGTGTCGGCGTTATCACATGGATGCACACCTTCTCCCCTGCAAAAATGTGGATCAAGGGTCTGCAGGAATTAAGAAAACCGCTGCTTCATTTACATACACAGGCAAATGAGAAGCTTCCGTATGATGAGATCGACATGGATTTCATGAACCTGAATCAGTCCGCACATGGCGACCGTGAGTACGGCTTCATCGTTGCCAGAATGGGTATTCCGCATGAGGTTGTAGCTGGATATTACAAACATGATGATGTGGTAGCAAAGATCCGCCAGTTTGCATCCGTTGCAAAGGCTATCTCCTACTCTAAGTCCTTAAAGGTAGCTTCCTTCGGCAACAACATGCGCGAGGTGGCGGTTACCGACGGCGACCGCGTAGAGAGCCAGATCAAATACGGCTGGGAGTGCAACTACTATGCACTGGGCGATCTGGTTGACATCATCAACCAGGTAACCGAGGAAGAGATCGACGCGAAGATGAAAGAGTATACCGATAAGTATACAATGAAGACCGACCGCATTGATTCTGTCCGCGAGCAGGCTAAATACGAAGTGGGTCTGGAGAAATTCCTCTTCACGAACGGAATCGGTGCATTTGCAGACACCTTCCAGGATCTGCACGGCTTAAAGCAGCTTCCGGGTATCGCAGCACAGAACCTGATGGGCAAAGGCATCGGCTTTGGTCCGGAGGGTGATTACAAGATTTCCGCTCTGTCTGCAGTCCTGATGAAGATGTCCGAGGGCAAAGAGGGCGCAACCGGCTTTATCGAGGATTACACCTACGATCTGACTCCGGGACAGGAGTTAGAGTTAGCTTCCCATATGCTGGAGGTTCCGCCGGCATTTGCAGCAACCAAACCGGAGATTGATGTAATTCCGCTGGGTATCGGCGGCAAGGAGGATCCGGCAAGACTGATCTTCGACGGCGTGACCGGCGATGGTATCCAGGTAACGATGGTAGATATGGGCGATCATTTCCGCATCATCTGTGCAGATATCGAGCTTGTAAAACAGCCGAAACCGATGCCAAAACTTCCGGTAGCGAGAATTATGTACCGTCATAAACCGAACTTCCAGATCGGTACGGCTGCATGGTGCTACGCAGGCGGCGCTCATCACTCCGTTGTATCTACCGCTCTGACGAGAGATGACATCGCTATGTTCGCGCGTCTGACCGGTACCGAGTTAATTACAATCGGCGAAGATACGACAGAGGCTGATTTACAGAAATTCTTTATGAAATAATAGGGTGTTTGAAAGATAAAAAATTTGAAAAAGACGTAACTGCATAAGTTTTCGCCACAATTGTGAAAATAAAATAGTTATGAATGACGGGGCGTGCCGCAGCCAAGGGGATGATAATTCCGGCGGCGGTGCGCCTTTTTGCTACAATGAGGAGGATGGATATGGCCCGCAGTGCGGAAGAGATCAAGAAAGACATAGAGAGCGGAAATACAGCGCTCGGAATTGAATTTGGTTCGACCCGAATCAAGGCAGTATTGACGGACGGCACGACCGCGCCGATCGCGCAGGGGAGCTATGAGTGGGAAAATCGTCTGGAAAATGGTATCTGGACCTATTCCCTGGAAGATATCTGGAAGGGCTTAAAGGACTGCTATGCGGATCTGGCTGCTGATGTGAAGAACCAATACGGTTTAACGCTTAAAAGGGTTGGTGCGATGGGCGTCAGCGCTATGATGCACGGCTATATGGCGTTTGATGCGGACGGAAAGCTGCTCGTTCCGTTCCGTACCTGGAGAAATACGATGACCGCCGAGGCAGCAAGACGCCTGACAGACCTGTTTAACTACAATATCCCGCAGAGATGGAGTATTGCACACCTGTATCAGGCAGTGATCAACGGCGAGGAGCATGTATCCCACGTGCATTTTCTGACCACTTTAGCCGGATATGTACATTGGAAACTGACTGGCAAGCAGGTACTTGGCGTCGGCGATGCTTCGGGTATGTTCCCGATCGACCCGGCAACCGGACAGTATGATGCTGAAATGCTGGATAAATTCGAAGAAATAATGGTTCCGAAGGGATATCCGTGGAAGCTGCGCGACCTTCTGCCGGAGGTTCTGAGCGCTGGCGATGAGGCGGGAACGCTGACTGAGGAAGGCGCGAAGCTGCTGGATGAGAGCGGCAATCTGGAAGCTGGCATTCCGCTGTGCCCGCCGGAGGGCGATGCAGGAACCGGTATGACTGCAACCAATAGTGTGGCGGTCCGCACCGGTAACGTATCTGCCGGAACCTCCGTATTTGCAATGGTTGTTCTGGAAAAGACTCTGGAGACGGTTCACCAGGAGATTGACATGGTAACTACGCCGGACGGTCATCTGGTCGGCATGGTCCACTGCAACAACTGTACCTCCGATCTGAATGCCTGGGTAGGTCTGTTTGAAGAGTTCTATGAGCTGATGGGTCAGAAAACAGACCGCAACACCCTGTTTGGAACCCTGTACCGCAAGGCGCTTGAGGGCGATGAAGACTGCGGAGGACTGATGTCCTACTGCTACCTTTCCGGCGAGCCGATCACCGACTTCGAGGAGGGACGCCCGCTGTTTATGCGCCGTCCCGACAGCAAGCTGGGACTGGCAAATTTCATGCGTACCCATTTATATAGTTCCCTGGCAACCCTGAAATATGGTCTGGACATTCTGTTCAAGGAAGAGCACGTGACACTGGATAAACTGATGGGTCATGGCGGATTCTTCAAGACCAAGGGTGTTGGACAGCGTATCATGGCGGCAGCTGCTGATGTGCCGGTATCCGTTATGGAGACAGCTGGTGAGGGCGGTGCCTGGGGTATCGCGGTTCTGGCGGCATACCGCAAGGATAAGAAGCCGGGACAGAGCTTGTCCGATTACTTAAATGAGCAGGTATTTGCAGATGCAAAGGCGGAGACGATGGAGCCGGATGCAAAGGATGTCGAGGGCTTCAATGCGTTTATGACAAGCTATATCAATGGTCTGGCTGCCGAGAGAGGCGCCGTAGAAGGAAGGTTTTAATCGATGCTGGAAGAATTAAAAAAAGAAGTATACGAAGCCAATATGCTGCTTCCGAAATACGGTCTGGTTACCTTTACCTGGGGCAATGTTTCCGGGATTGACCGTGAGAAGGGGCTGTTTGTCATCAAACCGTCTGGCGTGGACTATGACAAACTGACGCCAGATGATATGGTTGTCATGGATCTGGAAGGAAACCGTGTTGAGGGAACGCTGAATCCGTCCTCTGATACAAAAACCCACCTGATTCTTTATAACCGTTTTCCGAAGATCGGCGGCGTGGTTCACACGCACAGTCCGTGGGCGACTTCCTGGGCGCAGGCGGGACGCGACATTCCGTGCTACGGAACGACCCATGCAGATTATATCTACGGTTCCGTTCCATGCGCGAGAAACTTAAATGAGGAAGAATTAAAGAATTATGAGTGGAACACAGGCGTGCTGATCGCAGATTTGTTTGAGGAGAGGAAGCTCGACCCGATGGCGGTGCCATGCGTGCTCTGCAAGAACCATGGACCGTTTACTTGGGGCAAGGATGCCCATGAGGCGGTTCACAACGCGGTTGTACTCGAGGAGGTTGCCAAGATGGCGGCGCGCTGCGAGATGATCAATCCAGATGTGAAGGAAGCGCCGCAGTGTCTGCAGGATAAACATTATCTGCGGAAGCATGGTCCGGGGGCGTATTACGGACAAGGGAATTTGTAGTTACTGGGCACGTATGCGTGAACAGTAACAATTTGTAAAATATAGATACAAGTATGGAAATAGATGGGACAAGTATGGTATACTTATGCATAGTAAATATAGGAGATACTGGCTATCTATCTTATAAAAATTAGGAGGATATGGGAAATGAAATTTTTTATTGATACCGCGAATGTTGATGAGATCCGTGAAGCGAATGATATGGGTATTATCTGTGGCGTTACCACAAACCCGTCTCTGATTGCAAAAGAAGGCCGTGATTTTAATGAGGTTATCAAAGAGATCACCAGCATTGTAGATGGACCGATTTCCGGTGAGGTTAAGGCTACGACTGTGAAGGCAGAGGATATGATCGCAGAGGGTCGTGAGATTGCTAAGATTCATCCGAACATGGTTGTTAAAATCCCGATGACTACCGAGGGCTTAAAGGCTGTGAAGGCTCTGTCCGCTGAGGGCATCAAGACCAACGTAACCCTGATCTTTACTGCCAGCCAGGCACTTCTGGCTGCAAGAGCAGGCGCTACATACGTTTCTCCGTTTTTAGGTCGTCTGGATGACATCTCCACCAACGGTACAGACCTGATTTACGATATCGTAGAGATCTTTGACAATTATCCGGAGATTTCCACCGAGATTATCTGTGCTTCCACCAGACATCCGATGCACATCATCGAGTGCGCGAAGGCTGGCGCTGACATCGCAACTGTTCCGTTCAAGGTTCTGATGCAGATGGTAAAACACCCGCTGACCGATGCTGGTATCGAGAAATTCAAAGCAGATTATGAGGCTGTATTCGGTAAATAAAGAGAAACAATAGGAAATACCTCTTGAACTTCCGAAAAAAGCATGTTATACTAGGCACGATAACATAATAGACTGACTGGAAAGAGTGGACAAAAAAGTCCACTCTTTCTAATTTCATAGAAAGGTGGTGGGGGTGTGGCAAAGGGAGATCAGTACGAAGCACGGGTAGAGGCGTGGATCACGCCGGTTCTGGAGCAGCATCAGTTTGAGCTGGTTGATGTGGAGTATGTCCGCGAGGTCGGCGTCTGGTATCTGCGGTGCTACATTGACAAAGAGGGCGGTATTACCGTTGATGACTGCGAGGTAATCAGCCGTCTGCTTGGTGAATGGCTGGATAAGGAAGATTTCATTGAGGACAGCTATATACTGGAGGTAAGTTCTCCGGGACTGGGACGTCCTCTGAAGAAAGAGAAAGATTTTGCAAGAAGCATCGGTAAAGATGTGGAGATCCGCCTGTATAAAGCGATCGACAAACAGAAGGAATTTACAGGAACGCTTACGTCCTATGACGCAGATTCTGTGACAATCACGATGGAGGACGGCAGCGAGCGTACATTTGAAAAATCAGAGATTGCTTTGATTCGTTTAGCCTTTGATTTTTAGACGGTAGGAGGAGATAAAATAAAATGAATAAAGAGTTGATTGAGGCAATAAATCTGCTGGAAAAAGAAAACAATATCAGCAAAGATGTTCTTTTAGAAGCAATTGAAAATTCTCTGCTGACAGCATACAAAAACAATTATGGCCGGGCAGATAATGTCAAGGTAAACATCAACCGTGAAACAGGAGATTTTTCCATCGTGGCAGAGCGTGAGGTTGTGGAGACCGTAGAGGATCCGATGACCCAGGTAAGCCTGGCAGAGGCAAAGCTCTTAAACAGCAAGTATGAGCTGGGCGACATCGTTCAGTTCTCTGTCAATTCCAAGGAGTTTGGACGCATCGCCGTTCAGAACGCGAAGAATGTTATCTTACAGAAGCTTCGTGAGGCAGAGCGCAACGCCCTGTATGAGGAGTGGCACTGCAGAGAGAAAGATATCGTAACTGGTATCGTACAGCGCTATGTAGGACGCAACATCAGCATCAACTTAGGCAAGATCGACACGATCCTGAACGAGAGTGAGCAGGTAAAGGGCGAGGTATTCAAACCGACCGAGCGTATCAAACTGTATGTCATCGAAGTAAAAGAGACACAGCGCGACCCGCGTATCACCGTATCCAGAAGCCATCCAGATCTGGTAAAACGCCTTTTTGAGTCTGAGGTTGCCGAGGTCCGAGACGGTACCGTAGAGATCAAGGCGATCGCACGTGAGGCAGGTTCCCGTACGAAGATGGCAGTCAGCTCCAACGACCCGAACGTCGATCCGGTCGGTGCATGTGTCGGCTTAAACGGCGCGCGTGTCAGCGCGGTTGTCAATGAGCTGCGCGGTGAGAAGATCGATATCATCAACTGGGATGACAACCCTGCATTCCTGATTGAGAACGCGTTAAGCCCGGCAAAGGTTATCCTGGTTGCAGCAGATGAGGAAGCACGCGAGGCACAGGTGATCGTTCCGGATTACCAGCTTTCCCTGGCAATCGGTAAAGAGGGGCAGAATGCACGCCTGGCAGCCCGCCTGACCGGCTTCAAGATTGATATCAAGAGCGAGACACAGGCAAGAGAGTCCGGTCTTTTAGATGAGCTTGAGAGCGGTTATGAGGAAGGCTTCGAGGGCTACACCGATGACCCGCTGATCAGCGTGGCAGAGGAAGACGCAGCCGAGGCAGCAGAAAATGAGGCAGCTGAGGGCACAGAAGAGCCGGTGGCGGAGCAGGAATAATCCTGACAGATAATGTGCGGGGATGCTGATTTCGGGCGGAACAAGCAGATTTGGCAGAAAGAAAGCAGCAGAACCGGGATTTGACAGAAATGGAAGTGATAGACAGTGGGAGCAAAGAAAGTGCCGCTCAGACAGTGCATCGGATGCGGAGAAATGAAGAGCAAAAAAGAAATGATCCGCGTTTTAAAGACAGCCGACGATACGATCGAGATTGACGCGACAGGCCGCAGGAATGGACGCGGCGCCTACCTCTGTCCTTCGATGGACTGCTGGAAAAAGGCGGTAAAGAGCAAAGGACTGGAGCGGTCGCTCAAAATGGCGATTCCGAAGGAAGTCTATGAGACGCTGGAAAAGGAGATGGAGCAGTTTGGAAAATCGTAAAAAGGTGCTGAATCTTCTGGGACTGGCGACGCGCGCCGGCAAGACGGCAAGCGGGGAGTTCATGACCGAGAAGGCGATCAAGAGCGGAAAAGCGTATCTGGTGATCGTGTCAGAAGAAGCGTCGGACAATACAAAAAAGATGTTTGAAAATTCATGTGCATACTACAAGGTTCCCGTGTACCAGTTCGGCATGAAAGAAGAGCTGGGACACGCGATGGGAAAAGAGATGAGAGCGTCTCTGGCCGTTTTGGATTCCGGTTTTGCAAAGGCGTTAAGAGAGAAGTTAGATGATTAACGCTTTTCTGGGCGGGCTCTTTTAGGAGCTTATGCAGAACGGGAAGGCAGTGCCGGAACGGAGGTAGCAAAACATGAGAGTTAATGAGTTGTCAAAACAGATTGGCAAATCAAATAAAGAAGTTTTAGAGATACTGCAGAAAAATCATTTTGACGTAAAAAGCCATTCTTCCAAGGTGACGGAGGAACAGGCAGAAGCAGTCAGATGTTTCCTTGCAGGAGCAAAGAGACAGACGACAGCGTCAAAGACAGATACAGGAAAGGCGGAAACAAATCGAGTGGAAGATATAAAGAAAGAGCCGTTAGAGGCAGAGAAGAAAGAGGCGGAGAAGACAACTGAGCCGCCGAAAAAGCGGATTGCAGCGGTTTATCGTCCGCAGAACAGCGTACAGAGAGGAAGCCGTCCGGCAGGCAAGGCCAATACAGGAAACGCAGCCAAGACCGGCGCGCCGGCAAGCCGTCCGGCAGCAGCAAGTGCAGAGCAGACCGCAGAGCCGGCTAAGAGCGCAGCTCCAGCGGAGAACCGTGATGGACAGAGAAGCGGCTATCAGGGAAACCGCGACGGCCAG
>NZ_QUKJ01000020.1:0-2977 GCF_003481065.1 Clostridium sp. TF11-13AC
TTGTAGTAGTGATGAGTTAGGTGTGCCAATTATTTTAACAAAATGCAGAACAAATGTTTTCCTTGTAAAGAAATGCATGGTATAATATAAATATGGAAAATGTATATTTCTTACGAAAGAAAAATTACTTTCGTAGGTAGAGGAAATGGTATTCTTTACAGTATCATCTTGTCTAGTGCGCGAAGTATCGAAAACAGAAAGCAGGGACCTTTATGCAGATTGTATCCAGCTATGGAGTAGAAATTAAAAAAAAGAATATACCGCTCCGCGCTACGCTGGATATTTTTCGGAAAGCAGTTTCCTATCTGATTCCGGTAGATATGAAGATAATAAAAAAATAGTCCCTCTTTATGCCACTTTTTGCATATAAATTTCTATAATAAAAAGTGTGATCAAGTTTTTTAAATGAAAGTGTGATCACACTTTTTTATATAGAATTATTTTTCTTTTGCCTGAGCACAGCGGCTAAATCCCCATTCACTCACATACAACACAGCCGCTGCTGGAATTGCTGTCACGCACACAACAATCAGATTGAACAGCCACTTGAAGTTTGTGATAAAATGCAGGCTCTGGGGAACGGTAATTTTATCATACAGAAAAGCCAAAATCTGCGGATCCCTTGTCAAGATAAAAGCCAGAAATGCAACTCCTGCTCCAAGCACAACTGCCATACCAAAGAGCATCCCCCAGACACTCCATTTTGTCTTAGAATCTATCATCATGCGTTACATCCTCCTTGAATTTGATAGTTGTAGTGTAACGCAAAGATGTGTTTCTTTTGTGAAAATAATAGGAAATATTTCTTAAACGGGGAAGTTAGGATTTTGTTTCACTTAACAAATCTTCTAATCGTTTTATAAACTCAAATATGGTGTTCGGCAGTTTTTTACAGCTTCTGCACATAAATCCAGATAAGATGTCATTGCCATATCGAAATTCCATCCTTTCGAATATTTTTTAAATACAATGAAGAATCGTTTTTCCATTCATCTCCAACAATAAGCTTAATGTCAGTTTCAACACTATAAGCAGATGATGATTACAGACTCTTCTATATAGAAGGTAAAGTATACCTGGTAAATACCAAGGGTAAAGTACAGAAATCCAGCAAGAAGTACGATGTAGAGAACAAGGGCATCGATGCTGAGGTTTATGTAACAATCAACAAGAACAGCAAGTCTGTAGCTAGCGTTGGTGATGAAACTGCAGAGACTCTTATCAACAATATCAAGTTTGTAAATAACTACTCAAATACAAGCGATATCATGGAAGATACAAAGGTATCTGTACCGTTCATCCAGCTGTATGATGATAACCTGTATACCTATACAAAAGGAACAGGTTCTGTTACACCGACTTGGACTGCTAAGAACTAATTTTTGAAATTAATTTGAAGCAATAATAGAAGCTCCTTCTCCAAGGAAAATTTCCTTGGAGGGGGAGTTTTTTGATCGTGCGATCGATAGTGCACAAAAAAGAGCTATCGCACATTAGTACGACAGCCCCTTTTTCAAAAAATATAAAGATTTTTTACTTTTAATCTAGAGCGAGTAGATGATTACGGCTCCCAAATGAAACCATCCGGTGCATCTTCAACAGTTCTGACATATGTACCGTTTTCATATACTTTGGTTTTTGTATTATATCCACCAACTTTAACGGTTGCATCACCATCCACAAAAGCTACGGTATAATCGGTAATTTTATCCAGTTTTTCACTAGAATAATTCTTAACCGTACCATCCGAGTTAACGGTTACATAACCTTCACCACCATCAAGCTCATAAGCTTTCTTTGTGGATTTCTGAATCTTACCTGTTTTGTTTACAACATACTTGCTACCCTTGAAATTATAAATAGCATAGTCATCTTCTGCTTCCAGTCTCTGACCATCGGCATATACGTAGCCATCTTTAATGCAGTCATAACCTTTACCAGAATCTGTATTCTTGGTGCTGAAATAGAATGTGAAAGTATTGTCATCATCATCATCAACTGTCATCTTACCAGTCTTCATATAACCATTCTCATCGAAATAGTAGGTTTTTCCACCAATTCGCTGAAGACCTGTCTGCATCTTACCATCCTGATCGAAGCAGAAGTACTTACCATTGATTTTGATTTTCTTTCTGTACTGGATATGGCGGTTAGAATCTCTTACAGCATCATCAACAGTCTGGGAAGCTTTTTTAGCCTCGCCTTTCTTGAAGTAATACCAATCGGTATCATTGTCGTTATCACGATCGGCTGCACCAGCAATCTCATACCAACCGTCAGCTCTCCAGCCTTCTTCAACCTGGTTAGCGTAAATCATATCGCTGGCAGTAGCAGTTTCATTTGCACCATCGTTCTGGTCATCCAGAATATAGTCCGGAGTGCCCTCGTTTACGCTCTCTCTGGTATTGATCCACTCATACAGCATCTGTCCCTGCTCGCTGAAATAGTAGTATTTACCATTAATTTTCTTTTTGTTGTTGGAATTATGATATACTTTTCCATCGCTTCCAAACCAGTACCAAGCTTCATCATCTGCGCCTTCGCCCAGTGTAGTTGCTGCTGCTTTTTCGCCATCTTCATCAGATTCCTCATCTGGTCTTTCAAGCCATAACCAACCAGATTTTCTGGAACCGTCATCCTCTTCGCCAAGGTAGTATACAGAGCCGTCTTTCTCATACCAACCATACTGCATTTTACCGTCAGTATCGAAGAAATAGGTTTTGCCATTAATCTTCTTATCTTTTCCTTCTACTCGTTTTCCCTTAGAATCGAAATAATACCAGCTATCACCGTCTTCATCTGGATCATCTTCTTCATCTTCAGCAGTAGTTTTAACCCATTCATTTGTTAACATATGACCGTCTTCGCCTACATAGTATTCATCAACCCATGCAGAGGTCTCCATCTCACCATCTTCGTCAAGATGGAACCATTTACCGCCGTCTTTCTTCCACTCGTCAGTTACCTGATTGTCATC
>NZ_QUKJ01000021.1:0-1592 GCF_003481065.1 Clostridium sp. TF11-13AC
CTTTAGCCTGCAAATAAAAAGTCAAGACTTAATGGGGAAAAAAATATAAAATTTTACATGGTTAAAATTAGGCACTAAAATAAGACCACCACAAGCAGTGCTGGTCTGCAAATAAAAGTTTTGAATTAGCTTGACTCAGAAAGAATACAGAGATATTCCTTCACTCGTCCATAATAAATTCTGAGAAATTTATTAGCGCCTGCAGTCATGTAAACATAGTACGGTTTACCCTGGGCACGTTTTCTGTCCATGAATTGATATACAGGATCATCTTGCGGCATTGTTTTAATAAGAACATCCATTACTTGAAAAAGAGTCTTTCTTAAATTTGAAGACCCACGTTTGGATGTTGGAACACTTTTTTGTGCATAGGAGCCAGACTCGTTTACGCCAGGATCTACCCCGGCGAAAGCAGTAAGGGCTCCTTTATGTGTAAATCTGGTTATATCACCGATCTCAGCCATAAGCTGTGGACCAAGAGATGGACCAATCCCTTTAAACTGCATAACAATCGGGTACTCTGGAAGTTTTGAGGCGGTTTCATTCATGAGAATGCGTATTGTTTCGACGGTAGCGGAAGTGCTGTTAAGCTGAGCGATAGCTTGTCTAATGATGCGTTTGGTTATTTCGTTTTTAGGAAATACCGGGACAAGTTCCGTTGCCTTGGTATAAATTTCTTCGGCTTTTGATTTATTGAAGATATATTTTTTTTGCTTGCACCAGTTTTGATAGTGTTTAACAAAAGAATTTAGAGACATTTTACGAACGCAATCTACATGCCAATACGTATAGACAAAATCAACCCATTTTTGGGAGCCATCACTGCGGGGTGGACTATTAAAATAAGTATTTGCATTTGGGTATGTCTGGTCAATGAGATTAATAAGATTATTTTTCATAGCCGTTTTTTGTTTCACATAGAAATGAAACTGACGATTCATGGCCTTTAGTTGTGTGCGCAATTCATCCACAATACTATATGGTTTAAGATTTTGCCATTTGTCAAGAGCATAGCGGGCGATCTTGATGGAATCAGCTTTGTCAGATTTAACTTTGCGAAGAGAGTCATTATTAAAGTTTTTGACTAGCTTAGGATTAACAGCACTGACAAACAGACCAGCTGCTGAAAATTGCTGAGCAAGTACTTCGTAATAGTGTCCGGTGTGCTCCATTACAATTCGTGATTCACCTTCGATAGAGTGAATAAGTTTAATTAGTGAAAGGATATCACTGGATGTGTGCTTGATCTCAAAAGGAGAGGATACAATCTCACCAAATGGTCTTAGAATTGTAACCATGCTTTTACCTTTTGAAACATCGATACCTACTGCGTTCATAAATTTGTCACTCCTTAAAAATATTACAATGGATAAATACCAGATTTACTCATTACCTGCTCAAACTACTGTGTGTGACACGAATGCACTTAATGTGATTCAACCTGCATAAAACGAACACTGTGAATGAGGAGCTGGTTATCAGTCTAAAGTACGGACGCTAAGTCCTAGTGATGAAGTCGATATACCATTGCATCCTACATTCTAACAGTTTAAGTAATGAGATGGATAAATCCTTACTGGATGTAAGGGGAT
>NZ_QUKJ01000022.1:0-968 GCF_003481065.1 Clostridium sp. TF11-13AC
GAGGTTCTACGCTTCACTGCAGGTACTTTTGCCTCCAGTGAAGACCTTTCCGTTTCCGGCAAGGGTTTTAAAAATTCCCGTATAAAATATCTCGCTCCGATATTATAGGATGCTGACAGGTCGCAGTTATACTGTTTTCCGGTCCGGAAGATACATAGGCTATGGTTCTCCTGGTTTCTTACTACCGCTCCGCTTCCGTCACAGGCCAGCCTGCTGGTGTTCCGGGCACTGACCCTGGACACACGAATTCCGTTCCGATGTGCCTGATGTTCACACGGTTTCTGAATATCCCGCTTTCTCCATAAATGAAGCTTTTGTTTCTTTTTTCCGGATATTTTTCCCTGCATTTCCAGATACTCAAACACAATTACACCTGCCTGATACTCTGCGGCATATTTCGTGATCTCCGCAGCTATTTTGCGGGACAGCTCCATATTCAGCCTTTTTGCATAATCCCATCGGCTTTGGACCTGTCTGGAGGAATGTTCCCTCTGAAAACGGCGGATTCTGCCAAGCACATGATACAAATGGTCTTTATCACTGGAGAAATTTATAAATTTACGTCCCAAGATAGTGCCATCTGCACGCATGATGCTGCAGACCGCATCCGTATTGATTCCTAAATCAACGCTGCATATCACCTGCTCTTTTACATCTGTTTTTGATAAGCTTACTTCCTCTGTGTATGAAAACCGAAGGAAATATTTATGATGTTTCCTTTCCAAAGTTGGGGCAGATGCCTCTTTCCCGCTCCACTTTTTTCGAAGATATTCCATATCGGTATGAAGTAATTTCACCTGAAACCACTTCCACTCACGCCCATCAAATAGCTTTAAATAAGCCGTATCTTCTCCCGGTTCTGCTTCCCTATACATGACATCCCGATAGAATACCGGCATCGCATGATTCTCACAGACCAGCTTCGGTTTTCCTCTCAGTTCTCCCTTTTCCCACAAACTAAGGCGTGA
>NZ_QUKJ01000022.1:978-1215 GCF_003481065.1 Clostridium sp. TF11-13AC
TCCCTTTTCCCACAAACTAAGGCGTGATTGATAGGAGGACACTGCTCCAAGTGCGTGTTGAATCGCCGCTCTTCTCAGATAAGATGGCATCTTAGGAAAATGACAGTCAAACGGAAATCTGGCATGATTCTTTTTTGTCTCATGTACCAGATGTTCCGCCTCATTAAAGCGTTTTTGTAGATTTTTGATTTCTGAAAGTTCTTCCCATGTCTCTGCATACACCGGAATCAGATAGGA
>NZ_QUKJ01000023.1:0-1085 GCF_003481065.1 Clostridium sp. TF11-13AC
TTGCGCTTGTCCGTCTGGTATCGCTGCTGATACATCACACTGCCGCAGTCTGCACAGAACAGTATGCCGGAGAACAAGCCCACTTCATCATAGCGGTTGGGGCGTTTGCGCTGCTTGCGAAGCTCCTGCACCCGTTCCCATGTTTGGGTGTCTATGATAGGCTCGTGGTGGTTCTCGAATATCGCTTGCTTTTCCTCCGGGTTTTCTACGCTGTGCTTGACTTTGTAAGAGAGTTTTTCCGTCTTGAAGTTTACCAGGCAGCCCGTGTATTCCCGGTTTTCAAGGATATGCACAACGGTATTGGTCGCCCACTTGCACTCATAGCCGGGGTGGTAGCGGCGGGTGCTGCCCGTCCTGCGGTATTCCAGCGTCCCCGGCGTGGGGATTTGCTGCTCTGTGAGCATACGGGCTATCTTGGTCGGACCGTTCCCGGCAAGGCAGAGGTTGTATATCTGCTTAACTACGGGTGCAGCTTCCTCGTCAATAATGAAATTTTCGTCCTCGTCCATGAGGTAGCCATGCTGCTCTGTGAGCATACGGGCTATCTTAGTCGGACCATTCCCAGCAAGGCAGAGGTTGTATATCTGCTTGACTACGGGTGCAGCTTCCTCGTCAATAATAAAATTTTCGTCCTCGTCCATGAGGTAGCCATACACAGGCTTGCTTGTGATGGGCTTGCCACTCATACCTTTTGAGCGTTTTACTGCTTTGATTTTCTTGCTCGTATCTCTCACCAGCCATTCGTTAAATATATTCCGCAGCGGGGCAAAGTCATTGTCGCCCTGTGCGCTGTCCACTCCGTCATTGATAGCGATGAAGCGGACGCCTTTCTGTGGGAAAACCATTTCCGTGTACATTCCCACTTGCAGGTAGTTTCGCCCTAACCTCGACATATCCTTTACGATAACTGTCCCGACTTTTCCGGCTTCAATGTCCGCAAGCATGGCTTGAAAACCGGGTCTTTGAAAGTTTGCACCAGAATAACCGTCGTCCGTGTACCAGCGCAGATTGGAAAAGCCGTTCTGCTTTGCATAGGTTTCAAGGATACGCTTCTGATTGGAAATGGAATTGCTCTCGCCTTGCAG
>NZ_QUKJ01000024.1:0-875 GCF_003481065.1 Clostridium sp. TF11-13AC
GGCGGGACAGGTCAGGCAGTGACCTGTTCCACCTCCGGGATGGGTTTGAGATTAAAATGAATTTCGATAGAAATGTGTCTTGTTTTATCTTCGTCAATGCGCTCATGCACGACGATTTCTTTGATTAAGCGGTTGAGGGTGGCTGCGTCCAGCTCTGTGATGTTGGCGTATTCCTGAATGGCTTCCACCCATTGTTTTGCATCATTGGCAAGCTGGACTTCATCGGACAGCCGCTTTCTGCCCTCGGACACTTTTGTTTTAAGCTCCGTCTGCTCGGTCTGCGTCTTTTCCAGCATGGTGTTGAAGCTCTGCTCACTGATACGCCCTGCAATCATATCCTCATAAAGCCGCATTACCATTTTGTCCAGAATCTCAATCCGTTCCTCGTCCCTTGTAAGGGAGCGTTCCATTGCTTCCCGCTGTTCCCGCTGCTCGGCTTCACAGGTATTGGTCAGGCGGTCGGCAACCGCTTCTCCGTCCATCAGGGCAGCTCTGGCACATTCCCGGATTTTCCGCAGCACATGGCTGTAAAGGGTGTCATAGTCAATCCGATGCTGGGTGCAGTGGTTCTTTCCAAAGGCATTGTAGGTCTTGCAGGAATAAATCTGCTGAGGATGTTTTGCGTTTGTGTAGCGTACCGTCAGCGACTTCCCACACTCGCCGCATTTTATCAGTCCGGCAAACAGGCTGATTTCATTGGTCTGCCCCGGACGCTGGCGGGATTTCAGCTTATTCTGCACAATGTCAAAGCTCATGCGGTCAATCAGCGGTTCATGCTGCCCCTCCACCACAATCCAGTCCTCCGGCTTCTTTTCCCCAATCGTGCCGATTTTGAAACGGTAGTCCTTTTTCTGGGAAGCAATCGCCCCGGTGTA
>NZ_QUKJ01000025.1:0-867 GCF_003481065.1 Clostridium sp. TF11-13AC
GGCGGGGTGTCCCGTTTCTCCCTCTCTCTCTTTTTCTATCTCTTTCTCTAACTCTATCTCTATCTCTGGTGGACGAATGTCGGACAAATGTCCGCCTTTTGTCCGGGGCGGTAAAAGTGCCTTGTTTTCCAGCCTTGCAGCCCGTTTTCGCTCGGCTTCGGTAGAGGACTGTCCTATCATCAGCTCAATATCGGTCATATAAAAAGCCCCGCTGTCAAGCTGCTCCACAAGCCCCAACTGCCGGAAAATCTCTAAAGCCCTCTCAACCGTCCCTATCTGGTGGCGGGTCAGTGTCGCTATCATCTGCGCTGTGTAGGGGATATGCTCGTCAAGCTGCAACTTCCCGCCGTTTTTCAGCGATTTTAAGTACAGCTTCAAGAGGATATTGGAATATAAAATCCCGTCTTTCATATCTTCCAGCAGCACAATGGAGTCGCTGTCAAAAAAATTCTCTTTCAGCTTGAGGTAGTAATACTTGCGGTTATCTGCCATTGTCCCTGTCCTCCTTTTTCCGGCGTTTGGAGTAGTAGCGGGGGCAGAGTATGATAACCGCCCGGAAGCTCTGCTTGCAGCTATGGGTACAGCCCCGGCAGAGGTCGTTGTATGTGATACGGTCGCAGGTGGTATTCCCGACTTTCACTTGCCGCAGGAAAAAAGACCATTCCAGCCGCCGTTTCTTGCTCATTCTTGGCATGGGTGCGCTCCTTTCTGCCGTTTCCGCTGGTGTGACGGTATCGGCGGTAATTCTGTATCATCTCGGTATCATTTTCGGGGTTTTTCTGCCCTGTAAGCCCGTTAAAAAATCCTTTGGTATTGCGGGTAGAGTACGGGGCAGCCCCCTTGTTCTGTATGGGTTCGGGTACATTT
>NZ_QUKJ01000026.1:0-329 GCF_003481065.1 Clostridium sp. TF11-13AC
CTGTCAAAGGACGATGACCTGCAAGGCGAAAGTGCCAGTATCGCCAACCAGCGGGATATGCTGGAAAAATACTGCGAAAAGCAGGGATGGGAGGTTGTGGCAGTCTATCAGGACGATGGCTTCACAGGTCTTAATATGGAGCGTCCTGATTTACAGAGAATGTTGAGAGCCATTGAGCGCAGGCAAATCAACCTTGTCATCACGAAAGACCTCAGCCGACTGGGGCGGAACTATCTGCAAACCGGGCATTTGATTGAGGACTTTTTCCCAAGAAACGGTGTCCGCTATATCGCCATGAATGACGGTATCGACACCCTGCGGGATAACAA
>NZ_QUKJ01000026.1:339-808 GCF_003481065.1 Clostridium sp. TF11-13AC
ATATCGCCATGAATGACGGTATCGACACCCTGCGGGATAACAACGATATTGCCCCGTTCAAGAATATCCTGAACGAGATGTACAGCAAGGATATTTCCAAGAAAGTCCATTCCTCTTATCTTCTGAAAGCGCAGAAAGGACAGTTTACCGGGTGTCTTGCCCCGTTTGGGTATCGGAAAGACCCGGAGGACAAAAACCATCTGCTCATTGACGAGGAAACCGCCCCGATTGTGCGACTGATTTTCGGATATGCCCTGAACGGTCATGGTCCGAACTATATCCGCAGACGGCTGGAGGAAGAAAAAATCCCCTGCCCCACATGGTGGAACCGGGAACGGGGGCTTCGCAATACCCGCACCAAATGGGAAAAGAAAGACCCAGAAAAAGGACGGTATATGTGGGACTTCTCCGTTATCAAAGACCTTTTGATGAATCCCGTCTACACCGGGGCGATTGCTTCCCAGAAAAA
>NZ_QUKJ01000027.1:0-214 GCF_003481065.1 Clostridium sp. TF11-13AC
CCGAAACAGGGCATACCCGATTATTCATGCAAGGAGGGTGAGAGCTTATGAGAAACGAGATTGAAGCTATGATTACGGACATTACAGCCACTACCGCCGAAGCGGAGGACTACACAGGCGAGGACGGGCTTTTATACTGCGGCAAGTGCCATACGCCCAAAGAAGCCTACTTTTCAAAAGAAACCGCCCAATGGTTAGGGCATGACCGACACCC
>NZ_QUKJ01000027.1:224-551 GCF_003481065.1 Clostridium sp. TF11-13AC
AGAAACCGCCCAATGGTTAGGGCATGACCGACACCCGGCAGAGTGCGACTGCCAGCGGGCAGCCCGTGAAAAACGGGAAGCCGCTGAAAGCAGACAGAAGCACCTTGAAAAAGTGGAGGACTTGAAACGCCGGGGCTTTACCGACCCTGCTATGCGGAACTGGACATTTGAGCATGACAACGGCAGAAACCCGCAGACCGAAACCGCCCGCTTTTATGTGGAGAGCTGGGAAACCATGCAGGCTGAAAATATCGGCTACCTGTTTTGGGGCGGCGTGGGGAAAGGAAAAAGCTACCTTGCCGCCTGTATCGCCAACGCCCTTATGGA
>NZ_QUKJ01000028.1:0-234 GCF_003481065.1 Clostridium sp. TF11-13AC
CACCCCGGCTATGAGTGCAAGTGGGCGACTAATACCGTAGTGCATATCCTTGAAAACCGGGAATACACAGGCTGTCTGGTAAATTTCAAGACAGAAAAACTTTCTTACAAAGTCAAGCACAGTGTAGAAAATCCCCTGGAAAAGCAAGTGATTTTCGAGAACCACCACGAGCCTATCATAGACACCCAAACATGGGAACGGGTGCAGGAGCTTCGCAAACAGCGCAAACGCCCC
>NZ_QUKJ01000028.1:244-526 GCF_003481065.1 Clostridium sp. TF11-13AC
ATGGGAACGGGTGCAGGAGCTTCGCAAGCAGCGCAAACGCCCCAACCGCTATGATGAAGTGGGCTTGTTCTCCGGCATACTGTTCTGTGCAGACTGCGGCAGTGTGATGTATCAGCAGCGATACCAGACGGACAAGCGCAAGCAGGACTGTTATATCTGCGGCAACTACAAGAAACGCACCCATGACTGTACGGCGCACTTTATCCGCACCGACCTCTTGACCGCTGGTGTACTCTCCAATCTGCGGAAAGTGACAAGCTATGCGGCAAAGCATGAAGCCCG